>NZ_JBHVFQ010000038.1:0-30005 GCF_042801555.1 Isoptericola sp. NPDC057559
ACAGCCGTCCGAGCAGCTCGGTGACGGCGTCCAGGTCCCCGGCGTCGACCAGCGCCTCGCGCACGTGCGCCACGAGCTGCCCGACGACGTCGTGCGCCGGCGCGGGCCGCCACGTGCGGGGCGACAGCAGCTCGGTGGCCAGCCCCGACCGACCGGCCCGCCACGCGGCCGTGCGCAGCAGCTCGGGGCGCAGCACCGGCGCGGCGAGGCCGTCGGTCGCCTCGCGCGCCGCGGTCTCGACGAGGCCGCGGGCGAGGGCGCCGAGCAGGGTGGCGGTGTCGGCGTCGAGGCAGACGTCGGCGACCCGGACCTCCACGGTGGGGTAGCGGGAGGACAGCCGGGCGTCGAAGTAGACCATGTCCTGGTCGAGGATCGTGCCCGTCGCGACGAGGTCGTCGACCGCCTGCCGGTACGCCTCCGGCGAGCCGAACGAGCGGGCGGGCCCGGACGTGGGCCAGCGGGCCCACACCTGCGAGCGGTAGCTCGCGAACCCGGAGTCCTCGCCCTGCCAGAAGGGGGAGTTCGCGCTCAGCGCGAGCAGCACCGACAGCCACGGCCCGATGCGGTCGAGGACGGCCACGCCCTCGGCGTCGTCGGCGACCGCGACGTGCACGTGGCACCCGCTGGTCAGCTGTTCGCGGGCCGTGAGGCCGAACGCCGCACGCGCCTCCAGGTAGCGCAGCCGCGCCACCGTCGTGCCCTCGAACCGCCACGGGGACGTGGCCAGTGCCGCGACGCGCGCCCCGACCCGGTCGGCCGCCGTCTGGGCGCGCTCCCGACCGGCGCGGATCTCGGCCGCGAGCTCGGTGAGGTCGCTGCGCGGGTGCGTCGCCGTCTCGAGCTGCTCCTCCATGAACTCCGTCTCGAGCGCCCCACCGCCGGTCTGCGCCGAGGCCTGCGGCGCGCCGTCGACCTCCGCCGCGTCCAGCGCCTCGGACGCCCGCGCCACGGGACGCCCGTCCGCTCCGACCAGGAGGAACTCCTCCTCGATCCCGATGGTCCGCTTCATCGGGGAAGTGTCACACGCGCCCGGCCGCCGCCGGAAGTTTCCCCCGGCGGGACGGTCGCGGCCCGGGGCGTGGCCCCCGGCCCCTCGGTACGCTGGGAGGCCCGAGGCCGGTCGCGAAGGAGCACCCGGATGACCGTGCGAGGCAAGGACTTCGACGGCGCGCTGGACCGCGCCGCGCACCACGCACGAGCCTGGCTCGACGGCGTGGGAGAACGCTCCGTCCCGCCGCGGGCCGACGCGGACACCGTCGGACGGACCCTCGCGGGTCCGCTCCCCGAGCGCGGGCTCGCGCCCGACGCGGTGGTCGACGAGCTCGTGGACCGGGTCGAGCCGGGGCTCATGGCGATCGGGTCGGGGCGGTTCTTCGGTTGGGTCATGGGCGGCACGCTGCCCGCGGCGCTGGGCGCCGACTGGCTCGTGAGCGCGTGGGACCAGAACGCCGGGATGCGGTTCGCCACACCGGGCGTCGTCGCGGTCGAGGAGGCCGCCGGGCGGTGGGTGCTGGACGCGCTCGGCCTGCCCTCCGGCTCCGACGTGGGCTTCGTCACCGGTGCGACGACGGCGAGCTTCACGGGGCTGGCGGCGGCGCGCGGGGCGGTGCTCGCCCGCGCGGGGTGGGACGTTCACGACCGGGGCCTGACCGGCGGGCCGGCCGTGCGCGTGCTGGTCGGCGCCGAGCGGCACGACTCCGTCGACCTCGCCCTGCGGTACCTCGGTCTCGGCGTGCCGACGGTCGTGCCGGCCGACGACCAGGGTCGGCTGCGCACCGACGCCCTGGCCGCCGCGCTCGCGGACGGCCCCGCCGGGGCGCCCACGATCGTCGTCCTGCAGGCCGGCAACGTGCACTCCGGGTCGTTCGACCCCTTCGCCGAGGCGGTCCCGCTCGCGCACGACCACGGCGCGTGGGTGCACGTCGACGGCGCGTTCGGCCTCTGGGCCGCCGCCGCGCCGGAGCTCGCGCCCCTCGTGCGCGGGTTCGAGGCCGCGGACTCGTGGGCCACCGACGCCCACAAGACGCTCAACGTGCCGTACGACTGCGGCGTGGCCGTCGTGGCCGACCCGGCGGCCGTCCGCGCGGCGTTCGGCGTGCACACCGCGTACCTCGTGGACGCCCCGGGCCCCGGCAACCCGTACGACAAGGCGCCGGAGCTCTCCCGTCGTGCCCGCGGGGTGCCCACGTGGGCCGCCCTGCGCTCGCTCGGTCGCGAGGGCCTGGCCGCGCTGGTCGGCGGCCTGGCGCGTCGCGCCCGCGGGATCGCCGAGGGTGTGGCGGGTATCGACGGCGTGCGGGTCGTCAACGACGTCGTCTACACGCAGGTGTGCCTCGCGCTCGCCGACGACGCCCGCACCCGGGCCGCGGGCGAGCGGCTCGTCGCGGACGGCGAGACGTGGATCTCGGGCTCGCGGTGGCAGGGCCGGGACATCCTGCGCGTGTCGGTGAGCAACTGGTCGACGGACGAGGACGACGTCGCGCGGACGGTCGAGGCGGTCCGGCGCGCCGCGCACGACGCGGCGTAGCGACCACGCACCGGTGGCCCGGTCCCGAGGTCGGGACCGGGCCACCGGTGCATCGTGAGCCGTGCGGCTCGGGTCACCGAGGAGGGCGTGTCAGGCGACGGCCTCGGGGACGTTCGCGACGCCGTCCGGCAGGATCCGGCGTCCGAGGACCTTCTCGGAGTACCCGGTGCGGTCCAGGTACGGCGTGATGCCGCCGGTGTGGAAGCCCCACCCGGCGCCGAGGATCATGCACAGGTCGATCTGCTGCGGCCCGGCCACCACGCCCTCGTCGAGCATGTGGCCCACCTCGACGGTCAGCGCCGTGAGCACCGAGTCGAGGACGCCGGCGGCGTCGAGCACCGGAGTGCCCTGGCGGCCCGTCGTGCCAGCGGGCAGGGCCTCGCCGAACACGGACTGGATCGCCGGGTCCACCGGCTTCGGCAGCCCGGGGGCCGGGCGGTCCAGGACGACCCGCGTGCCGTCGGCCACGAGCTTCTCCAGGCCCGGCGACGTCGGGAACCGGTCGCCGAGGTCCTCGCGCAGCGAGGTGAGCACGTGCAGGCCCACCGCGGGCCCGACGAGGTCGAACAGCTCGAAGGTGGGCATCGGGAAGCCGAGCGGCGCGAGGGCCGTGTCGGCGACCTCGACGGACGTGCCGTTCTCGATCGCCTCGACGACCTTGCCCATGACGAGCACGAGCAGGCGGTTGACCACGAAGCCGGGGCGGTCGGCGACCAGGACGGCCGTCTTGCGCAGCTTCTTCGTGATGGCGAACGCGGTGGCGAGCGCCTCGTCGGAGGTCTCCGTGGCCTGCACGACCTCGACCAGCGGCATCTGGGCCACCGGGTTGAAGAAGTGGATGCCCACCACGCGCTCGGGGTGCTGGAGGTCGGCGGCCATCTCGGTGACCGACAGTGCGGAGGTGTTGGTCGCGAGGACCGTCTCGGGGGAGACGATGCCCTCGAGCTCGGCGAAGACCTTCTTCTTCAGGCCCATGACCTCGGTGACGGCCTCGACGACGACGTCGCACGACGCGAACTCGCCGATGTCCGTGGTGCCGTGCACGCTCGCGACGATGCGCGCGGCGGCCTCCGGCGTCATCCGGCCGCGGCCGACCAGCTTCTCGACGGTGGCGCGGACGAAGCCGAGGCCCTTGTCGACCCGCTCCTGGTCCAGGTCGCGCATGACGACGGGCACGCCGAGGCGCTGGGCGACGAGCAGCGCGATCTGCGCGGCCATGAGGCCGGCGCCGACGATGCCGACGCGGGTGACGGGGCGGGCGAGGCTCTTGTCGGGCGCGCCGACCGGCTTCTTGCCGCCGGAGACGAGCTGGAAGGCGTAGACGCTGGCGCGCATCTCGTCGGACATGATGAGGTCGGCCAGCGCCTGGTCCTCGGCGGCGAAGGCCTCCTCGCGGCTGGCCGTGCGGGCCGCCGCGAGCAGGTCGAGGGCGCGCCCGGGCGCGGGGCGCGAGCCCGCGACGACGGCGTCGAGCCGCTGGCGCGTGGCCGCGACGACCGCGTCCCACACGGGCTGCGGGTCCAGGTCGCGGCGCGGGACCTCGAGGTCGCCGCGCAGCACGCGCGAGGCCCACAGGATCGACTGCTCGAGGAAGTCGGCCGCCTCGAAGAGCTGGTCCACGAGGCCGATCTGCGCGGCCTCGGCCGCCTTGAACGGCTTCTGCGTGGCGGGGCGGGTGAGGATGACGTCGACGGCCTTCTCGATGCCGACCAGGCGCGGCACCAGGTAGGCGCCGCCCCAGCCGGGCACGAGGCCCAGACCGGTCTCGGGCAGGCCGAGCGCGGGGGCGTCGGAGGACACGGTGCGGTAGTCGCAGTTGAGCGCGACCTCGAGGCCGCCGCCGAGCGCCAGCCCGTTGACGAACGCGAAGGTGGGCACGCCCATCGTGTGCAGCAGCTCGTAGGCGGCGTGCCCGGAGCGGCCGAGCTCGAGCGCCTGCTCGTGCGACGTGACGGTGGAGACCTGCAGGAGGTCCGCGCCGGCGGCCAGGAAGTAGGGCTTGCCGGTGACGGCGACGGCGGCGATCTCGCCGCGGCCGGCGCGCTCCTGCAGCGCGGTGAGCGCCGCGGTGAGCTCGGCCATGCCGTCGGGGCCCAGGGTGTTGGGCTTGGTGTGGTCGAGGCCGTTGTCGAGGGTGACGAGCGCGAGGGTGCCCGCGCCGCCCGGGAGCTCGACGTCGCGGACGCGCGAGTGGGTGACGCGCTCGGCGCGGACGCCGGCGGTGGAGTTGTCGGTCATGCGGGTCAGTTCTCCTCGTCCGTCGCGGTGGTGTGGCCCGAGTAGTCGGCGTGGTGCGGGTTCTCCCAGATCACCGTGCCGCCCTGGCCGAGGCCCACGCACATGGTGGTGATGCCGTACCGGACCTCGGGGTGCTTCGCGAACTGGTGCGCGAGCTGCATCATCAGGCGCACGCCCGAGCTGGCCAGCGGGTGGCCCATGGCGATGGCGCCGCCGTACGGGTTGACGCGCTCGTCGTCGTCGGCGATGCCGTAGTGGTCGAGGAAGCTGAGCACCTGGACGGCGAAGGCCTCGTTGATCTCGAACAGGCCGATGTCGTCGATCGTCAGGCCGGCCTGGGCGAGCGCCCGGTCGGTGGCCGGGACCGGGCCGTAGCCCATGATCGACGGGTCGACGCCGGCGAAGGCGGAGGAGACCAGGCGCATCGCGACGGGCAGGCCCAGCTCGGCGGCGGTGTCGCCGGACGCCAGCAGCGCTGCCGTGGCGCCGTCGGTGAGCGGAGAGGCGTTGCCCGCGGTGACGCGGCCGCCGGGGCGGAACGGCGTCTTGAGGTTCGCGATGCCCTCGACGGTGGTGCCGGGTCGCGGCAGCTCGTCGGCGGTGGCGAGGCCCCAGCCCTGCTCGGCGGAGCGGACCGCGACGGGGACGAGCTCCGGGCCGACGTCGCCGTTGGCCAGGGCCTTGGCGTACTTGGCCTGGCTGTTCACCGCGTAGGCGTCCGCGCGCTCCTTGGTCAGGTGCGGGAACTTGTCGTGCAGGTTCTCGGCGGTGACGCCCATGTTCAGGGCCTCGGGGTCGACCAGGCGCTCGGAGAGGAAGCGCGGGTTGGGGTCGGCGTCGAAGCCCATCGGGTGGCGCCCCATGTGCTCGACGCCGCCCGCGACCACGACGTCCGCGCTGCCGGTCGCGATACCGGCGGCGGTCGTGGTGACGGCGGTCATCGCGCCCGCGCACATGCGGTCGATGGCGAAGCCGGGCACGGTGGTCGGCAGGCCGGCGAGCATGCCGACGGTGCGGCCCAGCGTCAGGCCCTGGTCGCCCTGCTGGGTGGTGGCGGCGATGGCCACCTCGTCCACCCGCTCGCCCGGCAGCTCGGGGTGGCGGCGCAGCAGCTCGCGCACCGCCTTGACGACGAGGTCGTCCGCGCGCGTCTCGGCGTACAGGCCGTCGGGGCGGGCCTTGCCGAACGGCGTGCGGACGCCTTCGACGAAGACGACGTCGCGCAGCGCGCGGCGGGCCGGGTTCCGGGTGGTCATGGCAGCTCCATCCACTGACGATGGTCGGGACTTCGGCGTCCGACGAGCGACGCCGCTCTCGGGGCTCGACCCGCGTGGGGCCGGCACCGAGGTACACGCTACCGCGAGTACCGGTAACGAGGATAGACCATCGTGAGACGCCGTATCAGCACCTGCCGCGCCGCCGTCGGACCGCCCGGCTCAGGCCTCGGCGAGGACCGACTCCAGGGGGACCGCGACCAGGTCGATCTGCCACGGCCGGGCGCCACGGCCCCGCAGGAACTCGGCGATCTCCGCCGCGCGGACGGGGTCCGGCGGCGTCCAGCACAGGCGGCGCAGGGCGTCCGGCTGCAGCAGGTTCTCGACGGGGACGTGGAGATCGCCCGACATCGTGCCGAGCAGCTCGCGGGCGCCCGTCAGGCGGCGGGCTGCGACGGGGTCTCGGTCCGCCCAGGTGCGCGGCTGGGGCGGGCCGTCCGTGCGCGGGCCGCGGTGGCTGGGCAGCCGGTCGTCCGGCAGCGCGAGCGCCTCGTCGATCGCCTGCTGCCACGCCGGGGCGCGGCGGCGCGTGGCCTTGCCGGCGAACTCGGGCAGCGCCACGAGCTGCGGCACGGTGCGGGGCATGGCCCGGGCGGCAGCGACGATCGCGCGGTCCGGCAGGACGCGCCCGGGCGACACGTCCCGGGTCCGGGCGTTGGCGTCGCGCGCCTGCCAGAGGCCGCGCACCACGGCGAGCTGTCGCCGGTCGCGCAGCGTGTGGGTGCCCGACGTGCGCCGCCACGGGTCCAGGCGCGGGGCCGGGGGAGCGGCGGTGCGCTCCGCCTCGAACTCCTGTGCCGCCCACTCGGCCTTGCCGGCCGCGTCGAGCCGCTCGGAGAGGCGGTCGCGCAGGTCCACCAGCACCTCGACGTCGAGCGCGGCGTAGCGCAGCCAGTCCTCCGGCAGCGGGCGCGTGGACCAGTCGACCGCGGAGTGCTCCTTGGCCAGGCCCAGGCCGAGCAGCTCGGCGACGACCGCGGCGAGGCCCACGCGCTCGAGGCCCAGCAGCCGCGCGGCGAGCTCGGTGTCGAAGACCCGCGCCGGGTGCAGCCCGTGCTCGGCCAGCCCCGGCAGGTCCTGGGAGGCCGCGTGCAGCACCCACTCGGCGTCGCCCACGGCGGCCCCGAGCGGGGAGAGGTCGGGCAGCGCGACCGGGTCGAGCAGGGCGGTGCCGGCACCCTCGCGGCGCAGCTGCACCAGGTACGTGGCCTGCCCGTAGCGGTACCCCGAGGCGCGCTCGGCGTCGGCGGCGACGGGCCCCGTGCCGCCCGCGAAGCGCTCGACGACGCGGTCGAAGGCGGCCGGCGTGTCGACGACGCGCCCGACCCCGTCCGCGGGCTCGGTGAGCGGGACGACGTCGGCGGCGGCGGACGGGGGGACTGCTGAGCTCATGGCCCCACGGTATTCGGTCGCGACGGGGGCCGGGTCGGGCCGTGGGTGCGACCCCCGGGTCGCGTGGGCAGCGCGGTGACGCCGTCGGGCAGGGGCGGGAGGCCGCCGGCGGTCGCCATGAGGTCCGCCCAGACCGCGAGGTGGACGCCGAGGGCGGTGTCGGTCGGGGTCCACGAGGCGCGGATCTCGAGGTCGACGGCGTCGGGCGTCGCGCCGAGGGCTCCGAAGCTCTGGGAGAGCACGCGGGTGACGGTCCCGCCGAGCGCCAGCGCCTCGACCCCGGCGGCGTCGAGGGCCTCGGTCACCCAGGTCCACGCGACGTCCGCGAGCAGCGGGTCCGCCGCGAGCTCGGGCTCGAGGGTCGCGCGCACCAGCGTGACGACGCGGAACGTGCCCTGCCAGGTCTCCTGGCCCTCGGGATCGTGCAGGACGACGAACCGGCCCGTGGCGACCTCGTCGCCGTCGGGCTCCGCCACCTCGCCCTCGAGGGCGACCGACCACGGGGCGATGCGCGTGGGCCCGGGGATCTCCGCGAGGTGCACCTCGCCGCGCAGCCGCCGCTCGCGCAAGGACGCCAGCGCGGCCGCGAACGGGGCGGGCGCCTGCCTGGGGTCCTGCCTGGAGTCGCCCGTGCGGTCGCCGGTCACGCCTGCCACCGTACGGCGCCCGGGCCTCCGGTCGGGGAAGCGACGCGGCGGGGACCTCCGGTCGTGTCCGGATCGTGATGGTCCGTACACCTCGCGCGCGGCGCCGACTACGCTGGACCCGGCTCCCCGGGCCGGGGCGGGCGCGCCTTCGTCGCCGCCTCCCGACGACGCCCGACCGACCGAGAATCGACGGAAGCAGGGAAACGATGACAGCTCGTGCCCAGATCGGCGTGACCGGACTTGCGGTCATGGGCCGCAACCTCGCCCGCAACTTCGCGCGGCACGGGTACACGGTCGCGGTGCACAACCGGTCGTACGCGAAGACCGAGTCGCTCGTCGCGGACGCCGGTCACGAGGGCGACTTCGTGCCGTCCGAGTCGATGGCGGACTTCGTCGCGTCCCTCGAGCGGCCGCGCAAGGTCGTGATCATGGTCAAGGCGGGCGCCGCCACGGACGCCGTGATCGACGAGCTCCTCCCGCTGCTCGACGAGGGCGACATCGTCGTCGACGCCGGCAACGCGCACTTCCCCGACACGATCCGTCGCGAGAAGGCGCTGAGCGAGAAGGGCCTCCACTTCGTCGGCACCGGCGTCTCCGGCGGCGAGGAGGGTGCGCTCAACGGCCCGTCGATCATGCCCGGCGGCACCCGCGAGTCCTACGCGAGCCTCGGCCCGATCCTCGAGGACATCTCCGCGAAGGTGGACGGCACCCCCTGCTGCACCTACGTCGGCCCCGACGGCGCCGGCCACTTCGTCAAGATGGTGCACAACGGCATCGAGTACGCCGACATGCAGCTCATCGCGGAGGCCTACGACCTGCTCAAGCAGGGCCTGGGCGCGTCCGCCGCCGAGATCGGCCAGATCTTCGCCGACTGGAACACCGGCGACCTCGAGTCGTTCCTCATCGAGATCACGGCGGACGTGCTGCAGCACGTCGACGCCGCGACCGGCAGCGCGTTCGTCGACGTCGTGCTCGACCAGGCCGAGCAGAAGGGCACCGGCCGCTGGACCGTGCAGAACGGCCTCGACCTGGGCGTGCCGATCACCGGCATCGCCGAGGCGACGTTCGCCCGCGCCCTGTCGGGCTCCGTGCCCCAGCGCGAGGCCGGCCGCGCCGCGCTGCCCGCCGACGCCGGCTCGTGGGACGTCACCGACCGCGCGGCGTTCGTCGAGGACGTGCGCCTCGCCCTGTACGCCTCGAAGGTCGTCGCGTACTCGCAGGGCTTCGACCAGATCGCGGCGGCCTCCGCCGAGTACGGCTGGGACGTCGACCGTGGCGCGATGGCCCGCATCTGGCGCGGCGGCTGCATCATCCGCGCGCGCTTCCTCAACCGCATCACCGAGGCCTACGAGCGCGACGCCGACCTGCCGCTGCTGCTCGCGGACGAGTACTTCACCGACGCCGTCGCGAACGGCCTCTCGGCCTGGCGCCGCGTCGTCGCGCAGGCGGCCCTCAACGGGGTGCCCACGCCGGCGTTCTCGTCGTCGCTCGCCTACTACGACGGCGTCCGCGCCGAGCGGCTGCCCGCCGCGCTCATCCAGGCGCAGCGCGACTTCTTCGGCGCCCACACCTACCGCCGCACCGACCGCGACGGCACGTTCCACACCGAGTGGTCCGGCGACCGCACCGAGCAGGAGGCCTGACGCCACCGTGAGCACCCCCAGCACCCCGGCCGCGGGAGCACCCGCGGCCGCTCCCGGGTTCCGACCGGTCATCGTCGGGTCCGACATCGGCGTGTACGCCCTCGCCCGGGCGTTCCACGAGCGGTACGGCGTCCGCACCACCGTGGTCGCGTTCGCCGAGCCCGGCCCGATCGCGAACTCCCGCATCATCGACGTCGTCCTGTCCGGCAGCGAGCCCGAGCAGATCGTCGCGACCCTGCGCGAGCACGCCGCCGCGCAGGCGCAGACGGGCTCGCGGGACCGGCTCGTCGCGCTCACCAACATGGACTGGGCCGTCCGCACGCTCGTGCACCACCGCGCCGAGCTCGAGGGCGCGGGGTACGTCGTGCCCTTCGCCGACGTCGCGCTCATCGACCGCATCTCCGACAAGGCGGAGTTCGCGGCCGCGTGCGCCGAGCTCGGCATCCCCACGCCGGCCACGGTGATCCAGGACTTCGCGCGGGCCGACGACGCGGGCTGGCAGCCGGCGCCCGTCGCCTTCGACTTCCCGGTGATCGCGAAGCCGGCGAGCAGCGCCGACTACCACGGCGTGACGTTCCCCGGGAAGAAGAAGATCTTCGAGATCGCCACCCCGGCCGAGCTCGACCGGCTGATGATCTCCCTGCGCGAGGCAGGCTTCCGCGGCCGGTTCCTCGTCCAGGAGATGATCCCGGGCGACGACACGCAGATGCGTTCGGTCACCGCGTACGCGGACAGCTCCGGGCGGGTGACGCTGCGCGCGTCGGCCCACGTGCTCCTCGAGGAGCGCACCCCGGCCACCCGCGGCAACCCGTCGGCGATGATCGTCGAGCGGATCGACCCGATCCTCGACGCCGCGCAGCGGCTGCTCGAGCACACCGGATGGCGGGGCTTCGCGAACTTCGACGTGAAGCTCGACCCGCGCGACGGCGTGTTCAAGTTCTTCGAGCAGAACCCCCGGATCGGGCGGAACAACTACTACGTCACCGCGGGCGGCCAGAACGTGGCCGAGGTGCTCGTGGACGACGTGGTGCACGGCGTGCGCCGCGAGCCGGTGACGGCCGACCGCGAGGTGCTCTACGCCGTCGTGCCGCACCACCTGCTGCGCCAGTACGTGCTGGACCCGGCGCTGCGCGCGCGGGTGGTCGCGCTCATGAAGGCGCGCCGCACCGTGCACCCGCTGCGCTACAAGGCGGACTCCTCGCCCCGCCGCCGGCTGTACGTGCTCACCGCGCTGGTCAACCACTGGCGCAAGTACCGCCAGCACTACCCGCTGGACGAGCTGCGGCGCGTGCACGCCACCAACACGCCGGACGGCGCGTCCGGCCGGGTGAGCGCATGAGCCGCACCGCCGCGCCCGAGCCCCGGCCCGAGCTCGCGCCGGTCATCCTCGGCGGCGACATCGGCGTGTACGCCCTCGGGCGGGCGTTCCACGAGCTGTACGGCGTGACGTCGACGGTGATCTCGGGCCTCGTGCCCGGCCCGATCGCCGACTCCCGCATCCTGCGCACCGTGCAGGTCGAGGACAGCCACGACGAGCGCGGGCTCGTGGACGCCGCGCTCGAGGTGGCCGCCGAGACGCTCGCGGCGGACCCCGGTCGCCGCCTGCTGCTCCTGGCCAACTCCGACTGGCTCGTGCGCACCGTGGTCCGCCACCGCGGCGAGCTGGAGGGCGCGGGCTACGTCGTGCCGTTCCTCGACGAGGAGCTCCTGGACGACATCAGCGACAAGGCGACCTTCGCCGAGCTCGCCGAGAAGGTCGGCATCGCCGTGCCGCGCACGATCGTGCAGGACTTCGCCGGCGCCGACGACCCGTCGTGGCGGCCGGTGCCGGTCGACGTCGGCTGGCCCCTCATCGCGAAGGCGGCGAGCAGCGCGGACTACCAGGACGTCGAGTTCCCCGGCAAGCGCAAGGTGTTCGAGATTGGCACGCAGGCCGAGCTCGACGACCTGTGGCGCCGCCTGCGGGACGCCGGCTTCCGCGGCCGGTTCGTCGCCCAGGAGCTGGTGCCCGGCGACGACACCCAGATGCGCTCCATCACCGCGTACGTCGACGGGCGGGGCGTGGCCACCCTCATGGCGGGGGCGCACGTGCTGCTCGAGGAGCACACGCCGAACGGCCTCGGGAACCCGGCGGCCATGATCACGGGCGACCTCGGCGCGATGTTCGACCAGGCGCGCGCGTTCCTGGCGGCGACCGGCTACCGCGGCTTCGCCAACTTCGACATCAAGGTGGACCCGCGCGACGGGCGCTTCGCGTTCTTCGAGGTGAACCCGCGCATCGGCCGCAACAACTACTACGTGACCGCCGCGGGCGCGAACGTGGCGCGGTTCGTGGTCGCCGACCACGTGGACGGCGTGGCCCTCGAGCCGGTCGTCGTGAGCCGCGAGGTGCTCTACTCCATCCTGCCGACCAGCCTGCTGCTGCGGTACGTCCGTGAGGACGGGCTGCGGGCGAAGGTGCGCCGGCTCGCCCCGGACACCGCGCACCCCCTGGCCTACTGGGCCGCGGACGGCGGTGCCAAGCGCCGCGCCTACGTCGCGGCCGCGAAGGTCAACCAGGTGCGCAAGTTCCGGCAGTGGTACCCGGAGCCCACCGGCACGGGGTTCTGACGCGCGCAGCGTCCGGGCACGACGCGGGCCCGCACCCCACGGGGTGCGGGCCCGTCGTGCGTCGTCAGTCGCCGATCTCGCTGGTGCCCGCGTACAGGTGCAGCACCGGCGCCCGCAGCTTCTGCCGGGCGCGCGACGCCCAGTCCCGCCGGAGCGTGTCCGCGACCACGTGGGGGTAGGTGACCACGACGACGCCCTGCACGCCGTCGGGCCCGCCCTCGGCGCTGACCGCCGCGGCGAGCGCGGGCACGGGGTCCTCCGCGGTCACCTCGCCGTCGGCGGCGACCCCGGTGGCGCGCAGCAGCGTGAGGGACCGCTCGAGCCGGTCGGCCGCGGTGACCTTCGCCTCGTCCGGCGTGGGCTCCCGGCCGACCAGGTCCTCGCCGGCCTCGCGCAGCTCGCCGCTCCACAGGTGGTCGATGATCGCCGAGACGACGTCGGAGTCCGTGTCCTCGGGCACGAGGACCCGGTACCTCTCCGGCTGCTCGGTCTGCAGGTCCGCGATGTGCTGCACATCGGCGTCGGTGAGCGCGTCCTCGGTGAGGATGATGGTCGTCGGCATGCCAGCACCGTAGTCATCCGGGTCCCCGTCCGCGAGGTCAGGACGGCCCTTCCCGCGCGGACGTGACCAGTGCCTCAGCGCAGCAGCCAGCGGGCGAGGAGCGTGCCGGTGCCCGGGGCGTGCAGCAGGTGCCCGAGCCTGGCCGGCACCGGTGGCGTCGTCGGGACCCCCGCGGCCGGGGCGGCGCCCGGTCCGCTCGCGGGGGCGGCGACGATGCGCGACGGGCCGGGCCCGACGACGCGGGGGCTGGTGGTGACGCACAGCTCGTCGACGAGGCCGTCCCTGAGCAACGCGGCGAGCAGCGTCGGCCCGCCCTCGCACAGGACGCGCGCCAGCCCGCGCGCCGCGATGGCGGCGAGGCCGGCGCGGACGTCGACGTCGTCCGGGTCGTGCGCGGACGGCACCTCGAGCACGCGGTCCGCGGGCAGCAGGCGCGCCGCCGTCCGGGCCCCGGTGGCGCCGGTGATCATCAGGGGCGGCCGGTCGCCGTCGGCGAGCAGCTGGGGCACGCGGCCCGACCGCGACACGAGCGCGAGCTCCAGCGGCCGGTCGCTCGCGGCGGGCAGCCCCGCCGGGCGGTCGAGCGCGGTGTACCCCTCGTGGCGTGCGGTGCCGGCGCCGATCAGCACGACGTCCGCCGCGGCGCGGAGCACGCGGAAGACCCGCCAGTCCGCGTCGTCGTTGATCGACCCGGAGCGGTGGTCGGCGCCCCAGGCCGCGCCGTCGACGGTGGCGACCATGTTGGCCCGGACGTGCGGGGTGCCGGCGGGCACGGCGTGGAGCGACGTGAGCCGTGGCTCCGCCGGGTCCGCGGGCAGGTGCTCGGGGCCGGGGACCAGCAGGTCGAGCGGCGTCGTGGCAGATCTCACAACGGCCAGCGTACTGACGCGGCGTAGCCTTGACGGTCGTGACGCTCACGCAGGACGGCCCCGCGACGCCCCCGACCCCCGATGCTCGGGAGGGCGCGGTGCCCTCCCTGTCGGCGGTGCGCCCGACCGTCTCGCCGGACCGGCTGCTCGCCGATCTCGTGCCGCCGCGCCACTTCGCGCAGGCCCGTTTCTCGACCTACCGCGCCGACCCCGCGCACCCGAGCCAGACGACGGTGCCCGCCCGGCTGCAGGAGGTGGCCCGCGAGATCACCGCGGCGCGCGCCTCCGGCCTCAAGGCCCTGTTCGGCCGGCGCCGGGCGGTGCCCGCCGTGTACATGGACGGCGGGTTCGGCGTGGGCAAGACGCACCTGCTCACGTCCCTGGCGCACGAGGTCACCGCCGCGCTCGGCGAGGGGTCGGTCGCGTACGGCACGTTCGTCGAGTACACGAACCTCGTGGGCGCCCTCGGCTTCCTCCCGACCGTCGAGGCGCTCGCCACCCGCCGGCTCGTGTGCATCGACGAGTTCGAGCTGGACGACCCGGGGGACACGGTGCTGATGTCGCGCCTGCTGCGCGAGCTCGCCGACCGCGACGTCGCCCTCGCCGCGACGTCGAACACGCTGCCCGAGGCGCTGGGCGAGGGCCGGTTCGCGGCCGAGGACTTCCTCCGCGAGATCCAGGCGCTCTCCTCGCGCTTCGAGGTGCTGCGCGTGGACGGCGAGGACTACCGGCACCGCGCGGTGGTCACCGAGGCGGCGCCGCTGGCCGAGGACGTCGTGGCCCGTGCCGCGGCCGCCCACCCCGGCGCCGTGCTCGACGGGTTCGAGGACCTGCTCGCCCACCTCGCCACCGTGCACCCGAGCCGGTACGGCGCGCTGCTCGACGGCGTCGAGCTCGTGGCGCTGACCGGCGTGCGGCCCGTGCTGCGCCAGGAGGTGGCGCTGCGCCTCGTCGTGCTCGTCGACCGGCTCTACGACCGCGACGTGCCGGTGCTGCTGGCGGGCGACTCCGGGCAGCACCTGTTCACCGACGAGATGCTCCGCGGCGGCTACCGCAAGAAGTACTTCCGGGCGCTGTCGCGCCTGGGCGCCCTCGCCGAGGAGGGCCGCCGCCTGGCGGTCTAGCCCGGCGTCCCGGGCGCCGTGCGCGCCCGGCTGCTACCGGTCGACGGGGCCCGTGTGCAGCACGGCCGGCGACCGCGGCGGCAGCGAGAGCGTGCCCTCCGCGTAGGTGGTCCGGGCGGGGTCCCAGGCAGCGACGAGCCGGGTACCCTCCGGCAGGCCCGCGACGTCGAGGGAGGCGGGCTCGGTCCCGGTGACCAGCGCGACGGCGGTGCGGCCGCGGCGGCCGAGCAGCGTCGTCCCGTCCGTGCGCACCTCCACGGGGAGGTCGCGGTCCGCGGAGGCGGCCGGCCGAAGACCGACCAGCGTCCGGGTCCAGGCGACGAGCCTCCGCGACCGGGCGTCCCGCGCCGGGACGGGGACGTGCTCGGTGTCGAGCACCGGCGGCGTGCCGGCGAGGATCGCGAACGTGAGCAGGCAGGCGCGGTCGTCGTCGGTGACCCCCGCCGCCGCGAGGTCCGCGTCGAGCGCGTCGGGGGTCCAGGGCACGGAGCGGTTGGCCGCCGGCAACCGCGTGAGGTCCCGCACGAGCACCGAGGACGCGCGCTGGGTGGCCCGGTGGGCGCGCCGGAGGCTCGGCGGGCGCCAGGGGGACGTCGTGGGCGGGAAGACGTCCTGCGCGAGGCGCCGCAGGTCCTGGGCGCGGTCGTCGTCGCCGGGCGCGGCGAGGATGTCGTGCACGACGGTGGTCAGCCGGTCGCTGCGGCCCGGACCGTCCACGAGCAGCGCGACACGGCGGCCGAGCTGCTCGCCGAGCCGGTGGACGTCCTCCGCGAGCTCGCCCAGGAACGGCATCGCGGACCGGTCGACGAGCGCCTCGACGTCGAGCAGCAGCCCGTCGACGTGGAAGTCCCGCAGCCACCGTTCGGCGTCCGCCACGAGGAAGTCGCGCGGGCCGCGGCTGCCGCTGCCGTCGAGGTTGAGCCGCGGGCTGTCCGAGCCGGCGGGCCCGGGCCGGGCCCCGGTGCGGGGGCCGATCCGCGACCCCGTCGCGTAGGGGCCGAAGGCGTGCAGGCCCAGCCCGTCGGCGACGGCCCACCGGTGCGGGGCGTCGAGCACGACGGCGAGGCCGTGCGCGTGCGCGCGGTCGACGAAGCGCTGGAGCGCCCGGGGGCCGCCGAACGGCTCGTGCACCGCGAACAGGCGGACGCCCGCGGCGGGGCCGAGGTCGGCGTCGAACGCGGCGACGGGGGAGAGCTCGACGCCCACGACGCCCGCGTCCGCGACCTCGCCCAGCCGGTCGGCGGCCGCGTCGAGCGTGCCCTCGGGGGTGAACGTGGGGACGTCGACGCGCAGGAGGGCGCCGACGTCGAGGTCCGTCCCGCGCCATGCGGCGTCGGTCCAGGGGAAGTCGGGGTCGAGCACGCGGGAGGGCCCGCGCACCCCGTGCGGGAGCCAGGTGCTGCAAGGGTCGGGCACGGGGGTGGCCCCGTCGATCGAGAACGCGTAGTCCGTGCCGGCCGACAGCTCGGCGTCGGCGCGCCAGTAGCCGGGCTCGTGCGCGCCCACGAGGCGCAGCGGGAGCCGTTCGCCCGTGGCGGGCAGCACCACCTCGACGGTGTGCGCCCTCGGCGCCCACACGAACGGGCGCGGCCCGGGCCACCGGTCCTTGGTCCGCGGGAGCGGGGGAGGGGGTCCGGTCGCCGCCCTGTCGGCAAGGCCTGGATCGGCAGCGGTCACGGCGGACACTCTAGCCACGGGCACCGACCTTCGCGGCCCCAGTCCACCGGGTCGGGCGTGACGTCGGCGACGGCCCAGGCAGGGGCCGTGCGGCGGCCGCCCGGACGTCGTCCAGGAGGCGGAGAGACGGTGACGACGTGGCGGTCAGGTCGTGGAAATACTGTGCCAAGCGCGGGCGGCCCGTGCGGGCTGCTGCTAGACCTGGGCCCATGAGCACGCACGACACGGAGGCCGTCACCCCGGCGCCGGTGGACATGTTGGACGAGTCGATCGCCTCGCAGGCGCGGCTGGCACCCCGGCGCCGCCCGCTGGACGAGCGGTCCGGCGACCCGCGGGCGGGAGGGGACGCGGCGAAGGCGCCGGCGTCCCTCTCGGCCGCCGAGCTCGGCCCGATCGAGGGGGCCTCGAGCGGAGTCTCCTGGGACGACCCCGACGAGCTCTGACCGCGCCGACGGCGCCGCCGCCCCGGCTCAGCGGGGGAGGCGGTCCGCGTCGACCGGCACGAGCCGAGGCATCCCGGCGGGGGCGACGTGGCTCAGCGCGACGTAGCGGGCCTCCGCGCGGTGCAGGCGGATGTGCTCGTCGAGGGACCAGTCCGGCCCGTTGGTGAGCACCATCCCGCACGAGCAGTCGATCTCGACCACGCCGCCGGCCGCGTGCCGCACCTGTCCCACGGTGACGTGCGACGCCCTGGCCCGCGCCTTGGCCCGGTGCATCGTCGCGGAGACGGGGTCGGGGGAGCCGGCGAGCGGCTCGTCGACAGGGGCGGGCGAGGCGTGATCCACGCGGGCGAGCCTAGTGCGTGTGCGCGATGCCGAGCTCGTGCATCCGCTCGTGCTCCTCGCGGGCGGCCTGGCGCGCGGCGATGCGTGCCTGCACCTCCTCGCGGCGCAGCGGCGGCACCGTCTTCGGCGGCTGGCGGCGGGCGGGGAGCTCGCCGAGCAGGCGCGTGACGATCTCCGCGATCTGGTCGGTGGCCTCGTCGCACGGCTCGCGCGTGGCGGCGCCGGCCGAGCGTTGGACGCCCGTCACCTTGCGGACGAACTGCTCCGCCGCGGCCCGGATCTCGTCGTCGGTGGCGGGCGGCTCGAGCCCCCGCAGGGTCGTGATGTTGCGGCACATGCCCTCGACGCTACGCCGAGGGGGTGACGAGGGGGTGGCGAGGGGGTGGCGAGGGCGACGGGCCCGGAGACGAGAGAAGCCGTCCCGGTGGTCCGGGACGGCTTCGTGCTGGTGGGCGATACTGGGATCGAACCAGTGACCTCTTCCGTGTCAGGGAAGCGCGCTACCGCTGCGCCAATCGCCCAAACGGCTGCTGCGCCCCCGTCAGGGAATGCAGAGCTCTGAGCGGATGACGGGACTCGAACCCGCGACCCTCACCTTGGCAAGGTGATGCTCTACCAACTGAGCCACATCCGCACGACCAAGAACTCCGGGCTTCCCCGGCCTCTCGGCGCCTGAGGAACATTACCCGTCCGGGGGCGCGCTGGTCCAATCGCGACCGTGTGACCTGCGACGCCGTGCGTCGGTCCCGCTGCGGCCCGACGACGACCCGGCCGGCCGTTGCGCTCGCGCTCGCGCCCGCGAGGCCCGATGCTGCCAGCGGGACAGCGCATCGACGACGACGTCGGGGCGAGGCGGGCGGACGGAGGCGCATGGGCGAGGACCAGGTCGAGGTCCAGGGCGAGTCGCGCGACAAGACCCAGGACGGCGGGGCGGTGGCCCCGCGGCGACGGCGGGGCTGGCGGCAGCGGCTCGCCGCGATCCTGCACGGTTCCGGCGGGGGCGGCCGACCGCAGCCCGCGCCGCGCCACGTCGTCGACCCGGACCTCGTGCCCCTCCTGACCGAGCTCGGCGTGGGCCTGCTCGACGCCGGGCAGGCCACCAACGAGGTCGAGGACGCGCTCCGGCAGATCTCGCGGACCCGCGGCGAGGCCGAGGTGCGCGCGTTCGTCGTGCCGACCGGGGTGATGGTGCAGGTCGACGAGCCGGACGACGTCCGCACGTACTACGAGAGCTCGACCGGTTCCGGCTTCCACCTGGACCAGGTCGGCGCGCTCGACACCCTCGTCGACGACGTCGCCCAGGCGCGCGTGTCGCTGCGGGACGCCCGCGCCCGCCTGGCCGAGATCGCCGCCGCCCCCGCACGGTTCGGGCCGGTGGTGGCGGTGCTCGGGCACGTGCTGCTGTCCGTCGGGTTCGCCCTGCTCCAGCAGCCCACCGCCGGCTCCGTCGCCGGGGTCGCGGCGCTCGGCCTCGTCGTCGGCGTCCTGCAGGTGAGCGTGCCCCGGGGCAGCGCGATCGCGAACGCGCTACCCGTCCTCGCGTCGTTCCTCGTCACGGTCCTCGCGATCGGGGTCGTCGGCCCGCTGGTGGACGCCGGCCTCGTGGACCTGGTCGCGCCGCCGCTGGTCAGCCTCCTGCCCGGCGCCGCGCTCACGACCGCCACGATGGAGCTCACGCACCACCAGGTCGTCTCCGGCGCGAGCCGCCTGGTGTACGGCCTCGGCCAGCTGCTGCTCCTCGCCTTCGGGGTCGTGGCGGGCGTGGCGGCGGTCGGGACGCCGGACCCCGTCGCCGGCTCGCCGCTGCCGGCCTGGGTCGCGTACGTCGGCGTGGCGCTGGTCGCCGGGGGAGACGTGCTCTTCTCCTCGGCGCCGCGCTGGTCGCTGGGCTGGATCGCCCTCACCCTGTACGCGGCGTTCGTCGCGCAGGCCGCGGGCGCCGTGCTCCTGTCGCCGCAGCTCTCGGGCTTCCTCGGCGGGTTCGTCCTCGTGGTCGTGGCGCGGCTGGTCGCGCGGGCGCCGACGGGCCCGTCGCGGCTCGTGACGACGCTGCCGGGGTTCTGGCTGCTCGTGCCCGGCTCGCTGGGCTTCATCGGCATCTCGGAGGTGGCGACGTCGGGCGCGCAGGCCGTGACGGAGCTCGTCGACATGGTGCTGGCGCTGTTCGCGATCGCGCTCGGGATCATGACCGGCACCGCGGTGTCGCGGCAGGCGTCGACGCTCACCCGGACCCTGTACCGCCACGCCCCCGACCTGCGGAACGACAGGAGACGCTCATGACCGGGTCCACGGAGGCGCCGACGTCGCGCCGCTGGCTCTCGCTGGCCGGGATCTGCACGGGAGCCGGCATCGTCTGGCTGGCGTTCGCCGACCTCGGGGTCGCGATCCCGACGATCGCCGACGAGATGGACGCCGACATGAGCGCCCTGCAGTGGGCCAACAACGCGTTCAGCCTGGTCACCGGCGCCCTCGTCATCGCCGCCGGGCGGTTCGGCGACATCTTCGGGCGCCGCCGGATGCTGCTGGCCGGCGTGGTCCTCTTCGCCGCCTTCTCGGTGGTCGGGGCCCTCGCCCCGGGCATCCCGGCGCTGATCGCCGGGCGCGGCCTCATGGGCGTCGGCGCCGCGCTGATCCTGCCCGCGACGCTCGCGCTCATCCCGCCGCAGTTCTCCGGGCGGGCGCAGCTCACCGCGTTCGGGGTGTGGCAGGCCGTCGCCTGGGGCGGGCAGGCGGTGGGGCCCGCGATCGGCGGCGCCGTCACCGACGGCCTCGGCTGGCGGTGGCTGTTCTGGCTCAACATCCCCCTCGCCGCCGTGGCGTACCTCATGGTGCGCGGCGTGACGCCCGAGTCGAAGGACCCGGGCGCCTCCCGCCGGATCGACTGGCCGGGCCTCGTGACGATCGGGCTCGCCGTGTTCGCGCTGCTGTACGCCCTGACCGCCGGCCCGAGCGCCGGGTGGGGGAGCCCGCTCGTGGTCGGCATGCTCGCGGGGGCGGTGCTCCTCGCCGGCGCCTGGTTCCTCGTCGAGTCGCGCACCCGCGACCCGCTCGTGGACCTCCGCCTGTTCCGGCTGCGGCCCTACGACGGCGCCCTGACGGCGAACCTCACCATGAACCTCGCCTTCGCGGGGCTCAGCTACATCCTCGTGCTGTGGCTGCAGAACGTGCGCGGCTACGACGCCGTCGAGGCCGGGATGCTGATGCTGCCGTCCACGCTCGGCATCTTCCTGCTCATCCCGCTGGGCGGGCGGCTCAACGCGCGCGTCGGGGCCCGGCTTCCCGTGGTCGTGGGCCTGGTCGTCATGAGCGCGGGCCTGCTGGCGCTCGGCGCCATCGCGACCGACTCGCCGCTGTGGCAGATGGGCGCGGCGCTCGTCGTCGTGGGCCTCGGGCTCGGCCTCCTGTCCACGCCGATCTCCGCGACCGCGGTCGGCGACGTGCCGCCCGACCTCGACGGCGCGGCCGCCGGGGTGTTCAAGATGAGCAGCATGGTGGGCGGCGCCGTGGGTGTCGCGGTGGTCTCCGCGCTCGGGCGCGGGCTCAGCGCGCGGGACTGGCACGCCGCGGCCGCCGCGCAGGGCCTCGGCGAGACGGACATCGCCTCCGTGCAGGCCGAGCTCGTCAACTCGTCGTCGTTCCAGGACGCGGTGGCCTCGCTGCCGCAGTCCGCCCGGCAGCAGGTCACCGACGCCGTGGTCGAGGCCTTCACGACCGGGGTCGGCGGCGCGATGGTCGCCGTCGGAGTCCTGTCGCTCGTCGTCACCGTCGTGGTGCTCCTGGTCTGGCCCCGGCCGCGGGCGCGGCGTCCGGCGGCGCCCTGAGGCCGGCGCGGGGACGACGAAGCCCCCTGACCGGGTCCCGGTCAGGGGGCTTCGTCGTGCTGGTGGGCGATACTGGGATCGAACCAGTGACCTCTTCCGTGTCAGGGAAGCGCGCTACCGCTGCGCCAATCGCCCGTGCTGCGAGGTGGGTACGGGATTCGAACCCGTGTATACGGCTTTGCAGGCCGCTGCCTCGCCTCTCGGCCAACCCACCTTGAGACGTGCTCTCCCGACGCTCGAAGCGAGTCGATCAGAGAGTGGGCCTCCGAGCGGATGACGGGACTCGAACCCGCGACCCTCACCTTGGCAAGGTGATGCTCTACCAACTGAGCCACATCCGCGCGACCAGGACCAGGACACCGTGCGGTGCCCGCCGTTCTGGCGCGCCCCAAACATTAGTGGACCCTTGACGGTCCGTCCAATCGCCCCCGCCGGGCGTCCCTGGGAAGCCGTTAGCGTGCTCCTGTGACCGAGCCGACCTCCTGGGCCACCTTCGCCGGACGCCGCGCCACGCGCGCCGTCGAGTGCGTCGATCTCGCCGAGCACCCCGAGCGGCTGGACGACGGCCTGTGGTTCGTCGTCGTCGACTTCGAGGCCGGCCTGGGACGCGACGGCGCCTCGCGACCGGGCGGCCGCGCCCGCGCGTGGCGGTTCGCCGACGTGGCCCCCGACCGCCCCGCCCCGGCGGGCCGGGGCGACGCCTGGCGCGGTCCCGCGCCGTCGGGCTGGCGGACGTCGGCGGGCCGGGAGGAGTACGTGCGCGCGGTGGGGACGGTCCGCGAGCGCGTCCGCCGCGGCGACGTCTACCAGGTGAACGTCTGCCGGGTGCTCTCCGCGGCCCTGCCCGCCCGCGGGACGGGCGACGACGCCGTCGAGCCGGACGCCGCGGCCCTCGCCGCGCGCCTCGCGGCCGGGAACCCCGCCCCGTACGGGGCCGCCGTGCACGTCCCCGCGGCGAGCGGCCTCGACCCCGTGTGGGTGGTGAGCGCCTCTCCGGAGCTGTACCTGTCGCTCGACGACGCGCGGGGCGTCGAGGGAGGTGGCGCGGCGGTGCTCGGCTCGGGCCCGATCAAGGGGACCGCCCGCACGCCGGACGGGCTCACGGCCAAGGACCGCGCCGAGAACGTCATGATCACCGACCTCGTGCGCAACGACCTGCAGCGCGTGTGCCGCCCCGGCACGGTGGACGTCACCGACCTGCTCGCGGTCGAGGAGCACCCCGGCCTCGTCCACCTCGTCTCCCGCGTGCGCGGCGAGCTGGAGCCGGCCGTGGCGGGTCCCGGCCGGTGGGGCCGGGTGCTGGAGGCCACGTTCCCGCCGGGGTCGGTGTCGGGGGCACCCAAGTCGTCGGCGCTGCGCCTCATCGCCGAGCTCGAGACGGAGGCCCGCGGCCCCTACTGCGGCGCCGTCGGCTGGGTGGACGGCACCGCCGGCCGGGCCGAGCTGGCCGTCGGGATCCGCACCTTCTGGTGGGCCGACGAGCCCGGCGGCGGCGTGCTGCGTTTCGGCACCGGCGCCGGGATCACCTGGGGGAGCGACCCCGATCGGGAGTGGGAGGAGACCGAGCTCAAGGCCGCGCGCCTGGTCGGGCTGGCGTCGTCCGGGGAAGGCACGGTGCGCGCCGACCGATGAGTCCGGCCCGTCGCCGCCGTCGAACGGGCATGACACAGGTGACGTGCGACATCGGGATCTCGCTGGACGGCTACTCCGCGGGGGTCAACCAGAGGGAGGACCAGCCCTTCGGGGACGGGGTCGGCGGCGGCGAGCAGCTCCACGCGTGGATGTTCGACCATGCCGACGCGCACCGCGCCGAGCTCGACGCGATCGTCGCCGCGGGCGCGTTCGTCATGGGGCGCAACATGTTCACCCCCGGGCGCGGTGACTGGGACCTCGGCTGGCGCGGCTGGTGGGGCGAGGACCCGCCGTACCACGCGCCCGTCTTCGTGCTCACCCACCACGAGCGCGAGCCGCTCGAGATGGACGGCGGCACCACGTTCCACTTCGTCACCGGCGGGCCGCAGGAGGCGCTCGCCCGGGCGCGCGAGGCCGCCGGCGAGCGCGACGTGTCCATCGCGGGCGGCGCGTCGACCGTCAACCAGTTCCTCGCCGCCGACCTCCTCGACGAGCTACGGCTGCACATCGCGCCCGTCGTCCTGGACGTGGAGGGCGTGCGCCTGTTCGACGGCGTCGGGAACCACGCGCTGCGCGGCGCGGGAGGGCGGGTCACGCCCGAGGTGACGCACCTGGTGCTGCGGCGCTGAACGGCGGCAGCGTCCCCGGGTCACGACGTCACTCGGGGACGTTGCCCGTGTCGTGGCCCAGCAGGTACGGGGTCGTGACTCCCTCGTACATGAGGTGCGCGACGAGGCCCTCGGTCGCGTGGGGCAGGTTGTGGCAGTGGTCCATCCAGATCCCGGGGTTGTCGGCGACGAAGGCCACGTCGTAGAACTCGCCGTCGCCGACCTCGAGGGAGTCCACCCACCACGGGCTGCCGGTGGCCGGCACGCCGTCGCGGGACAGCACGACGACGTGGTGACCGTGCAGGTGCATCGGGTGCGGCTCCCCGCTGCGGTTGTCGATCCGCATCCGCACGACGTCCCCCTCCGCGACCGTGAACATGGGCACGTCCGGGTAGGTGTGCCCGTTGACGGTCCAGTGCATGCCGGGCTTGCCGTCGAGGAACCCCGGCGCGCGCCCGATGACGTAGTCGAACGACCGGTCCGCGGTGCCCGGGTCGAGCTCGAGCGGCGCCGGCGTGCCGTACGAGAGAGGGTCCAGCGACGTCGCGGGACGCCGCGTGCGGGCGGCGTCGGCGCCCTGCGGCCCGAGGACGAGCGCCGCCGACCCGCCCAGCTCGACGCGTGCGGCCGACCCGTCGGCGGGCGCGACGACGAGGAGGTCCGCGCGACCGCCGGCCGGGACCGTCACGGCCTGGTCGGTCACCTCTGCGGGGGAGTGGACGTCCGTCCCGTCGACCGCCAGGAGGCGGAACGGGGCCCCGCTCACCCACACCGACAGGGTGCCGTTGTCGGTGTTGACGACGCGCACGCGGGCCGCGCGGCCGGGCGCCAGCTCGACGGGCAGGTCCCCGACCGTCCCCTGCACCGTCCGCCGCGAGCCGTACTGGTGCACGACGGCGGGTACGTCCACGGCGTCGTCGAGCAGCCGGGCCACGGCGGGGCCGCCGGCAGGACGGGCACCCGGGGCCGGCTCGACCACCAGCGCCCCCAGCAGCCCCTTGCGGACCTGCTCGTGCGACACCTGGTGCGAGTGGTACCAGTACGTGCCCGCGTCCTCGGCGACGAACCGGTACGTGAAGGACCCGCCGACGGGCACCGCGTCCTGCGTCACCCCCGCCACGCCGTCCGCCGCGCCCGGCACGTCCACGCCGTGCCAGTGCAGCGTGGCGCCGTCGGGCACGCCGGCGTTGACGAAGCGCACCTCGACGAGGTCGCCCTGGACGGCGCGCACCGTCGGGCCGGGCGTCGTGCCGTTCACGGTGTACGCGTCGACGGTCACGCCCGGCGCGATGTCCACGCGCTCGGCGCGGGCGGTGAGGGTGACCTGCACGTCCGCCGGACCGGGCGGAGCCACCAGGGTGTCGACGCTCACCCCGGCAGCGGTGTGCGCGCCCTGCCCGCCGTGCCCCTCGTGGCCGTCGAGGCTCGTCACGCGAGGCCCGCTGCCCCGCTCGGACGCGCCCGCACCGGTCACGGAGAACTGCCCGGGCACGCGGCTGGTCTGCCACAGCAGCAGCACGGGGACCAGGACGGCCGCCGCCACCACGCCCGCGACCACGCGGCGCAGCACCGGCGACGTGCGGCCCTTCATCGCGGGCGCCTCAGGGGGCCAGGCCCTCGGCGGGCGTCGCGGCGACCGCCGCCGTCGTGCGGACCGCGCGGCCACGCGCCGCCACCCGCCAGCCCGTATAGAGCGCGACGCCGAACAGGAGCAGCGCGTTCACCCCGTGCAGGCCGCCGAGGAACGGGACGCTGTGCCCGGCCAGGCCGAGGGTGACCTGGAGCACGACCAGCAGAAGGATCGCCAGCCCCCACCGCCACGCGCCGCGCACCCCCGCGAAGAACGACGCGACGAACGTCAGGAGCGCCAGGACCGGCAGGACCATCGTCCCGTTCATCCCGTGCAGCAGCATCCCGTTCTGCTCGGGGAACACCTGCTCGCCGGCGAACACCTGCTCCATCGCCGCCTGGTCGAGCACGCCGCCCTCGTCGATGTAGAGGCCCATGCCCGCGACCGCGTAGACGATCACGGCGGCCTGGACGACGACGCCCGCGGCGACGAGGTAGGCGAGCGTGCGGAAGACCTGTCTCATCGGGACCACCTCGAGGACGTGGGGCCACGCCGTCGTGGCCCGTCTCTTGATGGTGAGCCGCTCGCGTCTCGCGCTGCTACGCGGCGCCGGGGTGAACACGGGGGTGAAGTCGTCGGGGCGCGCAGTCCGTGAGGTCGGGCACACTGGCCCCATGAGTCTGGTGATCTGGGCGGAGGGCCGCCTCGTCGGTCAGGGAGAGGCGGCGCTCAGCGCCGTCGACCACGGCATCACGGTCGGGGACGGGGTCTTCGAGACGTGCACGGTCTTCGACGGGCAGGCGTTCGCGCTGTCGCGGCACCTGCGCCGCCTCGCGCGGTCCGCGACGGGCCTCGGCCTCGCCGCGCCCGACGAGCAGAAGGTGCGCGACGGCGTCGCCGCCGTGCTCGCCGAGGCCGTGCGGGCCGACGGCCCGTTCGACGGCCGCCTGCGCATCACCGTGACCGGCGGGATCGGCCCGCTCGGCTCCGGGCGCGTCGACGCCCCCGAGACCGTGGTCGTGGCCGTGCAGGACTCGGCCATGGCGCCCACCTCGCGCTCGGCCCGCTCGCCCTGGCCGCGCAACGAGCGGTCCGCCGTCGCGGGCCTCAAGACCACGTCGTACGCCGAGAACGTGGTGGCGCTCGCGGACGCGGTGCGCAAGGGCGGCGACGAGTCGATCCTGCCGAACACGGTGGGCGACCTGTGCGAGGGCACCGGCTCGAACGTGTTCGTGGAGCGCGACGGCGAGCTGGTCACGCCCACCCTCGAGTCCGGGTGCCTCGCCGGCATCACCCGCGCGCTCGCGCTCGAGTGGGCCGCCGAGGAGGGCCTGCCCGTCCGCGAGGCCAAGGAGGGCGAGCTGCCCTTCACCGTGCTGGACGAGGTGACCCAGGGCCGGTCGCAGCTCACGCTCACGTCGTCGGGGCGCAACGTGCAGCCCGTGGTCTGGCTCGACGGCGCGGACGTCGCCGTGGGCGACGTGTCGCGCGCGGTGCGCGAGGTGTTCGAGCGCAACTGCCGCGAGCGCCTCGACCCCTGAACCCCGTCGTCCCTGCTCGTCGGGGAGCCGCGCCGCGGCGGGCCGGTTTGAGTCGTCGCCCGATCTGTGGCTAATATCGTCCACGCACCGGGCGATTGGCGCAGTGGTAGCGCGCTTCGTTCACACCGAAGAGGTCACTGGTTCGAACCCAGTATCGCCCACCCGTGAGCAAGGCCCCCTGATCAGCGAGAACGCTGAGCAGGGGGCCTTCGTCGTCCCCCGGCGAGACCGGTCGCCGGGCCCCGGTGCCGGGGCGCGGGCCGCGCGGCCGACCTCAGGCGGCGCGGGCGCGGTAGGCCGACGGCGATGCCCCGTGGGCGCGGGCGAACTGGCGGGAGAAGTACAGCGGGTCGGGGTACCCGCACGCCTGGGCGACGGTGGCGACGGGCAGGTCGGTGGAGTCCAGGAGCTCGCGCGCCCGGGCCAGGCGAAGCCGCGTCTGGTACTGCAGCGGGGACGCGCCGACCTGGGCGCGGAACCGGGCGCCGAGCTGCGACGGGCTGAGCCCGACCATCGCCGCCAGGGCGGTGACGGAGGTGCGCCGCGGGGTGGTGGCCCGCAGGTGCTCGACGGCACGCTCCACGGGGTCCGGGGCGGGGCCCGGGGAGCGGCGCCCGGTCGCGACGACGTGGGCGAGGGCGTGCCACGCCGCCCCGGTGGCCCGGACCAGGCCGCCCGCCGTGCCGTCGTCGAGGGCGTCGAGGACCTGCGAGACCAGGCTCGCGACGGCAGCCGGGTCGCGCAGGTGCGAGACGGGTCCGCCCGCGGCGTCCCGGGCGGCGCGGGCGAGCTCGTCGGCGTCGGGGCCGGCCGCGTGCAGCCACCACAGCGTCCAGGGGTCGTGCTCGTCGGCGGCGTACTCGTGCGGCGCGCCGGCGGGGAGGACGACGACGTCCCCCGGGCGCACGTCGGACCTCCCGTCCGGGGTGCGGCACCAGCCCGCCCCGTCCGTGCAGACCAGCAGGACGTACTCCCGGGCGCCGTCGGGCCTCGACCTCCCGTGGCGCGCGGCGTGCGGGAAGAACCCCGCGTCCGTCACGACCAGGCGCCCGGTCACGGGCCGCGCGAGGGCCGCGCGGACCGTCGGGCGGGGCAGGACGACCATGCGCTGACCGGCGAACCCGTCGCGGAGCGCGTCGCCGCCCGTGGCCGTCGTTTCGTCCATGCGCGCCAGGGAATCGCCCATCGCCCAGCGGCGTCAAGCCGCCTACGGTCGGGGCATGCCCGACCAGGAGTCCCGGATCGTCCTGCCGCCCGCCCCGGGCGGGCTCGCCGGCCACCCCGTGCGCGGCTGGCGCGAGCCGGTGTCCATCGACACCTACGACATCGGCGAGCCGGACCGGTACCCGGCCTACCTGGACCAGCGCGTGTACCAGGGCTCGTCGGGGGCCGTGTACCCGATGCCGTTCGTCGACCACGTCGAGCGGACCAAGGCGCCGCGGGACTGGGACGCCGTCCACCTCGAGAACGCGTACGTGCGGCTCATGGTGCTGCCCGAGCTCGGCGGGCGCATCCACGTGGGCCTGGACCGCACCCGCGGCTACGACTTCTTCTACCGCAACGACGTGATCAAGCCGGCGCTGGTCGGGCTGCTCGGGCCGTGGGTCTCGGGCGGGGTCGAGCTCAACTGGCCGCAGCACCACCGGCCCGCCACCTACCTGCCGACCGAGTCGTGGATCGAGGAGGAGCCCGACGGCGCGGTCACCGTCTGGTGCTCCGACCACGACCCGTTCGCGCGCATGCAGGGGATGCACGGGGTGCGGCTGCGCCCGGACAGCGCGCTCGTCGAGCTGCGGGTCCGCCTCGTCAACCGCACCGACGACGTCCAGACGTTCCTGTGGTGGGCCAACGTCGCCGCGGCCGTCCACGACGACTACCAGGCCTTCTTCCCGACCGACGTCACGGTGGTCGCCGACCACGCCAAGCGCGCGGTGACGACGTTCCCCGCGGCGTCGGGCCGCTACTACGGGGTCGACTACCCGTCGCGGCGCACCGCGGAGCGCCCGGACGGGGACCGCCTGGACCGGTACCGCAACATCCCGGTGCCGACGTCGTACATGTGCCTGGGCTCGCAGGACGACTTCTTCGGCGGCTACGACCACGCCGCGCGCGCCGGGTTCGTGCACTGGGCGGACCACCGCATCGCGCCCGGGAAGAAGATGTGGACCTGGGGGGACGCGCCGTTCGGCCGGGCGTGGGACCGGCACCTCACGGACACGAACGGCCCGTACGTGGAGCTCATGGCCGGGGTCTTCACCGACAACCAGCCCGACTTCGCGTTCCTGCGCCCGGGGGAGACGACGGCGTTCTCGCAGTACTGGTACCCGATCCAGGACGTGGGTCCCGTGCACCAGGCGACGCGCGAGGCGGCCGTCCGGCTGGACGTCGGGCTGGACGTCGGGCACGGCATCGGGCAGGGCCCAGCGGGCGGCCCCGCGGCCGTGCGCGTCGGGGTCGCCGTGACCTCCCCGCGGCCGGGGGCACGGGTCGTGCTGCGCGCCGGGGACGCGGTGCTGCTCGACGAGCGGGCCGACGTCGCGCCCGGCTCCCCGCTGGTGCGCGAGCTGGCCGGGCCGGCCGGCGTCGACCCCGCCGCGTACGAGCTGGTCGTCGAGCACGGCGGCACGGCCCTCGTGACCTGGCGGCCGCGGCCCGCGGCCGACCCCGGGGCGGCCGCGGTCGAGCCGGCGAGCGAGCCGCCCGCGCCGGCCGACCTCGCGTCGGCGGACGAGCTGTACGTCACCGGCCTGCACCTGGAGCAGTACCGGCACGCGACGCGGTCGCCCGAGCCGTACTGGCTCGAGGCGCTGCGCCGGGACCCGGGCGACGCGCGCTGCGCCACGGCGCTCGCGGCCCGCCGGGCCCGCGCCGGGCGCCTCGAGGAGGCCGAGCGGCTGCTGCGCACCGCGACGGCGCGGCTCACGACGCGCAACCCCAACCCCCGCGACGGCGAGGCGCACTACCGGCTGGGGCTGGTCCTCGCCCGGCAGGGCCGGACGGCCGCGGCCCGCGAGGCCCTGGGCACGGCGTCGTGGGACCAGGCCTGGCGGGACGCGGCGGCCGTCGCGACGGTGCGGCTCGACCTCGCCGAGGGGCGCGACGCCGCCGCCGGCGAGCAGCTCGAGGGCCTGCTGCGCCGCAGCCCCGAGCACGTCCAGGCGCGCAACCTCGCGACGGTCCGCGCGCTGCGGGCGGGCGACGCGGACGCCGCCCGGGACCTGCTGCGCGGGACGCTCGCCGTCGACCCGCTCGACGCCTGGGCCCGCGACCTCGCCGCCCGCGCCGGCCTCGACGCCGGCCCGACCGGCACGACCGGCACGACCGGCACGATCGGCCCGACGCCGGACCCGACCGTCGCGCTGGACGTCGCCCTGGAGCACGCGTCGGCAGGGGAGACCGCGGCCGCCGTCGACCTGCTCGAGGACGTCGCGACCCGACCGTCGCCGGGCGGGCAGCGCGACGTGCGGGCCCTCGCGCTGCTGCAC
>NZ_JBHVFQ010000039.1:0-27384 GCF_042801555.1 Isoptericola sp. NPDC057559
GCGCCGCGCCGTCCGGGCCGTGGGCCCGGCGTCCCCGGCCGTCGCCGGCGCGCCCGACGTCGTCGACCTGCGCCTGCGGCTCGACCACGCCGCCGGCCGCACCGCCACGCACGTGCAGCGCGCCGTCGTGGCCCGCTGGCCCGGCGCGACGCTGCACCCCGCCCCGGGAGGCCCCGCGCCCGACGACGCCGCGTTCGACCGGCTCGTCGGCGAGCTCGCGGGCCCCCGGCCGGTGGTCGTCGTGACGCGCGAGCCGGTCCCGGGGAGCGTCGAGCACTCCCGGCTGGCCGCGCTGCAGCGGGCCCGGCCCGACCTCGTCGTCGTGCACACCGGCGTCCCGGAGGCGGGGGAGCGGTGGCTCGCCGCGCTGCCCGGCGGCCTGCCCGCGACCGTCCTCGCCTGCGGCACCGGCCGGGCCAACGCCGAGGCCGCCGTGGCGCTGCTCGCGGCCGCGGGCTCGCGCACGGAGGTGGGGCGATGATCGTCATCGGCATCTCGTCCGGCACCAGCGTCGACGCGATCGACGCCGCGGCCGCCGACCTCGACCTGCGCGCGGACGGGACCCTGCACCTGCGCCCGCTCGGCCACACGGAGTACCCCTGGCCCGACCACCTGCGCCGCCGGATCCTCGCGGCGCTGCCGCCCGCTCCCGTCGACATGGGCGAGGTGTGCCAGCTCGACACGCTGATCGGGCAGGAGCTCGGGGCCGCCGCACGACGCGCCGTCGACGACCTGGCCGGCGGCGACGCCGACCTCGTCGCCTCGCACGGTCAGACGCTGCACCACTGGGTGGTCGCGGGCCGCACGCGCGGCACGCTGCAGCTCGGCAACCCGGCGTGGGTGGCGGAGCGCTCGCGGCGGCCGGTCGTCAGCGACTTCCGCGTCGCCGACGTGGCCGCCGGCGGCCAGGGCGCCCCGCTCGTCAGCATCCTCGACGCGCTGTGGCTGGGGCACGACGGCGAGGCCGCGGCCCGGGACTCGGCCGCGCTCAACGTCGGCGGCATCGCGAACGTCACCGTGGTCGGGGCGCACGACGCCCCGGTCCTGGGCTGGGACACCGGGCCCGGCAACTGCCTCATCGACCACGCCGTCCAGCGCCTGACCGGCCGGCCGTTCGACCGCGACGGGGAGCTCGCCGCGCAGGGCGCCGTCGACCGCGAAGCCCTGGACGCGCTGCTCGGCGAGCCGTACTACGACCTCCCCGTGCCGCGCTCCACCGGCCGCGAGCTCTACGACGGCGAGTACGTCGCCACGCGGCTCGCCGCCGCCGGGCTGGGCGCCGACCGCCTGAGCACCGCCGACCTCGTCGCCACGCTCACCGAGCTGACGGCCGTCACCGTGGCGCGGTCGCTGGCCGAGCACGGACCGGCCGCCGGGGTGGGGCGCGTGGTGATCTCCGGCGGGGGAGCGCGCAACCCGGTGCTCGTCGAGCGGCTCCGGGCGCACCTGCCCGCCACCACGGGACTCGTCACCTCCGACGAGCTGGGGATGCCCGTGGACGGCAAGGAGGCGTACCTCTTCGCCCTGCTCGGCTTCCTCGGCGTGCACGGCGTGCCGGGCACCGCCGCCGGGCCGCAGCGCCGGCAGGCCACCGGGGCCCGCCGCCCCGTCGTGCTGGGGTCGCTCACCCCGCCGACGCCGCTGTCGGTCGACCCCGTGCGAGGCGCCGTGCGGCGACTCGTCCTCGCGACCTCGCCGCCGGACCACCTGGCGGCGTCGCGTCACCTGACGACTCCGAGAGGAAGCAGCCGATGAGCGGAGCGCACGTCCCCGACCCCTCCGACACCTCTGCCGGGACCCCGGCCGACGCGCCGGAGGACCTGCTCGCCGTCGCGCGGATGGTCTCGCCGACGGAGGAGCGCAACCCACGCACCACCGACATCGACCTGCTCCCCGCGGCGGACGTCGTGCGCCTCATCCTCGAGGAGGACGCCGGGGTGGCGAGCGTGGTGCGGGCCGAGCGGTTCCGGGTCACGCAGGCGGTCGAGCTCGCCGTCGAGGCGATCCGCGCCGGGGGCCGCGTGCACTACGCGGGCGCGGGCACGTCCGGGCGTCTCGGCGTCCTCGACGCCGTCGAGCTCTCGCCGACGTACGGCGTCGGCACCGAGTGGTTCGACGCGCACCTCGCCGGCGGGCCGGACGCGATGACCCTCGCCGTCGAGGGCGCCGAGGACGACGCCGAGGCGGGCCGCCGGGACCTCGACGACGTGGGCCCGCACGACCTCGTGGTCGGCCTCGCCGCCTCCGGCCGCACGCCGTACGTGGGCGGCGCGCTGGAGCTGGCCCGGGAGCGGGGCGCGCGCACCGCCCTCGTGAGCGCCAACCCGTCCGCGCCGCTGGCCGCGCTCGTGGACGTCGCGATCCTGGTCGACACGGGCCCCGAGGCCGTCACCGGGTCCACCCGGATGAAGGCCGCGACGGCGCAGAAGATCGTGCTCAACACGTTCTCGACGGCCACGATGATCCGGCTGGGCAAGACGTACTCGAACCTCATGGTCGACGTGCGCGCCACCAACGCCAAGCTCCGCGCGCGCCTCGTGCGGCTGCTCAGCCAGGCGACGGGGCTCACGCCGGAGGTCTGCGCGCCCGTCCTCGCCGACGCCGACGGCGAGGTCCAGGTGGCGCTCGTCATGCTCCTGGCCGGCGTCGACGCCACGGCCGCCACCGGCGCCCTGGCCGGCGGTGACGGCGTCCGCGGCGCCCTCTCCCGCCTCGGCGCCGCCCCGCCGCGGTAGTCCCCGTCCCCGCGAGGTCTCGAGCGACCCCGGCGACGTCCGGACGCCCTCGGGGGAGCCGGGACTACGCGGGGGTGGGGCGGGCGCCGAAGACGGCGGTGCCGACGCGGACCACGGTGGCGCCCTCGGCGACGGCGAGCTCGAGGTCGCCGGTCATGCCCATGGAGAGCTCGTGGGCGTCGGCGGTGCCCGGCGCGTCGCTCGCGAGCACGGCGTCGCGCACGGCACGGAGGCGGGCGAAGCCGGCGCGCACCCGGGCGTCGTCGTCCGAGCGCGCGCCGATCGTCATGAGGCCGACGAGGCGCAGGCCGGGCAGCGCGGCGACGTCGAGCGCGAGCGCGACGGCGTCCTCGGGCGCGACGCCGGACTTGCTCTCCTCGCCGGAGACGTTGACCTGCACGAGGACGTCGAGCGTGCGACCGTCGCGGGCGCAGCGCGTGGACAGGGCCTGGGCGAGGGCGAGGGAGTCCACGGAGTCGACGGCGGTCGCCGCGCCCAGGACGGCGTTCACCTTGTTCTTCTGCAGGTGGCCGATGAGGTGCGCCTCCACCCGCCCGGCGGCGACGAGGTCGGCCAGGGCGGGGGCCTTGGCGACGAGCTCCTGCACGCGGTTCTCGCCGACGAGCACGGGCCGGTCGTCGCCGGCCGCGGCGGCGAGGTCGAGGGCGGCGCGCACCCCCTCGAGCACGGTCGCGGCGTCCTGCGTCTTGGTGGCCAGCAGCACGCGGACCTCGCGCGGGTCACGACCCGCCGCGCGGGCGGCCGCGGCGACGCGGTCGTGGACGGCGGCCAGGCGTGCGGGGATCCCGGGACACTCGGTGGGCATGGTGGCCAGTCTACGAACGCCGTCGGTCGCCGGGGCACGTGACCGACGCCGCACCGGACCAGGGTCGCCTCAGGGGCATCCCGGGTGGTGCGCCGCGCCCGCCGCGGGCGAGGATGGTGCCGTGAAGGCCCTGCTCAACATCATCTGGCTCGTCTTCGGCGGCTTCTGGCTGGCGCTCGGCTACGCCGCCGCCGGGATCCTCTGCTGCATCACGATCGTCGCCATCCCGTGGGGCATCGCGTCGTTCCGGATCGCCGGGTACGCGCTGTGGCCGTTCGGCCGCACCGTGGTCGACAAGCCCGGCGCCGGCGGCTGGTCGGTGCTCGGCAACATCATCTGGATCGTGTTCGCCGGCATCTGGCTCACCATCGGCCACATCACCACGGCGATCGCGCAGGCGATCACGATCATCGGCATCCCGCTGGCGATCGCGAACATCAAGATGATCCCGATCTCGCTGCTGCCGCTCGGCAAGGACATCGTGTCGAGCGACGCCCGGTACCCGACCTACCAGCACTCCCCGCAGGGGTACCCGGCCCGCTGACGGTCGGCCCCGTGCTCAGGCGCGGGCGATCGGGGCGAGCCGGCCGTCGGTGAGCCGCAGCAGGTCGTCGGGGGCGAGGGACACGTCCAGGCCTCGGCGCCCGCCGGACACGTAGACCACGTCGAACCCGGCCGCCGACGCGTCGAGCACGGTCGCGTGCCGCTGCTTCTGCCCGAGCGGGGAGATGCCGCCCACCACGTACCCGGTGGCGCGCTGCGCGGCCGCCGGGTCCGCCATCGCCGCCCGCTTGCCGCCGACGGCGCGGGCCAGCGCCTTGAGGTCGAGGCTGCCGTCCACCGGCACGATGCCGACGACGAGGCGGCCGTCGACGTCGGCCAGCAGCGTCTTGAAGACCTGCGCCGGGTCCGCGCCGAGCGCCTCGGCGGCCTCCAGCCCGTAGCTCAGCTCCGACGCGGGGTCGTGCTCGTAGGCGTGCCGGCCGTAGGCCACGCCCGCCCGGTCGAGGGCGACGAGCGCCGGCGTCCCGTGGGAGTCCTGCCTGCTCTTCTTCGCCACGGGGCGATTCTGCCCGCTCGACGCGGGGTCGCGGCCACCCCTTTTCGGCGGCTCAGGCGGCGGCGCGGGCGAGCCTCGGCAGCATCGACCGCCACGACTGCCGGCCGAGCTCCGCGGACCCGGCCGGGTGAGGCCCCTCCCGCACGACGACGCGCGTGCCGTCGCCGGCGGGCGCGAGCTCGACCCGCAGCCGCGACGCCCACGGCCCGTCGACGCCCGGGACGCCCACCCACGCGCCGCCGGCGGCGACCAGGCGGCCGGGCTCGAGCGCGGTGAACGTGCCGTCGAACGCCGAGCGGAACGACGGGTCGGCGTCGAGCGTCATGGCGAACCGCAGGACGCCGCCCACCCGCGCGTCGATCTCGACCTCCTCGCGCGGGGTGCGCACGCCCTCGGGCCCGTACCAGCGCGCGAAGACGTCCGGGTCGGTGAACGCGGCGAAGACGGCCGCGGGCGGCACGTCCAGCACCTCGGTGTGCTCGACGTCGTACTCGGGATCGGTGGCTGCCACGGTCCTGTCCCTTCCGGAGGCGGGCACGGGGATCGCGCGCCCGCAGGTGAGACGCCGCGCGGGCGCCCCGCTCATCGGCGCCGGACCCACCGCGCCGCACCTTCACCCGCCGCCCGCGCCCGCGCCGCGGACCGCGTACCGTGGCGGGCGTGCTGCTGCTCCTCGTCCTCGCGATCCTGGTGGGCGGGGCGCTCCAGCGGGTCACGGGCATGGGCTTCGGCCTCGTGGCCGGCCCGTTCATCGTGCTCATCGTCGGCCCGCTCGAGGGCGTCCTGTTCGTCAACCTCGCGGGCGCGATCGCGTCGGCGCTGATCCTCGGCCGCGTCGCGCGCGACGTGGACTGGCGGCGGTACGCCTGGCTCGCCGCGACGTCCGTGCTGGTGATGGTGCCGGCCGCCCTGCTGCTGCGCGACGCGAGCCGCGCGGCGCTCGAGGTCGCCGTCGGGGCCCTCGTCGTCGTCGCGATGACGCTCGCCGTCGTCACGACGCGGCTGCGGCGCGGGGACCGGCACCCCGTGCGGCCGGAGGCCCGTGCCCCGCTGGTGGTCACCGGCGTCGCGAGCGGCGTCGGGAGCGTGGCCGCGGGCATCGGCGGCCCGCCGGTGGCGATCTACTCCGTGCTCAGCGGCTGGGACCCGCGCGCCTTCGCCGCGACGGCGCAGCCCTTCTTCGCCACCAACGCGCTCGCGGCGCTCGTCGCCAAGCTGACGCTCACCGACGCGTCCTTCCCGCCGTTCGCCCTCTGGCAGTGGCTGGTCGTGCTGGCCGCGATCGTGGCGGGCCTGGTGGTCGGCGACTGGCTCACGCCGCGCGTCCCCGCGGCGACGGTCCGGCGCGGGCTGATCGTGCTGGCGTACGTCGGAGGGGCGGCGACGCTCGTGCAGGGGCTCGCGCACCTCGCCTGACGGCGCCCGCCGAACCGCCGGACCGGACTAGATCCGCCCGACGTCCACGACGGTGAGCACCACGGCCCCGGCCTCGTCGCTGGCGGCGAGGTCCACGAGCGCGGTGATCGCCCAGTCGTGGTCGCCGTCGGCGTCGTCCAGCACCTGGCGCACCCACCAGGTGCCGGCAGGCACCTCGGCGACCTCGACGCCGTCGCGCGTGGTCGTGGTGGCGCCGCCGGGCAGCTCGGCGCCCGGCTCGCGGATCGTCAGCAGGCCGGCCGCCCGGGCGGCGGGGCCGATGCCGACGGCGTCGTCGCCCTGCGCCTCGAACAGCGGGTCGAGGGCGGCGGCCCACGCGTCGCCGTCCCAGCCGTGCGCGCCGTCGAGCGCCCCGAGCGCGTCGTAGTCCTCCCGGGCGGCGAGCTCGACGCGGCGGAACGTCGCGTTGCGCACCAGGCGGCGGAACGCGCGCGGGTTGCCCGTGACGGGGCGCGCGGGCGCCTCCGCGCCGGCCTCGGCGAGCTCGCCCTCGACGACGGTGTCCGCGTCGTCGTCGACCGGGTTCTGCAGCCGCTCCCACTCGTCGAGGAGCGACGAGTCGACGCCGCGCACCAGCTCGCCGAGCCACTCGACCACCTCGTGCACCTCCTCCGAGCGGTGCTCCTCGGGCACCACCTGGCGCAGCGCGCGGTAGGCGTCCGCGAGGTAGCGCAGCACCACGCCCTCCGTGCGCTCCAGCCCGTACACGCTGACCAGCTCGGCGAACGTCATCGCCTGCTCGAGCATGTCGCGCACCACGGACTTGGGCGCGAGCTCGGCGTCCGCGACCCACGGGTTGGCCCGCTTGTACGTGGCGAAGGCGGGCTCGAGCAGGTCGGCGAGCGGCTTCGGCCAGCTCACGTCCTCGAGCGCCTCCATGCGCTCCTCGTACTCCATGCCCTCGGCCTTCATGGCCGCGACGGCCTCGCCCTTCGCCTTGGACTGCTGGGCGTAGAGGATCTGCCGCGGGTCGTCGAGGGTCGCCTCGATGACGGACACGACGTCGAGCACGTGGGTGGGGCTCTCGACGTCGAGCAGGTCCATCGCCGCGAGCGCGAAGGGCGACAGCGGGGCGTTGAGCGCGAAGTCGCGCGGCAGGTCCACGACGAGCCGCACGCTGGGGCGGTAGCCGGCCGGGCGCGACGGGTCGGGCACGCGGACCTTCTCCACGACCCCGGCGACGCGCAGCGAGCGGTAGATGCGGAACGTCTGGCGCACGTGCTTGGCCTGCAGGGCCTCGCTGTCGTGGTTCGCGGTGAGCAGGTGCCGCATCGCCTCGACGGGGTCGGCGCCGCCCCGCTCGTCGCGGGTGCGGGCGAGCACGTTGAGCACCATGGCGTGGTTGACGTGGAACTGGCTGGTCAGGGGCTCCGGGTCGGCGTCGCGCAGCCGCTCGAACGTCGAGTCGGTCCAGTTCACGGACCCCGTGGGCGCCTTCTTGCGGACCACCTTCTTGAGCTTCTTGGGGTCGTCGCCCGCCTTGGCGAGGAGCTTGCGGTTCTCGATGACGTGCTCGGGCGCCATGACCAGCACCTCGCCCACGGTGTCGAAGCCGGCGCGCCCGGCCCGGCCGGAGATCTGGTGGAACTCGCGCGCCGTGAGGTGGCGCATGCGCTCGCCGTCGTACTTCACCAGCGACGTGAGGAGCACCGTGCGGATGGGCACGTTGATGCCCACGCCGAGGGTGTCGGTGCCGCACACCACCTTGAGCAGCCCGCGCTGGGTGAGCCGCTCCACGAGGCGGCGGTACTTGGGCAGCATCCCCGCGTGGTGCACGCCGATGCCGGCGCGCAGGAACTTGCTCAGCGTCCTGCCGAACCCGGTGCCGAACCGGAACGCGCCGATCTCGGCGGCGATGGCGGCCTTCTCGTCCTTGGACGCGAGGCTGGTCGACAGCAGGGCCTGGGCGCGCTCGACGGCGTCCTTCTGCGTGAAGTGCACGACGTAGACGGGCGCGCGGTGCGTGGTGACCAGCTCGGTGATGACGTCGGTGAGCGGCTCGACGACGTAGGAGAACGTCAGCGGCACCGGGCGCTCGGCGCCCGCGACCTCCGCGACGGGGCGGCCGCTGCGCTCCTCGAGGTCCTCGCGCAGGCGCGTGGTGTCGCCGAGGGTGGCCGACATCAGCAGGAACTGCGTGCGCGGCAGCTCCAGCAGCGGCACCTGCCACGCCCAGCCGCGCTGCCGGTCGCCGTAGAAGTGGAACTCGTCCATGACGACCTGGGCGATCGCGTCGTCCCCGGCCGTGCCGTCGGCGGCGACGTCGTCCTCGGCGTCCCCGCGCCGCAGCGCGAGGTTGGCCAGGATCTCGGCGGTGCAGCAGATGATCGGCGCGTCGGCGTTGACGGCCGAGTCGCCGGTCATCATGCCCACGTTGCGCGACCCGAACGCGGCGACGAGGTCGAAGAACTTCTCGCTCACCAGCGCCTTGAGGGGCGCGGTGTAGAACGTGCGGCCGCCGCGGCCCGAGCGGCGGTTCGCGAGCGCCGCGAACTGCGCCCCCATCGCGACCATCGACTTGCCCGACCCGGTGGGCGTCGCGAGCACCACGTGCGAGCCCGTCATGAGCTCGAGGAGGGCCTCCTCCTGGTGCGGGTACAGCGGGCGCCCCGTGCCGGCGGCCCACTCGCCGAAGCCCTCGAACAGCACGTCGGGGTCCGGGGCTCCTCCGGTGGGGGCGGGCAGGTACGGCAGCAGCGTGCCGGCGGGGCGGGGGGCGGGGTCGTTCGAGGTCGGGGAGGTCATCGCCGGCCATTCTTCCAGGCCCCGCCGAAAGCAACGAGCGTGCTGACTTGTTCCTCATTCGAGCCGAATGAGGAACAGGTCAGCACGCTCGATGCTCCGGGTGGGTCAGCAGGCGCCGAGGTCGGTCCAGACGCCCCACTGGCTGGCGGACGACGGGGTGTCGCCCTGGGTCCACCACTTGGCCTGGTAGGCGCGGCCCTCGTAGGAGACCTTGGTGCCGCCGGTGTACGCGCTGGAGGGGTTCCAGGCGGCGTCGTCGCACTCGCCGGGCTCGACGGGCGGGTCGGTCGGGTCGACCGGGGGAGTCGTGCCCCCCTCGCCGACGGTCACGTCGACGCAGGCGTAGAACGCGTTGGCGGTGTCCGCGACGTTCCAGCGGGCCAGGATGGTGTGGTTGCCCTGGGGCAGGTTCTCGAGGGTGTGCGTGACGATCGCCTCGGGCTGCTTGCCGTTGTCGTTGAACGTGCGGTGCAGCACGCCGTCGACGAAGTACTCCCAGGTGGAGGTGGAGTGGCGGGCCGTGAGCTTCCACTGCATCGAGACGCTGTTGCCGATCTTGGTGCGCGGCCACGGCTTGGAGCTGTCGTCGAGGACGGAGAAGCCGCTGCCGCCGGAGCACTTCATCGAGCCCTTGGGGGCCTCGACGCTCTGGGGCTCGTACTGGACGCCGCCGCAGTCGAAGGACACGGTGCGCGTGGCGCAGTGGTCCTGGCGGCTGGGCGGGCTGGTGACCCACCCGTGGGCGGAGGCGGCCGGGGCCACCACCACCGGGGCGAGGATGGCGGCGGCGCCGAGCACCGCGGCGAGGAGGGTTGAACGCAGACGCATCGTTGCTCTCCCGTGTTCGTGAGGAAACTGGACAAATTCGACGCTACGGCGTCGGTCCGGCCCGCACATCAGGGGAACTGCGTCATCTGGTCGGGATCCCGGAGCCGCGGGTACGGGGATTCCCGTACCCGCGGCAACGGTCGGCCGACCTGCCCGCGCCACGCCGGGCAGGGGTCAGCCGAGGTCCCACAGGTGCCGGTAGAAGGCGATGCGGCCCGCGTCGGGCGCGATGCCGTAGGCGTCGAAGAAGTCGGGCTCGTACCCGTCGCCGTAGTTCCACTCCAGGCTGTAGCTCGCCACCGCGAGGTCGGCCCACCGGTCGGCGACGCCCAGCGCGTCGAGGTCGACGTGCGCGGTCCAGCTCCCGCCGTCGTCGAGCAGCGTGTTGGGCGCGCAGGGGTCGCCGTGGCACACGACGAGCCGGTCGACGTCGGGCACCGCACCGACCTGGGCCCGCGCGGCGGGCCCGAGGCGCGCGACGCGGTCGTCGACGCCCCAGGAGAACGGGCAGTCGGCCACCGGCAGCGCGTCGTGCAGGGCGCGGAGCCCGGCGCCGACGGCCCGCGCGGCGGTCTCGGGGTGCGCCAGCCAGCGCGGGTCGACGGCGGAGCGCCCGGGGATGCCGGCCGTCAGCAGCCAGCGGCCGTCGGCGTCCTCGCCGCGGTCGAGCACGCGCGGCACCGGGGTGTACCGCCCGGCCCAGGCGAGCCGGTCGGCCTCGGCGTCGAGGTCGAGCCCGACGACGCCCGCCGGCACCCACTTGACGTAGCGGTCTCCCGTGGCGATCCCGTGGGCCGTGGCGGCGCCCGGCGGCGCGAGACGGAACGTGAGCCCGCCGAGCTCGTTGCGCCACACGGGCGTCACGTCGTCGTCGCCCGCGAGCAGGCGGACCCGCTCGGGCACGGTGACGGCGTCGGTCGGGGTGGCGGCGAGCACGCGGGACATGCGGAGATCGTCACATCTCCGCGCCGCGCCGGGCTACGGCTTTCCCGTCGACGGCCCGACCGGCGGCTCGACCGGCGGCTCGACCGGCGGCCCGACCGGCGGCCCGGCGGCCGGCTCGATCGTCGGCACGGCGCGCCGGGTGGCGGCCTCGCCCTGCTGCACGACGACCACCCCGGCGAGGACCAGCAGCCCACCGACGAGCTGGACGGGCCGCGGCAGCTCGCCCAGGAAGACCCAGGCGAAGAACACGGCGGCGACCACCTCGAGCAGCCCGACGAACGACGCGGGCCGCGCGCCGAGCCGGCGCCCGGCGGCGACGCCGGTGACGTAGGCGACTCCGGCGGTCACGACGCCCAGCGCGGCGAGCACGGCCCACGCGGGGACGACGGCGTCGGCCAGGAGCGCCGGGTCGGCCGACGTCGTCACGGGCAGCACCCCGACGAGGGCGAGCAGCCCGAGCAGGACGGCCCCCACCACCAGGCCGCCGGCGGCGAGGCTCAGCGGCGGCAGCCCGGTGTCGGTGCGGGCGTTCATGAGGAAGTAGGCCGAGACGCCGACCATCGCGCCGAGCGCCCACGCGACGCCGATTGGGTCGAGCCGCGCGCCGGTGAGGTCGAGGACGAGCACCAGGCCCGCGGCGGCGAGCGCGACGCCGGCGAGCGTCGCGCGCCCGGGCCGCTGCCCGTGCCGCAGCCACAGCCAGGCGACGACCGCCGCGGGGGAGGAGTACTCGATGAGCAGCGCCGGGCCCACCTGCATGTGCTGGACGGCGGCGAAGTAGCAGAACTGGGTGGCCGCGACGCCGAGCGCGCCGTACGCCAGGAGCAGCCGCGCGTTGCGGCGCACCGCGGACCAGTCCCCGCGCAGGGCGACGACGCCGAACGGCAGCACCACGAGGGCGCCGACCGCCACGCGCACCAGGACCACGGCGCCCGGGCTCCAGCCCGTCGCGAACAGGCCCGCTGCGAGCGGCCCCGAGAGGCTGAAGGTCACGGCGGAGACGACGGCGAGGGCGAGCCCGGCGCCGAGCCGCGCACCGGGTCCGGCATCGGGCCCGGGCCGCTCCCGCACCGGAGCGTCATGCGTCATGTCCGCCATGACTCATGACGCTACGGGCGGTCGAGGTAATGTGTCAACATGCCGTTCGCTCATGACACCGCCGTGGAGCTCCGGGCCGCCGTCGCCCTCGTGAACTCCGCCGAGCCGCCCGAGACGCTCGCGACGGTCGCGGACCTCGACGCCTTCTTCCGTGAGCACGGGTACACGGGCCGCCACGACCGGACGGCCGAGGAGCTCGCCCAGGTGCGCGCGCTGCGCCCCCGGCTGCGCGAGCTGCTGCTCGCGGACCGGGACACCGCCGCCCGCCTCGTCAACGAGCTGCTGGCGGGCGTGCCGGTGCGCCCGCGCCTCGTGCGGCACTCGGGGGAGGACTGGCACGTGCACGCCACCGCCGACGACGCCCCGCTGTCCACGCGGATCGTCGTCGAGACGGCGATGGCGATGGTCGACGTCGTGCGCGAGGACGAGCACTCCAGGCTGGCCGTGTGCGCCGACCCGGACTGCCAGGGCCTGGTGCTCGACCTGTCCCGCAACCGCTCGCGACGCTACTGCTCCACGGCGTGCACGAACCGCAACGCGCAGGCGGCGCTGCGCGCGCGGCGCGCCGGCTGACGTATCTGCGGACCCCGCCCGCTCTCCCTCCCCGCGAGGGCGCCAGGCACCCGCAGGGCGACGACCGCCCGGCCCGGCCCCAGCGAGGAGGCGGCGATGTCCGTCACGACCGACCGCGCGCTCGACCCCTGGCCGATCGTCCGCCCCGGCGACTCGTTCCACCCCGTCGGGTCGCTCCAGCACCTGCTCGTCGAGCACGGCCACGACCTCGCGGTCGACCAGAAGTTCGGGCCGCGCACCGAGGCCGCCGTCCGCGCGGCGCAGGGCGACTTCGGGCTCGTCGTGGACGGCGTCGTCGGCCCGCTGACCTGGGGCGCGATCGTCGTCACGGTCCGCACCGGCAGCCGCGGCCCCGCGGTCCGCGGCGCGCAGGCGGAGCTCGACACCCGGGACGGCTTCGACCTCGCGGTCGACGGCGTGTTCGGACCGGCGACCGAGGCCGCGGTGCGCGAGTTCCAGACGGCCCTGTCCGCCTTCGGCGTGCTCGTCGACGGCGTGGTCGGGCCCATCACCTGGCGGGCCATGGTCAGCGGGATGGTCTCCGACTGACCCCGGCGGTCATGCCCCGGCGTCGTCCCCGAGGACGGCGTCGCAGGCCGCGACCAGCCGGGCGCGCAGCGCCTGGCCGCGCTCGGCGAAGCCGCGCTGGCGGCGGACGTACTCGGCCTTGCCGTCGGGCGTCTCGATCGGCACGGCCTCGACGCCGTACGACGAGACGTCGTAGGGGGCGGCGGCCATGTCCGTGTAGCGGATGTCGCGGGCGAGCTCGAAGGCGTCGAGCAGGAGGTCGCCGGGGGCGGCGGGCCCGAGCTTGAGCGCCCACTTGTAGAGGTCCATCCCGGCGTGCAGGCAGCCCGGCTGCTCCATGGCGGGCTGGCGCTCGCGGGTGGGCCGCAGCTGGTTGCGGTCGGCGGCCTCGGGCGTGAAGAACCGGTAGGCGTCGAAGTGCGAGCAGCCGATGCGGTGCGACTCGACCACGGCGTCCGTGCCGTCGTGCCCCAGCCGCAGCGGCAGCGGGTGGCGGTGGTCGCGCCCGGCGGCGCGGTCGCGGTAGACCATCGCCCACTCGTGCAGGCCGAAGCAGCCGAACGTCCCCGGCCGGCCCGCCGTCGCGGACACCAGGGCGCGCACGTACCGGACGGTGTCGCCGCGGTCGGCGACGAAGGCCGCGGCGTCGAGCGTCGCGCCGGTTCCCGACGGCCCCGGGCCGCCGTCGGACAGTGCGACCTCCCGGTACCAGCGCCACCCGGAGTGCTCGGCGGCGCCCGCGAGCACGACGCCGGGACCGGGGTGCCACCGGCGCAGGTGGCTCACGCGCGTGGGGTAGTACGTGAACAGGAAGTCCTCGATCGCGTGCGTCGAGCCGCGGTCGTGCGCGGCGCGCCACACGGCCGTCAGGGCGTCCGCGCGGTCGGCGTGCGCCGCGGCCCGCGGCTCCCACCCGTCACGGCGCAGGACGGCGCCGGCGGGGGCCGCCAGGTCGTCGAGGGTCGTCGCGCGCACCCCACCAGGGTACGAGCGCGGCGACCCGCCCCCGGCCGGGGTTAGCGTGTGACTCGTGCCGCACACCCTCGGATTCCGCCAGGTCGACGTCTTCGCCACGGGCCCGCTCACGGGCAACCCGCTCGCGGTGGTGCACGACGCCGACGACCTCACCGACGACCAGATGGCCGCGTTCGCCCGCTGGACCAACCTGTCCGAGACCACGTTCCTGCTGCGCCCCACCGACCCCGGGGCCGACTACCGCGTGCGGATCTGGACGCCCGGCGGGGAGCTGCCGTTCGCCGGCCACCCGACGCTCGGCTCCGCCCACGCGTGGCTCGAGGCGGGCGGCGCCCCGCGGTCCGCGGGCCTCGTGGTCCAGGAGTGCGGTGTCGGCCTGGTGACGGTGCGGCGCGACGGCGGCGGCGAGGGCGGGCGGCTCGCGTTCGCGGCCCCGCCGCTGCGCCGCTCGGGTCCCGTCGCGCCGGAGGACCTCGCGCGGATCGCGCGGTCCCTGCGCGTCGCGGTGGCCGACGTCGAGGACGCGGCCTGGGTGGACAACGGCCCCGGCTGGGTGGCGGCGCGCCTGCGGGACGCCGCGGCCGTGCTCGCCGTCGACCCGGACCTCGCGTCGTTCGGTGGCCTCAAGATCGGCCTCGTGGGCCCGTACGCGCCCGGCGAGTCCGACGCCGCGGTCGAGGTGCGCGCGTTCGTGCCCGGCATCGGCGTGCCGGAGGACCCGGTGACCGGCAGCCTCAACGCCGGTCTCGGCCAGTGGCTCGCGGGGGACTACCTGCCCACCTCGTACGTCGCGTCGCAGGGCACCGCCCTCGGCCGCCGGGGCCGGGTGCACGTGCACCGCGACGCCGACGGCGAGGTGTGGGTCGGGGGCGCCGCCGTCACGACGATCGCGGGCACGGTCACCCTGTAGGCGAGGCCGCGACCCACACGCGCAACGGGCCGACGACCTCGAAGCCGTGCCGCAGCGCGGCCTCGAGGTCGTCGCCGCACTCGTAGCCGACCACCGGCACCCCCGGGAAGAGGCGGCCCACGGCCCCCAGCACCCCGTGCCAGACCGACCCCGGGGTCCCGGGGACGGCGAAGACGTTCGAGACCCCGACGACGCCGTCGGTGCGGGTCGCGACCGCCCCGGCGACGACCGCACCCGCGCCGGTCCGGCCGGCGAGGACCGTCGTCGACGGGTCGCCCAGGAGCTCCGGGCGGAAGACCCACGCACGACCCCCGCCCTGGTCCCAGGCGCCCGCCCACGTACGCAGCGCCGCGGCGTCGGTGACCGTGGCCCACTCCACGCCGGGCATCGGTGCCCCGGGAGCAGAGGCCGGCGGCCGGTGGATCCAGCTCGCGTCGAACGCCACCTCGAACGCGGCACCCTGCGGGGTCGCGGCGGACAGGTCGAGGTCGGCGAAGCTGTCCTTGACCGAGGCGCCCGGCGAGCGGGTGTCGATCCGGTCGACCAGGGCCGCGGCGTCCGCCCCGGGCACCAGCGTGACGGCGTCCGGGTACAGCGGGGGCGTCCGGACGGGGCTCGCCCAGGCCTGCCGGCGGGTCCGGCCGGAGATCCCGTGGGCCCCGGCCATCGTCGCGCACCACGCGGCGTTGTTCCGCGCCGCCGCTCGCACCAGGTCGTCCGTCGTCACGGCCCGATCATCCCGGCCGCCGGGCACGGCGTCCACGGAGCGCCCAGGTGACGGTCAGCGTTCCCGGGCGGTCGACAGCGTGCGCCGACGCTCGTCGCAGGTCCGCCGTCTTCCATGATCGGCATGACCCGACCCGACGATCCCGAGAACCCCACCGACCCCACCGAGCCCACCGAGCTCACGGAGCCCACCGAGCCCACCGAGCCCGCCGAGCCCACGGCACGCCCGCGCCGCCCACGGCGCCTCATGGTCCTCGTCGCGACGCTGGCGCTCCTGCTGCCCGTGGGCGGCGTCACCGCGTGGGCGGCCAACCGCTTCCTGATCGAGCACGTCCAGATCGACGACGTCTCCGCCTACGAGGCGGCGCAGTCGTCCTCGTCGGCGTCCTCGTCGTCCGCCTCGTCCTCGGAGGACGGCTCCGGCGACACCGGCACGGTCACCGCCGACGGCTACACGTCGGACGACACGTCCGTCTCGCTCGACACCGTCACGCAGGGCAGCGGCGACGACACCGTCACGTACTACGTGGCCCACGTGGCGCTCGACGACGCGACGCAGCTGCGCTCGGCGTTCGCGCAGGACAAGTTCGGCACCAACATCACCGAGCGCACCAGCGAGATCGCGGAGGACAACGACGCGATCCTCGCCGTCAACGGCGACTACTACGGCTTCCGCGACACCGGCATCGTCATCCGCAACGGCGTCGTCTACCGCGACGAGGGCGCCCGGGAGGGCCTCGCCTTCTACACCGACGGCCGCGTCGAGGTGTACGACGAGACCGCCACCACGGCGGACGAGCTCGTCGCCGACGGCGTGTGGAACACGCTGTCGTTCGGGCCGGCGGTGGTGGAGGACGGCTAGGTGGTCGACGGCATCGAGGACGTCGAGGTCGACACCAACGTCGGCAACCACTCGATCCAGGGCGAGCAGCCCCGCACCGCGATCGGCGTGGACGAGGACGGGAACCTCGTCATCGTCGTCGTCGACGGCCGCGACACCGGCTACAGCCGTGGCGTCACCATGACCGGGCTGGCACAGATCATGGTCGACGAGGGCGCCGTCACGGCGTACAACCTGGACGGCGGCGGCTCGTCGACCCTGTGGTTCGACGGCGAGGTCGTGAACCGGCCGTCGAACGGCGGCGAGCGCGGCACCTCCGACATCCTCTACGTGGCGCGATGACCGGCACCGCGAGCGGGCCGCCGTCGACCCCGCACCGGCGGACGCCCCTCGTCGTGGTCCCCGCCTACCGGCCCGACGGCGCCCTGCCGGCCCTCGTGCGCGACCTCGCCGAGCGGGGGCTGCCCGACGTCCTCGTCGTCGACGACGGCTCCGGCCCCGCGCACGCCGCGGTCTTCGACGCGGCCGCCGCGCTCGGCGCCGAGGTGCTGCGCCACGACCGCAACCGGGGCAAGGGCGTCGCGCTGCGGACGGCGTTCGCCCACGCCCGCGAGCGCCACCCCGGGCGCGACGTCGTCACCGCGGACGCCGACGGGCAGCACACGCCCGCGAGCGTGCGCGCCGTCGCGGACCGGTTGTCCGCCGGGGGAGCGGACGTCGTCGTGGGGGAGCGCGACCTCACCGGGGCGGGGGTGCCGCTGCGCAGCCGGGTGGGCAACGCGCTGAGCGGCGCCGCCGTGCGCACGGCGACGGGCCTGCCCGTGCGCGACAGCCAGACGGGCCTGCGCGGCCTCGCCGCCGGGACGCTCCCGTGGCTGCTCGACGTGCCCGGCGACCGCTACGAGTACGAGCTGCGCGTGCTGCTGGAGGCGTCGGCGCGCGGTGCGGTCGTCGCGGGCGTGCCGGTGGAGACGGTCTACGTCGACGACAACGCGTCGTCCCACTTCCGCCCGGTGCGCGACTCGCTGGTCGTGATGGCGCCGCTGCTCGCGTTCGCCGCCTCGGGCCTGCTGGCCTTCGGCGTCGACGTGGCGGCGCTCCTCGCCCTGCAGGCGGCCACGGGGATCCTGGCGCTCGCGGTCGTGGGCGCCCGGGTGCTCAGCGCGGCCGTGAACTTCGGGGTGAACCGCGCCCTCGTCTTCGGGCGCTCGCGGCGGGCCCCGGTGCGCGGGTCCGCCGCGCGGTACGCGGCCCTGGCGCTGCTCCTGCTCGCCGCGAGCTACGGCCTGCTCGACGCCCTGCACGGCACGCTCGGCGTCCCGCTGCTCGTGGCGAAGGCGCTCACGGACGCCGCGCTGTTCCTCGCGAGCTGGACGGTGCAGCGCCAGGTGGTGTTCGCGCCGCCATCGGGGGACCGTGGGCCGGACGACGGGGCGGGCGCTGGGCAGGGCGCCGTCGTGGGCGCGACGACCGTGCCCGACGGGCCTCAGCGCAGCCGGAACGCCGCCCGGTAGGCGGCGGGAGAGACCCCGACGACGCGGTGGAAGTGCCGGCGCAGGGTGGCGGCCGTGCCGAGCCCGGAGCCGGCCGCGACGCGCTCGACGGACGCGTCGGTGCGCTCGAGGAGCTCCTGCGCCCGCGCGACCCGCTGCTGGTGCAGCCAGTCGAGCGGACCGGTGCCGACCTCGGCGCCCATGCGGCGGGCGAGCTGCCGGGTGCTGAGGCCGGCGTGCCCGGCGAGGTCGGCCACGGTCAGCGGCCGGTCGAGGCGGGCCCGGGCCCACTCCAGCGTGGGGGCGAGCCCGGAGCCGCTGCGCGGCTCGGGCGGCGCGGCGACGAACTGGGCCTGGCCGCCGCTGCGGTGCGACGGGACGACCAGCCGGCGCGCGATGCCGTTGGCGGCCGTGGCGCCGAGGTCGCGCCGCACGAGGTGGAGGCACAGGTCGAGCGCGGCGGTCTTGCCCGCGGAGGTCAGCACGTCGCCGTCGTCGACGTACAGGACGTCCGCGCGCACCTCCACCTGCGGGTAGCGGCGGGCGAGGTCGTCGGCGTGCATCCAGTGCGTGGCCGCGGCCCGGCCGTCGAGCAGCCCGGCGGCCGCCAGGACGAAGGCACCGGTGCACAGCGCGGCGACCGCGACGCCGTGGCGGTGCGCCTCGCGGAGCGCGTCGACCAGCGCGGGGGCGGGGTCGGCCTCGGGGTCGTCGGTCGACGGGACGACGACGCGGTCGACCCGGGACAGCTCGGAGTACGGGGCGGTCGGCGCCCCGGGGAGCCAGGGGTGGGGCGTTCCGTCGGGCGTGCAGACCACGAAGTCGTACCAGGTGCCGCCCGGCGCGAGCTCTCCGCGGTCGACGCCGAGGATCTCGGCGGCGATCGCCACCTCGTACAGCATCGCGGTGCCGTGCATGGCCAGGGCGATCCGGGGCATGTCCGAAACTGTACGCACGACGTCGTTCGAGACGCTCGTCGGCGCGCGGCCCGGCGGCCAGGATCGAGACATGCAGACACGTGAGGCAGTGATGGTCTACGGCGCCGGCGGGCACACGGGCGGCTTCGTCGTCGACGAGCTGGTGCGGCGCGGGCTGACGCCCGTGCTGGCCGGGCGCGGTGCCGAGCGGCTCGAGGGCGTCGCGGCGCGGCACCCGGGCCTGGAGCGTCGGGTCGTCGGCGTCGACGAGGCCGGCCCGCTGCGGGCCGCCCTCGACGGCGTGGGGGTCGTGGTGAACTGCGCGGGGCCGTTCCTCGACACCGCGCTGCCGCTGGCGGGAGCGGCGGTCGCGGTCGGCGCGCACTACCTCGACGTGACCGCCGAGCAGCCGGCCGTCCGGCTGCTCTACCGCGAGCTCGACGCCCCCGCCCGCGCCGCGGGCGTCGCCGTCGTGCCCGCCATGGCGTTCTACGGCGGCCTCGCCGACCTGCTCGTGACGGCGGCGCTCGACGGCGGGTCCGAGGCCGACGCCGTCGAGGTCGCCGTCGGGCTGGACCACTGGTGGCCCACGGCCGGAACCCGGGTCACGGGGGAGCGGAACACCGCGACGCGGCTGGTGGTGCGCGACGGGCGCCTCGTGCCCCTGGCCGGCCCCGCGCCGACGGGCACGTGGGCGTTCCCGGAGCCGCTGGGCGAGCTGCCGGTGGTCGAGCTGCCGTTCTCCGAGGTGGTGACGATCACCCGCCACCTCGGCGTCGGCGACCTCACGTCGTACCTGAGCACGGCCTCGCTCGACGAGCTCCGCGACGAGTCGACCCCGCCCCCGCCCGGCGGTGACCGGTCGGCGCAGCGGTTCGTCGTGGACGTCGCCGTGCGGCACGGCGGGACGACGCACCGCCTCGCCGCGGCGGGCCGGGACATCTACGCCGTGTCCGGCCCGATCGTCGCGGAGGGCGCCGCCAGGCTCCTGGACGGGCGCCACCGCGGTCCCGGCGCCCTCGCGCCCGCGGAGGCCTTCGACGCGGCGGACGTCCTCGCCGCGCTGGAGCGGCATCCCGCCGGGATCACGACCCGCGTGGCGGCGCCGCGACCCGGTCGCTGACCGCGCCGACCGCGCGCTCGAGGGGTCCCCGGCCCAGCAGGAACCGCCACGCCGTCGCCGCGACGAGCGTGACCAGCACCAGCACGAGGAGCGGGCCGTTCGTGGTGGACCCCAGCAGGTCCCAGTGCCAGATCGCCACGATCTGCAGCGAGTAGACGGTGAGCGCCATCGACCCGACGGCGGCCAGCGGCGCCAGCACCCACCGGCCCACGCGCCCCACGTGGAGGCACAGGCCGACGACGGCGACGGCGAACCCGCCGGACGTGAGCACCTCGAGAGTCGTGTCGTCGTGCGGGCCGCCGAGGAAGAGCCCGGCCACCCCCGGCCACGGGTCGTCCCACGCGAACGGCACGGTGTCGACCGACTGCCGCGCGAGGGTCAGCCCGCGGACCACCTCGTCCCCGCCGGCGGCTCCGACCAGCGCACCGGAGAGCAGGGAGAACGCGCCCCACGCGGCGAGCCCGCCGGCCAGCAGGCCGCGGCGCAGGCGCGGAGAGCGCAGGTCGCAGCGCCCGATCGCCATCCCGGCGAGCACGTACGCCATCCAGACGACGCCCGGGTACGTGCCGGTGAGCAGGAAGTCGGTCACCGCGCCGGAGCCGTCGCGCGGTGCGCGCAGCCCGGCCCGGGCGATCGCCTCGGGCCCCCAGTAGGCCAGGAGGGGCCCGACGAGCGCGACGACGCCGGCGAGCGCCGCGAGCCGCGGCGGCCGCCACCGCAGGAAGGGCAGCGCGAGCACGAAGAAGCACGCGTAGAAGCCGAGGATCAGCGCGACGCGGGTGCCGAGGAGGTCGAGCAGACCGGCGACGGCGAGCAGCAGCGCCGCCCGCACGAACAGCCGGAGCCGGGCACGTCGGAGGGGGTCGCCGTCGAGCGGGCGGGGTCCGCCCGAGACGATCGCGACGGAGATGCCGGCCACCACCGCGAACAGGATCGACGAGCGGCCGTGCGAGAGGTCGAGCAGCCACCAGGCCGGGCCGGCGTCGGGGGTGGTCACGCCGACGTGGGCGGTGAACATGCCGAGCACGGCGATGCCGCGGGCGACGTCGACCCCCGGGACGCGTCCGGGGCCGCCGGCGAGGCGGTGCCGTCCCGCGCTCAGCAGCGCGCGGAGGCGGGAGGGCGGCACGCCCGTGACCGCGGTCATGGCGCGATGATGCCACCGCGCGTGACGCGTGGCGTCCCGGAGCGTGAGAACACCGGGGCTTGCGGGCCTCGCGGTCACTACGGTAGGGACCATGAGCGACCTGCGCACGGAGCCCACACCCGAGGGCACCCCCGAACCTGCCGGTGCCGACCTCAACGACGCGATCGAGGCCCCGAGCACCCATCACACCGTGCCCAGCAAGGAGTCGGAGTCGTACACGCACGGCCACCACGAGTCCGTGCTGCGCTCCCACCGGAGCCGCACCGCGCAGAACTCGGCCGGCTTCCTCGTGCCGCACCTGCGCGACGACATGTCCCTGCTGGACGTCGGCTGCGGCCCGGGCACGGTGACCGCGGACCTCGGCCGCATCCTCGCCGGCGGCGAGGTCGTCGGCGTCGACGCGAGCCCGCACGTCCTCGAGGCCGCGCGCGAGCACGCCGAGGCGCTCGGCTACACCAACGTGCGGTTCGAGCAGGCGAACGCCTACGAGCTGCCCTTCGCGGACGACACCTTCGACGTCGTGTACGCGCACCAGCTGCTGCAGCACCTGTCGGACCCGGTCGCGGCCCTGCGCGAGATGAAGCGCGTGGCGAAGCCGGGCGGCATGGTCGCCGTGCGCGACGCCGACTACGCGGGCATGGCCTGGTACCCGGAGACGCCCGGGCTCACCGAGTGGAACGAGCTCTACCACGAGGTCACGCACGCGTACGGCTTCGAGCCGGACGCCGGCCGCCGCCTCATGTCGTGGGTGCAGGAGGCCGGGATGGACGGCATCGTCCCGTCGGCGTCGTCGTGGTGCTACGCCACCCCCACGGACCGGCAGTGGTGGGGCGAGCTGTGGGCCGAGCGGTGCGTGGAGTCGAACTTCGCGGTCCAGGCCAAGGAGTCCGGGCTCGCCGACGACGTCGCGCTCGAGCAGATCGCGCAGGACTGGCAGGCGTGGGCGCAGGCGCCCGACGGCTGGTTCGCCATCCTGCACGGCGAGGTCCTGGCCCGCGCCTGACGGTGCCGCGCACGCGCCCCGCGTAACCTGGGCGCGTGCGCATCGCGAGATTCACCACCGGAGACGACCCCCGCTTCGCCCTCGTCCAGCAGGAGGGCGACCGCACCTACCTCGCCGTCCTCGGCGGCGACCCGCTCTACATGCCGGCGATGCCGACGGGGGAGCGGATCGAGCTGGGCGACGGCGTCCGGCTGCTGGCCCCGGTGATCCCGCGGTCGAAGGTCGTGGCGGTGGGCAAGAACTACGCCGACCACGCCAAGGAGATGGGCGGCGAGGTCCCCGCGTCGCCGCTGCTGTTCTTCAAGCCGAACACCGCCGTCGTCGGCCCGGACGACCCGGTCGTGCTGCCGGAGTTCACCCGCGAGGTCAGCTACGAGGCCGAGCTCGCCGTCGTGATCTCCAAGGTGTGCAAGGACGTGGAGCCGGAGAACGTGCGGTCCTACGTGCTGGGCTACACCGTCGCGAACGACGTCACCGCGCGCGACGCGCAGCGCACCGACGGGCAGTGGGCGCGCGCCAAGGGCTTCGACACCTCGTGCCCGCTGGGCCCGTGGATCGACACGGACCTGGACCCGGAGGACGTCGCGGTGCGATCGCGCGTCAACGGCGAGCTCAAGCAGGACGGCCGCACCTCCGACATGGTCTTCGACGTGCCGTTCCTCGTGTCGTACATCAGCAAGGCGATGACCCTGCTGCCGGGCGACGTGATCCTCACGGGCACGCCCGCCGGCGTGGGCCGCATCGACCACGGCGACCACGTCGAGTGCGAGGTCGAGGGCATCGGCGTCCTCGCCAACCCCGTGTTCCGGCGCGACTGAGGTGCCCGCGACCGACGTCTCCTCGACCGCCGGCCTGCACGCCGACGCCCGCGCGGTGCTGCGGCGGACGCCCGCCGGCGACGACGGGCAGCGCGCGCTGCGCGACCGCTTCGTGGCGCACCTCGACGCCCACCCGGACGGCGTGCTGCGATCCTGCCGCCCGGACCACGTCACCGCGTCCACCGTGGTGCTGTCGCCCGACGCCTCGCGCGTGCTGCTGACCCTGCACGCCAAGGCGGGCCGCTGGTTCCAGCTCGGCGGGCACGTCGAGCCGGGCGACGCGACCCTCCTCGCCGCCGCGCGTCGCGAGGCCTCGGAGGAGTCGGGCCTGGACGTCGACCTCGACCCCGTGCCCGTGCACCTCGACGAGCACGCCGTGCCGTTCTGCGGCCCCGGCGGCGACGCGCACCACCTCGACGTGCGCTTCGTCGCCGTCGCGCCCGCGGGCGCGCGGCACGCCGTGAGCGACGAGTCGCTCGACGTGCGCTGGTGGCCGGTCGACGACCTGCCGGAGCCGGACCTCGCGACCATGGTCGGGCTCGCAGTGGCCCGCGTGCGGGGCTCGGGCCCGCGATGACAGCGCGGGCGGCCGTGCCGCCGGCCGGGGACTGAGAGGACGACGACGCGTGGACGTGTACGAGGCCGTGGACAGCCGCCGGGCGGTGCGGGCGTTCAGCCCGGAGCCGGTGCCCCGGGAGGTGCTCGACCGCGTGCTGACCGCGGCCACCCGGGCGCCGTCGAGCGGGAACCTCCAGCCGTGGCACGTCTACGTCGTGACCCGGGAGCCGCTCGCCGAGCTGAAGCGGCGCGCCACGGCCCGGGCCCTCGCGGGCGACCCGGGCGACGAGCGGGAGTACCCGATGTACCCGGACGGGCTGGCCTCCCCGTACGCGGACCGCTTCGCCGCCGCGGCCGCCCAGCGGTACGAGGCGCTGGGCATCGAGCGCGACGACCCCGACCGTCCCCGCAAGATCGCCACGCTGAACTCGGGGGCGTTCGGCGCGCCGGCCGTGCTGTTCTGCTACCTCGACCGGTCGATGGGCCCGGGGCAGTGGGCGGACGCGGGGATGTACCTGCAGACCGTCATGCTGCTGCTGCGGGCGGAGGGGGTGCACAGCTGCCCCCAGGTGATGTGGACCATGTACCGCACCACCGTGGGCGAGATCGTCGGCGCCGACGAGGGGCACGTGCTGCTGTGCGGCGTCTCCGTCGGGTACGAGCAGGAGGGCGTGCACCGGCTCCGCACCGGGCGCGCCCGCCTGGGCGAGACGGTGAGCTTCGTCGGGGCGTGACCGCCGGTCGGCCCGGGGTCAGCGCGGGGCGCTGGTGCGCGGCTCGCGGTAACGGTCCTCGTCGATCCCCGCGAGGCGCGACGGGTGCACCTGGCCGCCCAGGCCGTAGAACCGCTGGAAGCTCATGACGAGCGGCCGCCAGAGGTCGGGGTCGATCCGGTCGGCGTGGCCCGCGAGCCGGATCGCCGGGTCGACCCAGACGCGCGTCACCTCCGCCTCGACGGCGAGCTGCCGGGCGGCGTCCCCGGTCCCCGGCCCCGCGTCCGCGGGGCCGCCGAGCGGGTGGACGCGCCGCACCACGGCCTCCAGGTGCACCTGGCACTCGGCGACGCGCTGCGGCCGCACCGTCGCCGACTCCAGCGGCGTCAGCCCCGCCACGGCGAACTTGTCGGGCGCGTAGACGTAGCCCGCGCGGGCCTTCCAGGGCGAGACGTCGGCCCGCCCGGTCGTGAGGGCCAGCCGGTCGACGTGCTCGACGACGTCCGGCGAGGCGAGGTTGAGCACGACCTCCGGGTGCCGGCGCAGGTTGCGGGCCGTCTGGCTGCGCGCGCCGATGCCGATCACCGCGCTGCGGCCCAGCCAGAAGACCGACGACATCGGCATGAGGTTCGTGGTGCCGTCCTCGTTGGTCGAGCTCAGCAGCACGACGGGCGTGCCGAAGTACAGGATCGCCGGGTCGACGACGACGTGGCGGCTGGCGTCGGGCGCGGTGGGAGTCGTGGGCTCCGTGGTCGTGGGCTCCGTGGTCGCGGTGCTGGTCATGGGCACGACGCTAGGTGGGGCGCGCGCCGTCGTCCGGCGGGAATCGGACGTCGCGTGGGCCGCCGTCCGGCGGCGGGCGGGCGTCGATGCCGTCCGGCGGCGGGGGACAACTACGCTGGTCCCGTGATCCCCGCTGCAGGCTCCTCCGACGTCCGTGTCCGCTTCGCCCCGTCGCCGACGGGCATGTTCCACGTGGGCGGCGCCCGCTCCGCGCTGTTCAACTGGGCGGTCGCCAAGCGGCAGGGCGGCATCTTCGTGCTGCGCGTCGAGGACACCGACGCGGCGCGCAACAAGCCCGAGTGGGTCGACGGCATCCTGAACGCCCTCGCGGCGCTCGGCATGCACGCCGAGGACCCGACGTTCGAGGGCCCGTACTTCCAGTCGCAGAACGTGGAGAAGCACCGCGAGGCCTCCGCCCGCCTGTACGAGGCCGGCCGCGCGTACTACTGCGACTGCACGCGCGACGACGTCGCGGCCCGCACGGGCAACCCGCACTCCGGCTACGACGGCCACTGCCGCGACCGCGGCCTGACGTACGAGCCGGGCCGCGCGCTGCGCTTCCGCACCCCCGACGAGGGCGAGACGCCGGTCGTCGACCTCATCCGCGGCAACCCCACGTTCCCGAACTCGGCGATGGAGGACTTCGTCGTCGCGCGCGGGGACGGCTCGCCCGTCTTCCTGCTCGCGAACGTCGTCGACGACATGGACGAGGGCATCACCCACGTCATCCGCGGCGAGGAGCACCTGCCGAACACGCCCAAGCAGCAGCTGCTGTGGGAGGCCCTCGGCGCCGAGCCGCCCACGTGGGCGCACCTGCCGGTCATCGTCAACGAGAAGCGCCAGAAGCTCTCCAAGCGCCGCGACAAGGTCGCGCTCGAGGACTACCTCGCCGAGGGCTACCTGCCCGACGCGATGGTCAACTACCTCATGCTGCTGGGCTGGGCGCCCGGCAACGACGAGGAGATCCTCCCGTTCGACGAGCTGGTCGAGCGCTTCCGCATCGAGGACGTCAACAGCGCGTCGGCGTTCTTCGACGTCAAGAAGCTGCTGTCGTTCAACGGCGAGTACATCCGGGCGATGAGCGTCGAGGACTTCGTCGTCGCCGTCGACCCGTGGCTGCACGCCCCGAAGGCGCCCTGGACCGAGGAGCAGTACGACGCCGCGGCCTTCGCACGCGTCGCGCCGCTCGCGCAGTCGCGCGTGGCGCTGCTCGCCGACATCACCGACAACGTCGACTTCCTCTTCCTCGACGAGCCCGCCCGCGACGAGCGCTCCTGGGCCAAGGCCATGAAGGCCCCCGCCGCCGAGCTGCTGGCGGACGCCCGCGCGGCGCTCGCGGACCTCGGGGCGTGGGAGGCGGAGCCGCTCAAGGACCTCGTCACGGCGGTGGGCGAGCAGCACGGCCTCAAGCTGGGCAAGGCGCAGGCGCCGGTGCGCGTGGCCGTCACCGGCCGCACCGTCGGGCTGCCGCTGTTCGAGTCGCTCGAGGTGCTCGGCCGCGAGCGGACGCTCGCGCGCGTCGACGCCGCGCTGGCCCGGCTGGCCCGCGAGGCCGACGCCGCGCCCGCCGCGACCGACGGCGCGACCGCGTGACGGCCCGGGTCGACGGGGTCCTGCTCGACGTCGACGACACCCTCGTCGACACCAAGGGAGCGTTCGGCAAGGCGCTGACGGCGGTCGCCGTCGAGCACCTGCCGCACGTCCCGGCGGACCGGTACCCGGACCTGCTGGCGCACTGGCGCTCCGACCCGGGCGGGCACTACAAGCGGTACACGCGCGGCGAGACCGACGCGCTCACGCAGCGCCGGCTGCGCGCCGACCTGCTGCACCGCACGTTCGGCGGGGAGCCGGTCACCGAGTCCTCGTTCGCCGACTGGGACGCCCTGTTCTGGGGCACCTTCGAGCGGTCGTGGTCGGCGTTCGACGACTCCGCGGCCGCGCTCGCCGCGCTGCGCGCCGCGGGCGTCGAGGTCGGCGTGGTGACCAACGCGGCCACCGAGCTGCAGGAGCGCAAGCTCCTCGCCGCCGGGCTCGCGGACGTCCCCGTCCTCGTCGGGGTGGACACGCTCGGCTACGGCAAGCCGCACCCCGACGTCTTCGTCGAGGGCGCCCGCCGCCTCGGCACCGACGTCGCGCGCACCGCCTACGTGGGCGACGAGCCCACCACCGACGCCCGCGCCGCCCACGACGCCGGCCTCGTCGGCGTCTGGCTCGACCGCCCCGGCGCCCGCCGCGACGACGAGCACCACGTGGACGCGGACGCGCTGCGCGCCGACGGCATGGTCGTCCTGACGGGCCTCGCCGGGCTGCCGGCGGCCCTCGGCCTCTGAGGGTCGCTCAGGGGGCGAGCAGCAGGACGGCGGCGAGGCCGATCCCGCTGACGGCGACGGCGCCCGCCGCGCCGAGCACGAGCGGCCGGCGGGCGGTGCGGGCCAGGCGCGGCACGTCGACGCCGGTGCCGAGGGCGAACATCGCGGCGACGAACAGGATCGTCGTGAGCTGCTGGGCGGTGTCCGTGACGACGTCGGGCAGCAGGCCCGTGCTGCGGACCAGCACCGCGGCGAGGAACCCGAGCACGAACCCGGGGACGAGGGGCGCCCGC
>NZ_JBHVFQ010000040.1:0-25390 GCF_042801555.1 Isoptericola sp. NPDC057559
GGATCGCGAGTCGCAGGGCGGGTGGCGACGGGTCAGAAGGTCGCCGACGCCGGGTCGAAGTCCTCCGGCAGGGGCGGGGGCGCGTCGACCGTGGAGGCGACCTCCACCGCCGTGCCCGACTCCGCGGCGTCCCGGACCGCCAGCAGCACGTCGAGCACGTGCAGCGCGACGGCGCCCGAGGCCCGCTCGGGCCGGCCCGCGCGGATCGCGCGCGCCAGCTCGACGACGCCGGTCCCCCGGCCCCAGGTGGAGCCGGTGGCCGGGATCGTCTCGGGCTCGTCCTGCCCGTACCGCCACAGCGTGGACTCGCCGTCGAAGTTGTTCGGGTCCGGCAGCGAGATCGTGCCGAGCGTGCCGTTGATCTCGACGAAGCCCGCGCGCGGCAGCGCGTGCTGGAACGAGAAGGTCGACTGCGCCGACTGCCCGCCGCGGAACTCGATGAGCGCCGCGTGGTGCGTGGGCACCTCGACGGGGAACGACTCCCCCGCCCGCGGGCCGGACGCGATCGTGCGCTTCTCGAGCGACTTCGACGACACCGCCTGCACCCGCGCGGCGGCGCCGAGCGCGTGCACCAGGGTCGTGACGTAGTACGGGCCCATGTCGAACAGCGGCCCCGCGCCCGTGGCGTACAGGAAGTCGGGGTCCGGGTGCCAGGCCTCGGGGCCCGGCACGTGGAACATCGTCGTGGCGGTGAGCGGCTCGCCGATGTCCCCGCGGGCGATGGCGCGCAGGCCGGACTGGACGCCCGCGCCGAGCACCGTGTCCGGCGCGCACGCGACGCGCAGCCCCTTCGCCTCCGCCTCGGCCAGCAGCGCCGCGGCGGACGCGTGGTCGGTCGCGATCGGCTTCTCGCTCCACACGTGCTTGCCGGCCGCCACGATCTGGTGGTCCACCTCGGCGTGCACGGCGGGGGTCGTCAGGTTGAGGACGATCTCGATGTCGTCGCGCGCCAGCAGCTCGTCGTCGGTCCCCCAGGCCGCGACGCCGTACGCCTCGGCCTGGGCCTGAGCCCGGTCGAGCCGCAGGTCGGCGACCATGAGGACCTCGACGTCGGCGAACTGCGTGAGGTTCTCGAGGTACTGCGTCGAGATGTTCCCGGCACCGATGATGCCGACGCCCACGCGGGTCACCGGTCGTTCTCCTGCAGCCACGCGAGCGAGGCGGCGATGCCCTCGAAGACGTCGCCGGCGTAGGAGTCGAACTCGACCACGCGGATGGCCTGCGGCGCGGCGGCGAGGATCGCCGCCACGTCGACGTCGCCCTGGCCCGCGGGCACCTGGTTCTCGTAGGCGGCCTTGAGCGCGGGCGGCACGTCGAGCGCGCTCTCGCTGGACGGCAGCACGGTGGCGATGTCGCCCGACACCTCGCCGTCCTTGACGTGGATCGCCACGACCTGGTCGCCGAGGGCCTTGAGGACGGCCGGGGCGTCGGCGCCGCCGACGGTGGCCCAGAACGTGTCCACCTCGAGGACGGCCGCGGGGTCGAGCTGCTCGGCGAAGACCTCGAAGACGGCGCGGCCGTCGACCTTGTTCGTGAACTCCCACTGGTGGTTGTGGTAGCCGAACCGCAGGCCGTGGCCGGCGGCGCGGACCGTCAGCTCGTTGACGCGCTCGGCGAGCCGCTTCGCGTCGTCGGCGGTCTGCCAGCGCTCGGTCGGGACGAACGGGTCGATGACGATGCCGATGCCGAGGCGCGCGGCGGCGTCGAACACGACGTCGGGGTCGGCGGCGTCGATGACCGCGGCGTGACCGGACGGCGCGGCGAGGCCCGTCGCGGCGAAGGCGCGCTCGAAGTCGGCGGCGCGCTCGACGAACGCGTACGGCTCGACCTGCTCGTACCCGATCTCGCGGACGCGGGCGACGGCGGCGTCGAGGTCGGCGGCGATGGCATCCCGCAGCGAGTACAGCTGCACGGACGTGAGGGACATCTGGGTGCTCCTTTGGCGTGGTCGAAGGTCCATCTTCCGTCGACATCCGCCAGAAGTGTGCGGTGAATCGCCGGAAAGCAGGAACGAGCCTAACCCCTCAAAACCTCACAGTGGAAGGTTTTGAGGCAAGACGTCGAGTTCTCGTGCGGCGCGTGTCTTCCGGGTCGCCCGTTGAGTCAACGATGTACCTTCGTCGCGCCAGCGACGGGCGCGGATGCCCGCCGCAGCATCGAACGAGAGGCGCAACGTTGCACCACATCTCGAGCACCCCGTCCTTCACCCGCCGTGCCCTGCTCGCGGCGGCCGGCGGCCTCGGCGCCGCCGTGGCGCTCAGCGCGACACCGGCCGCGGCGGCCTCGCCCCGCGGCTACCAGAACCCCGTCGTGCCGACCAACAACCCCGACCCCGCCGTCCTGGCGGCCGACGGGGCGTTCTACCTCTACGCGACCAACGGCGCGGCGGGCGCCATGCCCGTCCTGACCTCGCCCGACCTCGTGGAGTGGACCCCGGCCGGCAACGGCATGCCGCAGCTCGCGTCCTGGTGCCGGCCCGGTCGCCACTGGGCGCCCGAGGTGATCGCGGTGGGCGACCGCTACCTGTCGTACTACACGGCGTGGCGGGCCGACATCGACCAGCAGGCCGTGTCCGTCGCGGTCTCCGACTCGCCCGCCGGGCCGTTCGTCGACGAGCGCACGGCACCCCTGATCGACCAGTCCGACCAGGGCGGGAGCATCGACGCCTCCCCCTTCCGGGACGCCGACGGCTCGCTCTGGCTGCTGTGGAAGAACGACGGCAACCACGACGGGCTCCCGTCGTACATCTACCTGCAGCGGCTGTCGGACGACGGGCTCGAGCTGGTCGGCGAGGCGCAGCGGCTGTTCGGGATGGACCAGCCGTACGAGAAGTACACGATCGAGGGCGCCTCCGTGGTCGTCCACCAGGGCCGCTACTACTGCTTCTACTCGACCGGCGAGTTCTGGAACGACTCCTACGGCGTGTGCTGGGCGAGCGCCCCGGCCATCACCGGGCCCTGGACCAAGGAGGGCGACGGACCCATCCTGGCCAGCAACGACGTGGCGGCCGGCTCGGGGCACGGCATGCCGATCAAGGTCGGCCCCCACTGGTGGTACGTCTACCACGCGTGGCAGCCCGACCACGTCAACCAGGACCCGGGCCGGCTCGTGTGGCTCTCCCGGATCCGGTTCACCGGGCACGGCCCCGTGATCGACGGCCCCGCCGTGGACAACCCGCTCTCGCCCAAGGTCTGAGCCACGACGGGCCCACGATGAGTCCGGCGCCCCGGGGCGGTCTCTCCTGGGACCGCACCCACCCGCCAGGAGGAACCATGGGCCTCATCCATCTCGAGATCTTCGCCACCCTCGACCTCGTCGCCCAGGCCCCGGGCGGGCCCGACGAGGACCCGGAGAGCGGGTTCGCCTTCGGCGGCTGGCAGGCGCCCCTGCTGGACGACGTCGCCGGGGAGCAGATCGCGGCGGCGTACGCGGAGGGCACCGACGCGCTCCTCCTCGGCCGCAAGACGTACGACATCTTCGCGGCCTACTGGCCGCACCAGGACGACGAGTTCGGCACGCTCTTCAACAGCATCCCCAAGTACGTCGCGTCCCGTGGCACGCCCGACCTCACCTGGTCGGGCTCCACGCAGCTCGGGCCCGACCTGCCGGCCGCCGTGCGCGAGATCCGCGACCGGCACGAGCACGTCCGGGTCGTCGGGAGCCTCGACCTCGTGCAGACCCTGCTGCACGAGAAGCTCTTCGACCGCCTCGACCTGTGGCTGCACCCCGTCGTCCTCGGCACGGGCAAGAAGGTCTTCGACGGCGGCGCCGTACCGACGAACGTCACCCTGCTGGAGCCGCCCGCCGCCAGCCCGAAGGGCGTCGTGTTCCTGCACTACGGGCTCGCCGACGGCGTCCCGGCCACCGGGGACATGACGGCGCCCGACCGCGGCGTGACGGCGTAGCCCGACCGCGCCGCGAGGCCGGCGCCCGGGTCCGGCCCCACCACGGGCCGGTCCCGGGCGCCGGCGTCGCCACGAGCACCGATGACGCCCCCGTGACAGGCCGGTGACGAGCGCGCGCGACGCTGGCCGCAGGCGCCGGCGGCGGCCCCGTCCCGTCGGCCCGGCTCGAGGGAGCGCGCCATGACGACGATGCGGTTCCGCGGCAGGTCCTACCGCAACGGCTGCGTGCCGTCGTCGGTCCTCGACGAGCTCCAGCCGTCCGGACGGCACGGCACGGACGGGCGGTCGCGGGCGTTCCTGCGCAAGGACGCCGCGGCGTCCTGGAACCGCGCGATCGACGACGTGCGGGCGGGCACGGGCCTGCAGCTCACGGTGCGCGGGTGGAACCGCTCGCTGGCCGAGCAGCAGGGCTTCTTCCTCCAGCGCTACCGCCGCGGCGCCCGCAGCCCCTTCGGCGACTACCGCCGGTACGACGGGTCGACCTGGGGGCGGGTCGGCGGCGCGGCGGCCGCCGTGCCCGGGTACTCCAACCACGGCTGGGCGCTCGCCGTGGACGTGCAGGACTTCGGCGGCGTCGGCGAGTGGGGCAACGCGCGCCGCGCGAAGGCCTTCCCGATCCTGCGCGAGCACGGCTGGACGGACGTCGAGGGCCGCCGCGTGAACGAGCCCTGGCACCTCGTCTACTGCCCCGGCGACGACCACGGGGCCCGTCGCGGCCGGGGTCGGGCCGCCGGCCGGTCCGGCGCGCGGGCCGCGCTCCGTCGGCCGCTCCGGCGGGCGACGACGCTGCGCCCGCACCGCCCGCCCACCCTGCGGCGCGGTACCCGGCGGCCCGCGGGGGTGCGGCTGTGGGCGAGCGTCCTGGCCGCCGAGGGGCTGTACGCGGGCGAGCTCGGCGGCCGCTTCGGCGAGGACCTGGACGCCGCGACGCGGGCGTTCCAGGAGCGGTCCCACCTCCTCGTGGACGGGATCGTGGGGCCGAAGACCTGGTACACGTCGGTCCTCGGCGTCGAGCCGGGCAGCAGGGGCGCCGCGGTCCGGGTGGCGCAGGTCGTCGCCGGGCTGCGCGGCGCAGCGGTCGACGGCGTCGCGGGCTCCGTCTTCGCCGCCCGGTGGAAGCGGGTGCAGCGGTGGCTGGGGGTCGCCGCCGACGCCCACCTCGGGCCCCGGACCGTCGCCGCGCTCGTGCGGAAGGGATGAGGACGATGCACCGCCGGACGACTCCCGCCGGACCCCCTGACGGGTCTCCCAGCGCCTCCGACGACGGCGCCCCGCGCCCCCGCGGGGGCCGCGCGCTCCTGCTGCTCGCGCTCGCGGTCGCCGTCGTGGCGTGCGCCCGCGCGGTCCGCGCCCGTGCCGCCGCGCGGGTGGAGGAGTCGGAGGACTACGAGGCGGAGAACGCGGCCCTGCTGTGGGCGGCGGAGCCCGAGGCGACGACCGGCACGCCGCGGGACACCGGGACCGCACGGGACCTCCGGCCCGGCGCCGAGGGCACCGGGGAGACCGGGACGACCGGCGACGGCTGAGCCGCAGCGCCGCCCCAGGGCCGCACGAGCCCCGCGGTCGACGGCGACGGCTCGATCCCGAGCTCGGCGTGCAGCGTGCGGCGGCACAGGTCGTAGGCGCGGCACGCCTCGGCGACGTTGCCCTCGGCGAGATGGATCGCGATGACGGCCCGGTGCGCGCTCTCGCGCAGGTCGTCGGCGCGCAGGGCCGCGAGCGCCGCCTCGAGGGCCAGCCCGTAGCGGCCACGCTCGGCGAGCCGGGTCGCGGTCGCCTCCAGGACGTGCAGCCGCAGCTGGTGCAGGCGTTCCCGCTCCGCCTCGAGCCACGGGTCCTCCCAGTCCGGGAGCAGCTCGCCCGTGGCGAGCTCGGGCGGGTCGTCGTCGTCCTCGACGCTCCCGCCGAGCACGGCCCGGGACGCCGCGATGAGGCGGTCGACGTCGCTGTCGGGGTCCAGGCCGAGCTCGACGACGCCGTGCGCCGCCCGCACCAGGCCGGCGGCCGCCTGGTTCACCCGCCAGATGCCGGTGCGGAGGCTCGCGAGCGCCCGCTGCTCCAGGGTGTCGGGCCACAGGAGGCCGGCGAGGCGGCTGCGCCCGGTGCGGCCGCGCAGGGCGAGCATCGCGACGAGCCGTTGCGCGCCGACGGGCAGGGACACGCCCGCGCCGTCGACCTCGATCTCGAAGGCCCCGAGGAGCCGGATCAGCACGACGGGCTGCCGGGCCGCGGGCCCGTGCGCGGGACTCGTCCGTTCCGACACCCTTCACCCCCTGTGGTGCGGGCGGCCGTGCGCCGCGGCCTCTCGACGCGTCGTCGTCGTCCGAGGGCGAGGCGGCGAGTCCTCACGCCCGGAAAGATCCCGTCGTACTCCTCCGTGATACGACGGCGCGGGTGAACCGGCTGCCCGAGGGGACGATTTCACCCCCCGCCCCGGGTGGACGACGACGGGCGCCGGCCGGGCGACCGCCGGTGACGGCCGGTTGACAGGCCGGTGACGTGCCCGGGGCACGATCCGGGGCATGAGCAGCTTTCCCGGCAGCCCGCGCACGGTGCCCGGCGCGATCGTCGCCGTCGACCCGGTCAGCGCGCTGTCGCGCGTCGCGGTCTTCCAGTACAACCCGGACGAGGTGACGCGCACGCTGCGCCCGCGGGCCCCGTCCGGCGGCGGCGCCGCGGAGGTGGACCGCGTGTACGGGGCTCCCACGCAGACGATCGCGATGAAGGTGGAGCTCGACGCGACGGACGGGCTGGAGTCCGGGGACGCGGTCGCCGTCGCGACCGGGGTGTCCGCCGGCCTGGCCGTGCTGGAGATGCTGCTGTACCCGAGCGTGGCCCGGGTCGTCGCGAACACCGTGCTCCTGGCGGCCGGGACGATCGAGGTCCTGCCGCCGCGCGCGCCCCTGGCGGTGCTCGCCTGGGGCCCGGGCCTCGTCGTGCCCGTGCGGCTGGAGAGCGTCACCGTCACGGAGCAGGCGTTCGACGCCGCGACGCTCGTGCCCACGCGCGCGGCGGTGGACCTGTCGCTACGGGTGCTGACCTACGACGACCTGGCGCCGACGGACCCGGCGCACGCCCTCTTCCTCGCCCACCAGACGGTCCGGGAACGCCTCGCCGCCGTGGCCGGCGTGCAGGGCGTGGCCCGGCTGGCGCAGGGGGCGTGAGATGTCCCGGTACGACGGCGTGCCCACCACGACGTTCGAGGTGACGACGGCCGCGGGCGAGCGCCGGTCGGTCGGGTACGTCCGGCGCCGGTTCCCGCCGCCGCCGTCGGACGCGACGACGCTCGCCCGCCGCACGGTGGCCCCCGGCGACCGGCTCGACCTGCTGAGCTTCACCCTCACGGGCGACCCGCTCGGGTTCTGGCGGATCTGCGACGCCAACGCCGCCCTCGACCCCGACGACCTCGTCGACGACGAGGCGGTGGGCACCGTCGTCGTGGTCCCGCTGCCCGGGGTGCCCGGGGTGCCCGGTGCGTCCGGGGCGGGGGTGCCGCGGTGACCGCGGACCTGGGGGTGCACCTCACCGTGCTGGCCGGGCCGACGGTGCCCGTGCCGCTGCCGCCCGGCGTCGCGACCCGGCTGCGGTCGGTGACGGTGACGGAGTCGGACGCCGCGCGGTCCGCGTTCACGGTCACGCTCGACGCGGGCCGCTCCGGGCCCACCGCGGCGTTCGACTCCCCCGTCGTGGGGACGACGGCGCCGCTGGGTGCGGGGTCGCGCGTCGTCCTCGTGCTGACCATCGGGGTGGTGCCGCACGTGCTCGCCGACGGGATCGTCACCGAGGCCGAGCTGACCCCCGGCGGCGCGGACGCGGCGGCCGAGCTGCGCCTCACGGGGCAGGACCTGTCCCTGCTGCTGGACCGCCAGGAGGTCTCCGCCGAGCACCCGGCGCTGGAGGACTCGCTGCAGGTGCTGGCGATCGCCGCCCGGTACGCGCCCCACGGCCTGGTGCCCGCGGTGGTGCCGCCGGCCGACCTCGACCCGCCCCTGCCGATCGAGCGCACCCCGACGCAGCAGGGCACCGACTGGGAGCACCTGCGGCTCCTCGCGGCCCGGCACGGGTACGTCACCTACGTCTCCCCCGGCCCGGTGCCGGGGACGTCGGTGCTCTACTGGGGCCCGCCCGTGCGCGAGGGCCTCCCGCAGCCGGCGCTCTCGACGGGCCTGGGACCGCAGACGACCGTCACGGGGGCGCTGCGGTTCCGCGAGGACATCCTCGCGCCGGAGCTGCAGGAGGGCCGGGTCACCGACGCGCGGCTGGGCACGACGCTGCCCGTGCGCACGGTGGGCGCGCTGCGGGTGCCGCTGTCCGCGGTCCCCACGTGGGCGGGGCACCAGGCGGACCTGCGGGTGCGGCAGTTCCGCGACTCGGGCGTGGGCGCGGCCACGGCGTTCGCGCGCGCCCAGGCGGCGACGGACCGCTCGGCCGACGGCGTCACCTGCGACGGCAGCCTCGACGGGTCCGTGTACGGGGACGTGCTGCGGCCGCGCGGGCTCGTCGGGGTGCGCGGCGCCGGCTGGTCGCACGACGGACTCTGGTACGTGCGCCAGGTCGTGCACCGCGTGGACCGCGGCTCCTACGCCGCGGACTTCTCCCTGTCGCGGGACGGGCTCGGCGCGACGGTCCCGGTGGTGAGGGTCTGATGGACGAGCGCACGGGCGACGGCGCCCGCCGGTTCTACGGCAAGTACCGCGGCAAGGTCGAGAACACGCTCGACCCGCTGCAGCTCGGCCGCGTGCAGGTGTCGTGCCCGGCGGTGCTGGGCGAGGGCACGCTGAGCTGGGCACTGCCGTGCACCCCGTACGCCGGGAACCAGGTGGGCCTGTTCCTCGTGCCGCCGGTCGGGGCCAACGTCTGGGTCGAGTTCGAGGGCGGCGACCCGTACCAGCCGATCCTCGGCGGCTGCTTCTGGGGCACGGGCGAGGTCCCGGCGAGCCCCGCCGTCGAGCAGGTCAAGCTGCTGCGCACCGAGTCGATCACGCTCCAGCTCAGCGACGTGCCGGGCGGGGGCGGCCTCACCGTGCAGGTCGGCGCGCCGGCCGTCGCCGTCCCGGTCGACATCAAGGCGACGAGCACGGGCGTCGAGATCTCCATGGGCAAGAACACGATCGCCCTGACCGCCGCGTCGGTGTCGATCAACGACGGCGCCCTGGAGGTGACGTGATGCCCGGCTACCTGGTCTCGACGGCCGCCTCGGTCGCGTGCGCCCACCAGGGGCGGGCGACGCCGGGGGGCGTGGCGGCCCGCGTCGGCCTGGGCGGCAGCCCCGCGGTGCTCCTCGCCCCGCCGTGGTCGATCGCCGGCTGCACCTTCCCGCCCCCGACGGCCGGCAACGGCCCGTGCGTGACGGGCGTCCTCACCGTCGGCACGGTGCGCGTCACGTCCCTGGGGCAGCCGCTCGCGATCCAGGCGGCCCCCGGGCAGTGCGCCCCGACGGGGGTCCCGCTGGTGGTCTCGTCGACGCAGGTCCGGGTGCGTGCGACATGAGCGAGATCCCCCGCCGCGCGTGGGCCCCGCGGCACGTCGCGTTCCCGCTGTCGCTCGACGGCCGCGGCCGCACCGCGATGGTCGACGACGCCGACTACGTCCGCGGCCTGGTCGAGCAGGTGCTCTTCACCGCGCCGGGCGAGCGCGTCAACCGGCCGGACTTCGGCAGCGGCGTGGCCCGGCTGGTGTTCGCGCCCACCGACGACGCCCTGGCGCGGTCCACGCAGGCGCTGGTGCACGGCGCGCTCCAGCGCTGGCTCGGGGACGTGCTCCGGGTCGAGGACGTGCGGGTCACCGCCGTGGACGCGCGGCTGGAGGTGGTCGTGGAGTATCTGCCCCTGGACGCGACGGCAGCCGAGGACCGCCGCACCGTGACCGTCACCGGGGGCGCGCCGTGACCGGCGACGGCGGGCTGCTGCTGGCCGGCGTCGACCAGGAGTCGCGCCGGGCGCTGCTGCGCGGGCGCGCCGGCGTCGACGGGATCGACCTCGTCGAGGTGCTCTCGAACCACCGCGGGTCGCCCGGGCACGTCGCCGGCGCCCCCGAGCAGCGCACGCTGCTGGTCCGCCTCCTCAACGGACCGGTGCCGGACGGGTGGGGCGCGGCGCACGTGGGCGTGACGGGCGGGGTGCGCGTGGACCCGGCGCTCAACCCCGTCGCCGTCTCGTGGGCCTTCCCCGCCGCGCGGGTGGTGGGCACGAGCGCGGAGCCGCCCGCCGGGGACGCCGGCGTCCCCGGCGTCACCGCCGCCGACCGCGCCCTCGTCGACCCGGCCCTGCGCGGACCGGACGGCCTGCCCGACGACGACGCCCGCCGCCGCACCCTGGTGGTGCGCACCACCTCCTCGGGCGACTGGTCCACCTACCGGGTGCGGCTCCTCGACCCCGGCGACCCGGACGGGTCGGCCGCGCCCGCCGGCATCGACGCCGCCCTGGCGGACGCGCCGTTCACGTTCACCGTGGACTGCCCGGCGGACCTCGACTGCGCGCCCGCGCCCGGCACCGCGCCGCCGCCGGAGGACCTGCTGCCCGGGGACTACCTCGCGCGCGACTACGAGGCCCTGCGCACCCGCCTGCTCGACCGGCTCGCCACCCTGCTGCCCGGCTGGCGGGACACCAGCCCGGCCGACCCGGCCGTCATGCTCGTCGAGCTGTTCGCGGCCGTCGGCGACCGCCTCGCGGCCTGGCAGGACGCCGTCGCCGTCGAGGCCTACCTCGGCACCGCGCGCCGCCGCACCTCGGTGCGCCGGCACGCCCGGCTGCTCGGCTACACCGTGCACGAGGGCTGCGCGGCCCGCGCGCTGCTGGCCGTCACCACACCCACCGCGGCCGACGTCCCGGTCCCGCGCGGGACGCCCGTGTGCGACCTGCCGGCCACCGTCCCGGCGGGCTCGCCGCTGGAGGCGGCCGACCTCGGCGCCACCGTGTTCGAGACCGCGCAGGACCTCGTCGCCACCCGGCTGCGCAACGCCCTGCCCCTGCACGCCTGGGGCGACGCCGACCACAGCCTGCCCCCCGGCACCACGGCCGCCTTCGTCGCCACGGCGGTCGGGGACGACCCCCGGCTCGTGGCCGGCGACCTGCTGGTGCTCGCCGAGCAGCCCGCGGGCGGGAGCCCCGCCGTCGGCCCGCCCGACCGCCGCTACGCGGTGCGCCTGGTGCGCGACGCGCGCCGCCACCTCGACGGCGTGGCGGGGCGGTGGGTGTGGGAGCTCGTGTGGTCCCGCGCCGACGCCCTGCCGGGGCCGCTCACCGTCCGCGAGGGCGACCCCGGCGCGGTGCGCGCGGTGGCCCTCGCCAACGTCGTCGTCGCGGACCACGGGGCGAGCGTGCGCGCCGACCCGCTCGTGCCGCCCGCGGCCCCCGCCGCGGGGCCGTACCGCCCGCGGCTGCGGCGCCCGGGGCTCGCGTTCGCCGACCCGCACCTGCCCGCCGCCGCGTCGGCCGCGGTGCTGGCGCGCCCGGACCCGACACGCGCCACGGCCGCCCTCACGCTGTGGGACGGGCTGCGCGAGTGGACGCCGCGGCACGACCTGGTGGGCAGCGGCCGGCTCGACGCGCACGTCGTCGTCGAGCCGGAGCAGGGCGGGGTGGCGCGGCTGCGGTTCGGCGACGGCACGAACGGACGCCGGCCCGCCCCCGCCTCCGCGGTGCTCGCCTCCTACCGGGTGGGCGGGGGCGCCGCCGGCCGCGTCGCCGCCGGCCGGCTCGTCCGGGTCCTGCCGCCGGCCGACCCCCGCCGCGCCGTCGCCGGCGACGCGCCGGCGGTGTGGAACCCCCTGCCGTCGGCGGGCGGAGCGGACCCGGAGGACCTGGAGCAGGTGCGCCAGCTCGCCCCGGCCGCGTTCCGCCGGCAGCTGCGCGCCGTGACCTCGCCGGACTACGCCGCGGTCGCGGAGCAGGACCCGGGCACCCAGCGGGCCGTGGCCCGGCGCCGCTGGACCGGGTCCTGGTACGCCCAGGAGGTCACGCTCGACCCGGTGGCCCGCGCGGACGACGACGCGCTGCGGGCGGCCGTCACCGCGGCGCTGGAGGCGCGCCGCATGGCCGGCGTCGACGTCGAGCTCGAGCGCCCGGTGGAGGTGCCGTTGGAGCTCGTGCTCACGGGCTGCACGGCGCCGGGCCACCTGCGCGAGGACGTCGAGCTGCGGCTGCGCGAGACGTTCGCCTCCGGCGTCCGGCCGGACGGCCGGCCGGGGTTCTTCCACCCCGACCGGTTCACGTTCGGGCAGGCGCTGCGGCTGTCCGACGTCGTGGCCGCCGCCATGACGGTCGACGGGCTGGCCTGGGTGGAGCTCGAGCGGTTCTCCCGGGCGGACGCCACCCCCGCGCAGGCCGCCGCCGACCTGGCCGCCGGCGTCGTCCGGGCCGCCCCGCGCGAGCTGCTGCGCTGCGACAGCGACCCCAACGCCCCCGAGGCCGGTCACCTCGTCGTGCGCCTGGGAGGTGGGTCATGAGCTGCGGCTGCGCGGACGACGGCGCCTGCACCTGCGGCGCGGCCGCGGTCGACAACCCGCCGGGCCAGCACGCGCTGCGCTGGCGGGTCGCCCCGCACGGGGCGGCGCTGACCCGCATGCGGGCGGCGCTGCCCGCGCTCGGCGCGGACGACCCGTCGAGCGCCCTGCTCGACGCGTGGGCGGTGGTCACCGACGTCGTCTCCTTCTACACCGAGCGGATCGCCCAGGAGGGGTTCCTGCGCACCGCGACCGAGCCGCTGTCGGTGCGCGAGCTCGCGCGCACGCTGGGCTACGAGGTGCGCCCCGGCGTCGCCGCGCGGGCCGAGCTCGCGTTCGACGTCGAGACCGCGGCGGGCGCGCCCGAGACCGTGCTCGTCCCCGCCGGGACGCCCGTGCAGACCGTCCCCGCGCCCGGCGCCCTCCCGCAGACCTTCGAGACCTCGGCGCCCCTGGAGGCGCACCGGGGCTGGAACGCCGTCCCGGCCGTCGCCACCGAGCCGCAGTCGTTCGGGTTCCGGACCACCGAGGTGTGGCTGCGCACGACCGCACCGACCGTCCGGGTGGACGACCAGCTCCTCGTCGTCGGCGACGAGCGGGCCGGCCTCGGGGCCGCCGACCCGCACGGCGACCCCACCGAGACGTGGGACTTCCGCCGGGTGGTCGCCGTCGACGTCTCCCCCGCGCTCCACGAGGGCTGGACCCGGCTGGTCCTCGACCGCCGCGTCGGGTACCGCGAGGGCCGGGAGCTCGCCGCGCGGGCGCACCCGCGGGTCCACCTCCTGACGCGGCGCCTCAGCCTGTTCGGCCACCAGGCCCCCGACCCCCGGATGTTCAGCTCCCGGTTCCGGCCCCCCGGGGTCCCCGACGCCGCGGAGTGGAGCGACTTCGAGGTCACCTCCGCCGGGGAGCGCGTCGTGGAGCTCGACGGCGACCACCCCGAGGTCGTGGCGGGCTCCTGGGTCGTGCTGGAGCAGCTCGGCGCGGTGGAGGCCTACCAGGTCACCGACGTGACGCCCGACGGCGCGAAGCGCTACGGCCTGTCCGGGCGGCTCACGCGGCTGCGGCTCGACGTGCCCCACGGGCTCGACCGGTTCGGCCGGCGGCGGGCCGCGGTGCACGCCGTCTCCGAGGACCTGCACGCCGACCTGCGCCCCCGCGCCGGGCTGGTCGGGGACGCACCGGGCGGGACGCCCACCGTGCTGGACGTCGCGGGCACGACCCCGCCGCTGCCCGCGGGCCGGCTGGTCGCCGTCACCGGCCTGACCGAGGACGGCGCCCGGGCCGTCGAGCCCGTCACCGTCACCGCCGTCACGCCCCGGGCCGACGGCACGCAGCGCCTCGTCCTCGACCCGCCGCTCGCGCACGCGTACCACCCGGGCACCGTGGTGGTCCGGGCGAACCTCGCGCCCGCCACGCACGGCGAGACCGTGCAGCAGGTGCTGGGCAGCGGCGACGGACGGGTGCCGTTCGCCCGCTTCGCGCTGCGGCGCCCGCCGCTGACCTACGTGCGCTCCACCACCACCGCGACGGGGGCGGTCGCGGCGCTCGAGGTCCGCGTCGAGGGCGTGGCCTGGCGCGAGGTGCCGACGCTGGACGACGCCGGCCCGCACGACCAGGCCTACGTCGTGCGGCAGGACGCCGAGGGCGGCACCGAGGTCGTCTTCGGGGACGGCGTGCACGGCTCGCGGCTGCCCACCGGCGTCGAGAACGTGCGGGCCACGTACCGGGTCGGGATCGGCCCCGACGGGGCGGCCGCCCCCGGGCAGGTGTCGCTGCCGGTCCGCCGGCCGCGCGGGATCGCGCAGGTCGCCAACCTCGCCGACGCGCGCGACTGGGCCGGCCCGGAGGACCTGGAGCAGGCGCGGGTCAACGCGCCCCAGCGCATCCGCACGCTCGACCGGGCGGTGTCGGTGGCCGACCACGAGGACTTCGCGCGCGGCTACTCCGGCGTGGGGCGGGCGCGCGCCGACCTGGTCTGGGACGGGCGGGTCGAGACCGTGGTCGTGTCCGTGCTGGCGGCGGACGGCGGCCCCGCCTCGACCGGCCTCCTCGCGGACCTGCGCGCCACCCTCGACGGCGCGCGCGAGACCCGGGCGCCGCGCCTCGTCCTCGCCGGCGCGGTGGTCGACGCCGCCGCGCGCGTCGAGGTCGACGTCGACCCCCGGTACGAGGTCGACGACGTCCGCGCCGCCGTCGACGCCGCGCTGCGCGCCCGCCTCGGCGCGCTCGACCTGGCCGCCCCGCTCGCGGCGTCGGCCGTGCTCGTGGTCGTCGCCGCCGTCCCCGGGGTGGCCGCGGCGACGATGCCGGAGCTCTCCGTGCCGTCGCCCGGGCCCGCGCTGCCGGGCTCCGACGACGCCCTGCTCGTGACCGCCGCCGCCCGCTGGGACGCCGCGTCGCGGACCGTGCTCCCCGCCCAGGCCCTGCGCCTGGTGCCCGACGTGCGGGTGCGGCCATGACCGTCGACGACGACCGGCGCGACGAGCGCACCGCCTACCTCGCCGCGCTCCTGCCCGCCCACGTCATGGAGCGCGACGCGGCCACGGGCGGGCTCGTGCGGCGGCTGCTCGGCGCGGCCGCCGGAGAGCTCGCCCTCGTCGAGGACGACCTCGAGCGGCTGTACGACTCCTGGTTCGTGGAGACCGCGCCGGAGTGGGTCGTGCCCTACCTGGCCGACCTCGTCGGCCTCGTGGGCCTGCCGGGCGACCTGGGCACCGGGTCGGGGGCGGGCGTCAGCCGCCGCGGCATCGTGGCGAACACGGTCGCCTACCGGCAGCGCAAGGGCACCGTCGCGGTGCTGGAGCAGGTGGTGCGCGACGTCACGGGGTGGCCCGCCCGCGCGGTGGAGCACTACCGCCTGCTCGCCACGACGACCCACGTCGACCACCCGCGGCCCGAGCGGCCGGCCACCGCCTCGGTGCGGCACGCGGCCCTCGCGGAGCTGGAGTCCCCGGCCCTGGCCGGCGGGGCGCTGACCCGGTTCGCGCACACGGGCGAGGTGCGGCACGTCGACCCGGGCCCGACGGGCGGGCGCGGCCGCTACGGCATCCCGTCGGTGGGCGTGCACGGGTACGGGACCCAGGTGAGCGAGGTGCGTGGGGCGCCCGCGCGGCGGGTCGGCGACACGTGGCTGACGCACCCGCTGGACCGGCCCGCCCCGTGGTTCGCCCCGCCGGCCGCCGAGGACATGATCGAGCACCTGGCCGTCGAGGCGGACCTGCCCGTGCCGCTGCGCCCGCGCCGCCTGCTGGGGCTGCTCGCGGACGCGCGGGCCTCGTGGCCGGTGCCGGTGCCGCTGCCCGTGGCCGTGCGCGTCGACGACGACCCGGAGCCCCTCCCGCCGTACCGGGTGCGCGTGTGCGGGCTGGAGGACCTGGCCACCGTCGGCGCGGCCACGCCGGCCGATCCCGCCGACGACGACCCGGCGCGCGTCCTGGCCGGCTGGCAGGTCATGGTCGACCCGGTCGCGGGGGCCCTCCGGCCGTACCGGGACGGCGTCCCCTACGACCCGGCCGCGCACGGCGAGCACTCCTTCCACCTCGACCACGCCGCGGGCGCGGTGGCCGACCTCGGCGCGGGCACCTACGACCGGTCGGCCGCGCACGAGGCGGCCCGCGACGAGGACCCGTTCGTCGCGACGGGCGGGCGGCGCGACCGGTACGACGCCCAGGCCCGGGTGCCGGGCGGCCCGGGCGCCCCGGCGGTCGTGACGATCGCCGACGGCGTCGCCGCCGTCTCCGCCGGCTGGGCCGCGGACGCGACGCGGCGCCCGGGCGGCACCCGGGTGGTCTCCGTCGCGGACGGCGAGGACCACCCCGGTGACGTGGACCTCGACGTGCCGCCGGACTCGCGGCTGGTCCTCGTCGCCGCCGAGTGGGCCGCGCGCCCGCTGCTGAACGGCGACGTCGCCGCGCCCGTCCCGGGCGTCTACACGGCCGAGGGCCTGCGCCCGCGCGTCGTGGGCGACGTCGTGGTCACCGGGGGCGCGGGCAGCGCGCTGCTCCTCGACGGGCTGGTCGTGGTCGGCGACGTCCGCGTCACGCCGGGCGGGCTCGCCTCCCTCACGCTCAGCCAGTGCACCGTGACGGGCCGCGTCGTCGTCGCCGGGGACGACGCCGAGGACCGCGCGAACCGCGCCCTGCGGGTGACCGTGCGGCGCAGCCTCGTCGGCGGGATCGGGCTGGCGGGGACCGTGCCCGCCCTCGACGTCGCCGACAGCGTCGTCGACCCCCGGCTCACGACGGTCAGCGGCGGCACGCCCGGGCCCGCCGTCGCGGCCGAGGGCACGCACGCCCGGATCGCGGGCTCCACGCTGCTCGGCCCGGTCGGGTGCCGCGTCCTCGAGGTGACGTCGAGCCTGTGCGACGGCGTCGTGAGCGTGGTGGACCGCCAGCACGGGTGCGCGCGGTTCTCCTACCTCGGGCCGGGCTCGCGGGCGCCCCGCCGGTTCCGGTGCGTCCCCGCGTCCGACGCCGCCACCGCCGTCGGGCCGTCGTACGTGTCCCTCGACCCCGCCTCGCCCGGCTACCCCGCGCTCGCCCCGACGGCGCCCGCGGCCGTCCGCCGGGGCGGCGAGGGCGGCGCCGAGATGGGCGCCCACCACCACCTGCGCCGTCCCCTGCGGACGGACGCCGCGCGCCGCCTCGTCGCGCCGTACCTGCCGGCAGGCATGCAGATCGGGATGTTCGGGAGCTGACCATGCACGCAGACCTCACCCGCTGGACCTTCGACGCGACGCAGGGCTACCGCTCGGTGCTCATGCAGCAGGGCCGCGTGCTCCTGGACGCCGAGTGGAACGAGCAGGCGGCGATCGCCGCCCACCACGACGAGGTGCGCACCGCCGACGTCGTCGGGGCCTCCGGCGGGCCGGCCGCGGCGGACGGCGGCGCCGGCCCGTTCGGCATCGTCGACGCCACCACCGGGCTCCACCCGGTCGACGCCGCCTGGGCCGACCTGCTCGTGACCGCCGGGCGGTACACCGTCGGCGGCGCGCTCGTGGAGTCCGCGGCGCCGGCGCCGCTCGCGGACCAGCCGTTCCTGGAGGTGCCGGAGCCCGCCGCCGGGCGCTGGGCGGCGTACCTCGACGTGTCCGAGCGGCTCGTCACGCCCGACGAGCGGCCCGAGCTGCTCGAGTCGGCGCTCGGCGGCCCCGACACCGCCCTCCGGACGCAGACCGTGTGGCAGGTGCGGCTCGCGGCGGCCGCCGCGGACCAGGTCTGCTCGGACGTGGCGGACGCCGGCGCCCGCACGCCCCGCGCGATGCGGGTGCGCCTCCAGGAGGCCGCGGCCTCCGACGACCCCTGCTCGATCACCGCGGGCGGCGGGTACACGCGCCTGGAGAACCAGCTCTACCGCGTGCAGGTGCACGACGTCGTGGGGTCCGTCGCCCGGTTCCTGTGGTCGCGCGAGAACGGCTCGGTGGTCGCGGGCCTCGTGCGCCTCGAGGACTCCCCCGTCACCGGCACCCTCGGCCTGCTCACGATCGACCGCACCGGCCGGGACGACGAGCTGTCGATCGGCCAGGGCAGCTGGGTCGAGGTCACCGGCCCCGAGCGCCAGGTGCGGGGCCTGCCCGGGTGGGTCGGCCAGGTGACGCAGGCGGCCGACCGGGAGCTGCACGTCACCTGGCCCGAGGGGCACCCGGCCTCGCTCGCCGACGTCGGCGCGACTCCGCTGGTGCGGCGCTGGGAGGCCCCGCCGCGGGCGCTGTCCACGGCGTTCGCGGCGCTCGAGGGCGGCATCGAGGTGGCGTTCCCCGCCGGTGGGGACCCCGCCGTCGGCGACCACTGGCTGGTGCCGGCGCGCACCTCCCGCCTCGCCTACGGCGTCGTGGCCACCCGGGGGACGCTCGAGTGGCCCTGGTCGGCCGCCGGGGCGACGGCGCTGCCCCCGCTGGGGCCCGTGCACCGGACGGCGCCGCTCGCCGTGCTCGACCGCACGGCCGCCGGCTGGACCCTGGTCGGCGACTGCCGGCGCCTGTTCCCGCCCCTGACCGGCCTCGTGACGATCGACCTCGTCGGCGGCGACGGGCAGGAGGCGATGCCGGGCACGGAGCTGCCGCAGCCGGTGCGGGTGGTCGTGCGCAACGGCGGCCTGCCGGTCGCGGGGGCGCTGGTGTTCTTCTCCGCGCCCGACGGCGGCCTGCTGCGCAACCCCGACGACCCCGTCCCGAACGCGTCCAACGTCTCGGTGCGCACCGACGCCGACGGCGTCGCCGACGTGTTCTGGACCCTGTTCACGGCCGCCGGCGCGCCCACCACGCAGACCCTCGTCGCGCACCGGCTGGACGACCACGGCGCCGCGATCGACGTCGACGTGGTCACGACCGCGCGGCTGTCCGTCGCGAGCCAGGTGGCGTGGTCGCCCGCGTGCGCGGGGTTCGCCGACGCCCCGACCGTGCAGGACGCCCTCGCCCGGCTCGCCACGACGCAGTCGTTGGCGCTGCTCGGCGGCGACGGCCAGGAGGTCGCCGCGGCGGGCCGGACCGTGCCGCGCCTCGTGCGGGTCGCCGCGGACAGCCCGTGCGGTCCCGGCGAGGGGGTGAAGGTCGTCGCGACCGCGACCGACGGCGGACTCGTCCTCCCGCTGCCCGACCGCTCCCCGGTCCCCGCGACCCTCGCCGGGGTGGCGGGAGCGGGCACGGAGGCGGTCGCGGGGGCCGACGCGGCGGGCGTCGCCGCCTTCGCCTGGCAGCCCGTGTTCGACGACTCCCGCAGCGACGTGCTCGCGGTCGCGCTCCCGGACTCCGACGAGGCGACGGTCCAGGTCACCGCCCAGCTCGACCCGCCCGGGACGCGGACGGCGGGGATCCACGTGAAGGCGATCCGGTTCTTCTCGGGCCGGGAGCTGGTCAACGACGAGGTGTACGGCTTCGACGAGCTCGGCGGGAACTTCCCCGGCATCGCCGTCGGCCTCGACGCCCCCGTGGACCAGTCGAGCGTGCAGGGCAAGCCGGTGGTGCGGCTGCTGCTGGAGCTGCCGTGGCCGGTGGGCCAGGAGTCCGCGCCGTTCGGGGGCGGCACCAGCGTGTGGGCGCGCCGCACCATCGAGATCGTCGGGGTGACCAACGCCGACGGGCCGCTGATCATCTGGTCCCCCGGCCGACCGGGCGACGACCTGCCGCTCGACGCCGTCCTCAAGAACGTGATCACCACCCTGCGCCGGCTCCCCGCGCACACGCTCTTCGAGCCCGCGATGCCGCTGCGGATGCGGTTCCAGATCGACGGCTGGGCCGTGGTCGGCGACCGGCGGGAGGGGCTCGAGACGCTGCACCTCAACGGCCACACGGAGACCGTCCTGGACGACGAGGGACGCACCCGCCTCGTGCTCCCCAGCACCGACGAGGTGACGGGCGGGCGGTTCGAGACGTGGTTCTGGTTCACCGACGACGCCGGCGGTCGTCCCGGCCGGCCGGACCTCGGAGGCCGCCTCGACCTCACGCGCTTCGACCCCGCCGTCGCGGACGTGCTGCGCCCGATGCTCGAGGTGCCCGTGATCACCCGGCCGCCGGTGTCTCCCGTCGGCCCGGTCCCGCCCGTCGGCCCGGTGACCCCGCTGCCCCTCGACGACCTGCCCGGCCGCACGCTCGGCTTCGTCGAGCGGCGCGCCGCCGACGCGGGCGTCAGGCTCGACGTCGTCGCCGAGGACGCCGACTCGCGTCGCAACACCGTGCTCGGCACCGAGCTGCTCGCCGACGGCGTGCTGCGCGTGCGCGTCTCGCGCGGCGCGGCGGGGACTCCGGAGGGGTGAGCGATGCCGCTGTCCGCACGCCGGTCTACTGACCCGGAACGAGAACGCCGCGACCGGGAGGCGTCCGAGCGCGCCGCGGACGCCGACGCCCGCCGGGCCGTCGGGGCTGACCGGGCCGCCGGGGCCGTGGGACCACGCCGCGGCACGGAGACGGACACGATCCGCGAGCTCGGCGCAGCCATGGGGCACGACTTCTCCCGCGTCCGGCTGCACGACGACGCGACCGCCCACGCGGTGACCCGCCGACTGGGGGCCGAGGCGGTGACCGTCGGGAACGACGTGCTCTTCGCCCCAGGCCGGCGCGGCTCACCCGGCGGGCGGTCGCTGCTCGCGCACGAGCTCGCGCACGTGCGGCAACAGTCGCGCACCGGCCCGCGGGTCCAGGCCAAGCTCGTCGCGACGGGATCGGCGCAGGACTTCGTCGACATGGTCAACCAGATCGTCACGGTGCAGCACCGGGTCCAGGTCTCGGCGTCGGGCGAGGTCTCGATCGTCGACACGAACGTCGCTGGACCCCCGACGCGGAGCCAGACGGAGCTGCTCGCCCGGCTCCGTTCGATGATCGCCGACTCGGCCACCACGACGGTCGACTTCATCCACGGAAACACGTCACGACGCGCCGGGGACGCCAGCGTGGTCGTGGGCTCCTACGACCTGGCCCGGGTCGACCTCGACGACGTGACCAGCTTCGGGTTCGACCCGGCGGAGGCCCGCACGGGTGACAACGCCGCCACCCAGCTCGTCCACGAGCTGACCGAGCAGCAGCGTCGGCAGGTGCACGGCGAGGCGTTCGCCCAGGCCCACCAGACCGCGTACGCCGCCCAGGAGCAGCAGCTCGGCGCGAGGATGGTGAGCGAGACACCGATGACGCCGGGTCAGGGGACGTCGGCCAGCGTCACCACCACCTACCGGTACCCCGACGGGCGCGAGGTCGACGTCGTCACGACCTTCGACACGTCGACCGGCCGGATCACGAACGTCCAGCGGGTCGTCCGTCCGCCCGCGACCAGGAGACGACCGGGGAGGACGCGATGAGCGAGCTGCCGACGAACGACGCCGTCACCTGGTCCGGCACGAGGTTCGGCCTGCTGCCGGCCGTCGACGCCTCGGAGCCCCTCGACGAGGCGACCCTGCTCGACCTCCTGGACGACCCGGACCGGTTCGTCCTCGCACACGTGCTCCTCACCCTGCGGTCGGGCGTCTCCTACTCCGCGCTGGAGGGCGGCTACAACGGCCTCGCCGTCGACCTCCGGCCCGACGGCGAGGTGGAGGTCGCGCCGGGCCAGGGCCCCGCCCTGCGCCGCCGGTGGGCGGCATGGGCCGCCTCCCGGCCCCGTCCGGGCACGCTCCCCCCGGACCCCGGGGCGTCCGCACCATGAGCCGCGCGGCCGCCACGACCCGTGCGCCGCGCCAGGCCTCGGACCTGACGCCCGCCGCCCCGTTGCCCCTGCCGGCGCGCCGGGAGATGGAGGCCGCGTTCGGCCACGACTTCTCGGCCGTCCGCGTGCACGCGGACGGCCGTGCCCGGGAGCTGGGTGCCCGCGCCCTGACCGAGGGCAGCGACATCCACGTCGCGCCCGGGGCGTACGCGCCGGGGACCGCCGAGGGGCGGCGCCTCCTCGCGCACGAGCTGGCGCACGTGGTGCAGCAGGGCGGGCGCGCGCCGACGGGCACGGCGGCGGACCGCTCCGGCGAGCGCGCCGCGCACGACGCGGCGGACCATGCCGTCGCCGGTGGACAGGTCCGGGTGACCGAGCGGGCGGTGTCGGGCCCGCAGCCGGACGACGGCGCCACCCCGCCCCCGCCGTCGAGGGCGACCGACCCGGTCGACGTCATCACCGGCGGGCTCAAGACCGTCAGCGGCGAGCTGACGAAGAACGAGAAGGTCAAGAAGGAGCTCGTCGAGCCGGTGACCCAGGCCGTCGGGGGCCGCGCCACGCGCGAGTGGGGCTCACTCGGCGGGGGTGAGAAGGCCGCGCTCGTGGGGTTCGGCGTGGGCACCGTCGGGCTGAGCGCGGGCGCCCTGCTCAGCGACCCCGGTGGGCGCCGGGTGCTCTCGGGCGTCGACCTCGCCGCGCCGCTCGGGCTCCTCCCCTACGCCACGCTCACGACGTTCAGCTACACGATGCCCACCGGCTCGGCGGGCGGACCGCAGCTCTGGAAGTTCCGGACGGGCTTCGACCTCACGGACGTGCTGAGGCTCGGCGGCGACCGGCTCGGATGGAAGGGCCTGAGCCTCAGCGCCGACCTGAGCTGGGACTACGACCCCGCGACCCGCACGCTGACGCTCGCCGGCGGCACGGGCAGGATCGGTCTGCTGCCCGGGCTCAGCGTGGCGGGAGGGACGTATCCGACCGTGCTCCCGGCGCCCCGGCTGTTCCCCATCGACGCGGGCTTCGGCCAGCAGAAGCAGTCCCTGCCGGAGGGTCCGAAGGCGCCGGGGACCCCGGACGTGCGGGTCATGCTGACGTTCGACCTCCTGGCGTTCGCCCGGTCCGGCATCGTGCCGGGGCTCGCGGAGGCGTTCGGCGTCGCGAAGCGGAAGAGGTAGCCGTGGACGCGGCGCGGCACGAGCGGGAGCCGGCCGAAGCCCCGCGGGCCGGAGGCACGCGTGCCGCCGGCACGGGCGTGCCCGCGACCGGGGGCCAGCGGCTCCCCGCAGCCACCGCGGCCTGGTTCGGCGCGCGGTACGGCCACGACTTCAGCGCGGTCCGCGTGCTCTGGGACGACCGGGCCGCGAGCTCGGCCGCCGCACTCGACGCGCACGCGTGGACCCAGGGAGACACGATCCGGTTCGCCCGCGGCGCGTACGCTCCCGGCACCGCCGAGGGCCGGCGCCTGATCGCCCACGAACTGGCCCACGTGGTGCAGCAGCGGACCGGTTCGCCGCTGGACGACGCCGCGGCCGAGGCCGAGGCCCGACGGGCGGAGACCCGTCCCGGCGCCTTGCACGCGGGCACCGGCCGGCGCCGCCCTCGGGTGCAGCGCAGCCCGGTCCGGGCGATCCGCACCCCCGAGACCGACGACCTGGTGCAGCACCTCGTCGACGAACGGGACCCGGCCACCCTCGAGCAGCGGCTGGCCGAGGCGAAGGCCGGCAAGCGTCCGGTGCCGACCTTCCCCGTGCGGACCACCCGCTTCGGCGCCGCCCCGCTGACGGCGCGCCGCAGCGGCGAGGACATCCACGTGAAGATCCCGGTCCACGTCTTCTCCAACCAGGACTTCCGCGCCCAGACCCGCACTCTCCCCGTGTCCGCGTTCGTGGGCGGCATGAACGTGCCGCGGTGGGCGGTGGTCAAGGTCGTCCTCTACGAGAACCCCTGGTACGCGCCGAACATCACCGGCTCGACCGACTGGGACACGAAGACCGAGATCTACCTCCCCGCGGAGGCGCTCCTGGAGATCTCCGACGTAATCACGACGGCCACGCTGATCAACATCGGCGCGACCGTGATCGAGGGACTGTCCCTGAGCCCCGCAGGCATGGCCGCGCACAGCGCGCTCTCCCAGGCCATCGGCCGGGCGGCCCGCAACGCGCTCGCCGCGGCCATGATCAGCGCCGCGAAGGCCGCGCCGACGGCCCTCGCCGGTGTCGCGAGCCGTGCCACCACCACCGTGGTCGTCAACGCGGCGACCGAGGCGGTCGAGCGACAGGTGGTGAGCCAGGCGACGTCGCAGGCCGTCCGGGAGGAGGTCACGAGCCAGGCCACCCAGGCCGTGACCCGGGCCGTGGCATCCACCACGACCGAAGCCGCCCAGCGGGCGTCGACCGCGCCCCTCGCCTCGGCGGCGGCGTCCGTCGCGGCCACCGAGACCGCCGGGCAGGCCGCGCGCCAGAGCATCGCCGGAGCGACCGAGATCCAGGTCTCCGCCCGCGCCTTCGAGCACATCATGTCCCAGACGTTCCCCTCCCAGGCCCTCCACCCGGTGCTCTCGGTCGTCGACGGGATCGGGACCCGTGCGGCGGCGGCGGTCGTCACCGACGCACGGTTCCTCGCCGCCGTCAACGGCCGCAACTGGGCGCTGGCCGGCACGCTCTTCCACGCGGCGGCGGCCCGCGAGGCCCGCGCCCTGGCTCCCGGCGCGCTGCCCCTCGGCTGGTCCGTGGCCCCCGAGTACACGATCCAGAGCGGCCTGGGTGGCTCGCGGGCGGACCTCCTGTTCTCGGGCCCGGCGAACGTCTTCCTGGAGGTCGACTGGAAGACGACCGGCCGCAGCGCCCTCTCCTCGGGCGCGCGGTCGGAGATGCAGCGGCACGCCGGCCAGATCACGGCTCACCTCGGCCCGGGGCTCGCGACGCAGGAGTCGCGGAGCTGGGTCGACTTCGTCCGGTCCCTCCTGCCCGGGGTCCGCTGGCCACGCTGACGTCGTCGGCCGTGTCACGCCCGACGGACGCACCGCGGGTCAGCGCACGCGGTGTCCGGCGACGCGGCCCGTCTTCGCCAGCTCCCACCGCACGGCGCGGTCGAGGTGGTCGGTGGTGAGCACGCCGCCGTCGTCGGCGGCGAGGTAGGCGGCCTGCAGCGCGGCGGCGGCGATCGCCCCGCCGGACAGGTCGGCGGCCGCGAGCGCCGCGGCCGACACGTCCGCGCGGGGCAGCGCGGGCGGCAGGCTCTGCTCCCACATGCGCTCGCGCGCGGTGCGGTCGGGATAGGGGAAGTCGACGACGACGGCGAGGCGCCGCGTGAACGCGGGGTCGAGGGCGCTGCGCGCGTTGGTGGTGAGGATCGCGAGCCCGCCGAACGCCTCGAGCCGCTGCAGCAGGTAGCCGACCTCGACGTTCGCGTACCGGTCGTGGCTGTCCTTGACCTCCGAGCGGCGCCCGAACAGGGCGTCGGCCTCGTCGAACAGGAGCACCATCCCCCCGTCCTCGGCGGCGTCGAAGAGGCGGGCGAGGCGCTTCTCGGTCTCGCCGAGGTACTTGTCGACCACCTGGGAGAGGTCCACGTGCACGAGGTCCAGGTCGAGGTCGTGGGCGATCACCTCGGCGGCGAACGTCTTGCCCGTGCCGCTGTCGCCCGCGAACAGGGCGGTCGTGCCGCGGCCGCGGTCGGAGCGGGCGCCGAACCCCCACGCGTCGAGCACGGTGGTGCGGTGGCGGACGGCGGCGGCGAGGGCGCGCAGCTGGTCGGTCTGCCGGGCGGGCAGCACCAGCGCGTCCCAGCCCGCCCGGGCGGTGCGCACGCGCGCGAGCGCACCGACGTCGGCGCGGGGCCGGCGGCGGCAGGCGGCCCACAGGTCGGCGCCGGCGGCCACCTCGGCGGCGGCGTCGTCGACGTCGGGCAGGGCG
>NZ_JBHVFQ010000041.1:0-25126 GCF_042801555.1 Isoptericola sp. NPDC057559
GCTCCGGCGCGGCCGCGGGGGCCTGCCGGGGGTGCCGCCGGCCGAGCGCCGCCGCCGCGAGGGCGGCGGGCTCGGGCAGGCGCACGGGCTCGGCGGGCACCGCCGCGTCGGCCTGCGCGGCGAGGGTCCCGGCCTCGGGCCGGACCCGGGGGTCGGGAGCGGAGGCCGGCGCGAGCACGGCGCGCAGGGCGGTCGCGTCGTCGTCGCCGCGGTCGCCGAGGAGGTCGGCGACCAGGGCGGCGAGGGAGTGCACGTCGGCCGCCTCCCCGTCGCCGCCCGCCGCCGGCGGCCCGGGGGCCTCGGCCCGCGGGCGCAGCATCGCCGCGCCGTCCGGCGCGAGCACGACGTCCTCCGCGCCGACGAGGCCCTGGCGCAGCCCCGCGCTGTGCAGCGCGGCGAGACCGCGGGCGACGGCGACCAGCAGGCCCGCGGCCTCGCGCGACGTGAGCCGGCCGCGGACGGCGAGGACCGTGGGGAGGTCGGTCGCCGAGCCGCCGCGCCGCAGGGCCAGCGTGCCGTCGTCGCGGACGTCCACGGCGGCCACGGGCTCCACGCAGGGGTGGCGCAGCGCGGCGAGCGCGCTCACCCGTGCGAGCAGGACCTCACGGGTGCCGGCGTCGGTCGGGATCGGCAGCGTCTGGGTCGGCACCGTGCCATCGAACACCCTGGGCCCGCCCCGCCCGCCCCGTCGTCCACAGGCCTCGGGCCGGCGCCGCCCCGAGGCCGGGGCCTCGGTGCTCGACGCTCACAGATCGATGCGACGACCCTCCCGCGCGGACACACGGGCGGCGTCGAGCACCTCCGCGGTGCGCACGGCGTCGGCCGGGTCCACGGGCGCGGGCCCCTCTCCGCCCAGCCACGGTCCGAGGGCCCGGTAGAAGTCCGCGTGCCCGCCGGGCGCGGCCGGCACGGCACGCCGCTCGCGTCCGCGGGTGAGCCAGCCGACCGTGCCCTCGGGGGCGCCGTCGTCCAGCACCTCGAACGGGGACGCGTCCTGCTCGTACGTCGTCACGACGAACGCGCCCGCCGAGCCCAGCACGCGCGTCCGCGGCCCGGGAGCGCCCACCACCGAGCCGGCCCAGAGCCGTGACACGACGCCGCGCGGGCTGGCCGCGCTCCCGCCGCCGGGCTCGTGCTGCAGCACCAGGAAGACGTCGTCCTCGGTGGGCGTCGTGAGCTTGCGGGTCTGCGCCCAGACCGACTCCACGCGGCCGAAGAGCTGGGTCGCGGAGTCGACCAGGTGGGGGCCGAGGTCCAGGAGCAGGCCGCCGCCGACGGGGTCGTTCTCCTTCCAGCGCTGCCGCGGCACGGGCCGCCAGCGCTCCCAGCGGCGCTCGAACGTGTGCACGTCGCCGAGCTCCCCCGCGTCGATCAGGCCCGCGAGCGCCAGCTGCTCGGGGTCCCACCGCCGGTTCTGGAACACGGTGAACGGCGTGCCGGTGGCGGCGGCCTCCTCGACGACCGCGCGCGCCTGGTGCGCGTCGAGGCCGATCGGCTTGTCGAGCACGAAGGGGATCTGGGCACGGGCGAGCGCCGCCGCGTGCTCGGCGTGCAGGGTGGACGGGCTGGCCACCACCACGAGGTCGTAGCTGCGGCGCGCGGCGATCAGCGCGTCGAGATCCGACACGAGCCGCGCGCCCGGCCAGTCCCCCGCCGCCTGGTTGCGCCGGCCCGGGTCGCGCGCCACGACGGCGGTGACCTGGAGGCCCGCCTCCGCCGCGAGGCGCGCGTGGATCTCGCGCCCCGACCCGCCGTACCCGACGATCGCCAGCCGCGGCGGGGCAGCCGCCCTGCCGGTCTCGCCCGTCCCTGCCGCCTCGTCCGTGACCATGGTCCCCATCGTGCCCGACGGCACCTTAGTGGGACCCGCTGCCACGCGGGGCCGCCGGCCCACGACCGAGGCGCGCGGGCCACCAGACCCGGTCGCCGACGTCGTGGACGAGGGCGGGCACGAGGAGGCTGCGCACGACGAGCGTGTCGACGAGCACGCCGAACGCGACGATGAACGCGAGCTGCGCGAGGAACAGGAGCGGGATGACGCCGAGCGCGGCGAACGTGGCCGCGAGGACCACTCCCGCGGAGGTGATGACCGACCCGGTCACGGCCAGCCCGCGCAGCACACCCGGCCGCGTCCCGACGCGCAGGCTCTCCTCGCGCACCCGGGTCATGAGGAAGATCGAGTAGTCCACGCCGAGCGCCACGAGGAAGCAGAAGGCGTAGAGCGGCACCGCCGGGTCCGCGCCCGGGAAGTCGAAGACGTGGTTGAACATCAGCGCCGCGACCCCGAGGGCGAACCCGAACGAGAGCACGTTCGCGGCCATCAGCAGCACGGCCGCCAGCACCGAGCGCAGCAGCAGCACCAGGATCACGAGGATCACGGCGAGCACCACCGGCACGATCGTGCGCAGGTCGCGCTCCCCCGCCACCTGGGTGTCCAGCCGCTCCGCGGCCGCTCCGCCCACGAGGGCGTCGGGGCTCACGTCGTGCACCGCGGTGCGCAGCGCGGACACGGTGTCGACGGCCGCCTGGCTGTCCGACGGCGCGTCGGTCGTGACGTCCACGCGCACCCGGCCGTCGACGACCAGGGGGTCGCCCTGCGCCGGTGCGCCCGGCGCCGTGGCGGGCTGGTCCGTGACGACGGTCGCAGCGGCGACCCCGTCGGTCGCCTCGGCGGCGTCGACGACGGCCCCGGCGTCCTCCTCGGGGGCCACGACCGTCACCGGCTGTGCGGAGACGCCCTCGAAGTGCCGGGTGAGGGCCTCCTCGCCGTCGACCGAGCCGACCTGCGTGAGGAACACCTCCGAGTCCCCGGTGCCGTGAGCGTTCAGCGTCGGGACGAAGGCCGCGCCCGCGGCCAGCACGACGGCCGTGACGACCCACACCGCCCGATCGTGGCGCCCGACGAAGCCCGCGACGCGCGACCAGACGCCGTGCCCCGCGACGTCCACGTGCGTGTCGTCGTCCGGGACCGGGGCGGCCTCGACGGCGTCCGGCGAGCCGGAGCGCCCGTCGACGGCGTGCGGGACCTTCGGCCAGAACACCCAGCGGGCGCGGCGCCCGCCCACGAGCAGCATGGCGGGCAGCAGCGTCATCGCCGACAGGAAGGCGGCGGCGATGCCGATCGCCGCGACGGGCCCGAGGCTGCGGTTGGAGGACAGGTCGGACAGCAGGAGGCACAGGAGTCCGACGATCACGGTGCCCGCGCTGGCGGCGATCGGCTCGACCGACGCGCGGACGGCGCGGCGCATCGCCGTGTACGGGGACACGGCGGTGCGCAGCTCCTCGCGATAGCGGGCGACGAGGAGCAGGGCGTAGTCGACCGACGCGCCCACGACGAGGATCGACAGGATGCCCTGCGACTGCCCGTTGAGGGTCAGCACGTCGTTCGCCGCGAGCTCGTACACCACGAGGCCCGCGAGGCAGAGCGCGAGGACCGCGGTGAGGATCACGACGAACGGCAGCACCGGCGAGCGGTACACGAGCGCCAGGATGACCAGGACGGCGCCGAGCGCGACGAGCAGCAGCACCGTGTCGATGGCGCCGAAGGCGCTCACGAGGTCCGCCACGAAGCCCGCGGGACCGGTGACCCACGCGTCCAGCCCGGTGCCGGCGAGGCCGCCGTCGGCGGCGTCCGCGGCCGCGAGCGTGCGCAGCGCGTCGACGGCGAGCTGCGAGACGCTCGACTCGTCCGCGCCGACGTCCTCGGACGCCTTGGCGGCGTCGAGGGAGACCACCACGAGGGCGGCCTGCCCGTCCTCGGACGGGACCACGACCGGGGTCGCCACGCTCACGTCGCCGACGGTGCGCGGCTCGTCGCCGGAGGTGCCCGCGAGCGGGGCGGCGGGGATCGCGTCGGCGAACGCCTGGACGTCGGCGAGCTGGTCCGGGGTCAGCGCCGACCCGTCGGAGGTCTCGGCGACGACCAGGGCCGGGAGGGTCTCGGAGTCGGTGAACTCGCGGGCGAGCTCGGCGGCCTGCGTGGACTCCGCGCTCGCCGGCAGGAACGCCGCGGCGTCGTTGGTCTGGACGCTGCTCAGCTTGCCCTGGGCCTGCCCGCCGACGGCGCCGATGGCGAGCCACACGCCGATCGCTGCCAGAATGGCGAGGCCCCGGAGAAGTCCCGATCCGCGATTGCTCAGCATGCTGAGTATCCTGCCTCACGAGGAGGTGCGCAGCAAGTGACCCACGACGCGACCGACGGCACGACCTCGTCCGGCGCCCCCGGCTGGCCCGATCCCGTCGACCCGACGAGCGACGACCCCGCCGAGTGGCCCACGGGCCGGCTCCTGTTCACCGTGGTGCGGCGGATCGAGCACGACTGGAACGCGCACCTCGCGGGCTGGAACCTCAACCACGCGGGCTTCCCCGTGCTGCTGCACCTGTTCGCCGGCCCACGCACCCAGCGCGAGCTGGCCGACCTCAACGGCGTCACCGAGCAGACGATGAGCAAGGTCGTCGCACGCCTGGAGCGCGCCGGCTACGTCGTCCGCGGCGAGGACCCGCGCGACCGCCGACGGCGCACGGTCGCCGTCACCGACGCCGGACGCCGCGCCGCCGCCGAGGCGGGGCGCCTCCAGCCCGCCGAGGACCTCACCTCCCAGGGCCTGGACGACGACCAGGTGGCGAGCCTGCGTGAGATGCTCGTCACCCTCGTCCGCGCCCACCGCGGCGGCGACGAGGGCTAGCCTCGGCCGGGTGGACGTGATGACGCTGCCCGGACTGACCGACTACCACGAGGCGTGGGAGCTGCAGCGCCGCGTGCACGCCGAGGTCGTCGCCGGCGACCGGACGGACACCCTGATCGTCGTCGAGCACCCCGACGTCTACACCGCCGGGCGGCGCACCCACCGCGACGAGCGCCCCACCGACGGCACGCCCGTGGTCGACGTCGACCGTGGCGGCAAGATCACCTGGCACGGCCCGGGCCAGCAGGTCGTCTACCCGATCCTGCGTCTCGCCGAGCCGATCGACGTCGTCGCCTACGTGCGTGCGCTCGAGGAGGCGGTGATGGAGGTCTGCGCCGGGTTCGGCCTGGGGACGATCCGGGTCGAGGACCGCACCGGCGTCTGGTTCGCCGCCGGCGCCGGGCGCCGCGAGCGCAAGGTGTGCGCCATCGGCGTGCGCACCGCCAAGGGCGTGACGATGCACGGCATCGCCCTCAACTGCGACCCCGACCTGAGCCGGTTCGACCACATCGTGCCGTGCGGCATCACGGACGCCGACGTGACGTCCCTGTCGATCGAGACCGGGCGCGACGTCACCCTCGACGACGCGCGGGACCCGCTGGTCGGCGCCCTCGTCCGCCACCTCGACCCCCTCCGGGCCGCCCCCTCGCCCGCGGGTGTTGCTGACGTCACGTCCGCACCGTGAGCAGGTCCCGGCGCCGCCGCGCCGGGCTCACGTAGTCTGACCGGGTCCGGCACGGTCAGGGTCCGTACAGGCCAGGTCCGCCGGACGTCCACCTGCTCGACGACGACCGGGAGACACCCGTGACGATCGCACCCGAGGGCCGCCGCATGCTGCGCATCGAGGCCCGCAACGCCGCCACCCCCATCGAGAAGAAGCCCGAGTGGATCAAGACCAAGGCCACGATGGGTCCCGAGTACCGGGAGCTGAAGGGCCTGGTCAAGGGCGAGGGCCTGCACACGGTGTGCGAGGAGGCCGGCTGTCCCAACATCTTCGAGTGCTGGGAGGACCGCGAGGCCACGTTCCTCATCGGCGGTGACCAGTGCACGCGGCGCTGCGACTTCTGCCAGATCGACACGGGCAAGCCGGCCGACTTCGACGCCGACGAGCCGCGCCGCGTCGCCGAGTCCGTGCGGACCATGGGCCTGAAGTACTCGACCATCACCGGCGTCGCGCGCGACGACCTGGCCGACGGCGGCGCCTGGCTGTACGCCGAGACCGTGCGCCAGATCCACGCCCTCAACCCGGGTACCGGCGTCGAGCTGCTCATCCCCGACTTCAACGCCATCCCCGAGCTGCTCGACGTCGTCAACGAGTCGCGGCCCGAGGTCATGGCGCACAACGTCGAGACTGTGCCCCGCATCTTCAAGCAGATCCGCCCCGCGTTCCGCTACGAGCGGTCGCTGTCGGTGCTCACCCGTGCCCGCGAGGCGGGGCTGGTCACCAAGTCGAACCTCATCCTCGGCATGGGCGAGACCATCGACGAGGCCCGCGACGCGCTGCAGGACCTCCACGACGCCGGCTGCGACCTCGTGACGATCACGCAGTACCTGCGCCCGTCCCTGCGCCACCACCCCGTGGACCGCTGGGTACGCCCGGAGGAGTTCGTCGAGCTGTCCGACGCGGCCGAGGAGATGGGCTTCCTGGGTGTCATGGCCGGCCCGCTCGTGCGCTCGTCGTACCGCGCCGGGCGCCTGTGGGGCCAGGCGATGACCCGCCGCGGCCTGCCGATCCCGGAGGCGCTCGCGCACCTCGGGGAGCCGACGACGTCGCGCCAGGAGGCCGCGAGCCTGCTGGCCCCCCGAGCGCACTAGACTTGACGACCATGGCCCGCACCAAGTCCGACGCCGGCGCGCCCGCCGACGCCACCGGTAAGCAGAAGAAGCCCAAGAAGCAGCGCTGGTACCACCAGGTGTGGGCCGCGTACCAGATGACGCGCAAGCAGGACCCCACGGTGACGTGGCTGCTCCTGGGCGTGTTCGTCGGGATCCTCGCGGTCGTCGCCGCCGTGGTGCTGCTCCTCGACGTGCCGACCGGCTTCAAGATCCTGTACATCGTCGTCCTCGGCATCCCGTTCGCGATGCTGGGCTCGATGTTCGTCCTGACCCGCAAGGCGGAGCGGGCCGCGTACACGCAGATCGAGGGCCAGCCCGGCGCCGCCCGCGCGGCACTCGGCACGGTCCGCGGCGGCTGGACGTTCGAGGACGAGCCCGTCGCGATCAACCCGCGCACCCAGGACTTCGTCTTCCGCGGCGTCGGCCGCCCGGGCATCGTCCTCGTCAGCGAGGGCCCCGCGCACCGCGTGCAGCGCCTGCTGGACGACGAGCGCCGCAAGGTGGCGCGCGTCGTGCCGAACGTGCCGATCACGCTGATCCAGTGCGGCAACGAGGAGGGGCAGGTCCCGCTGCCCAAGGTCGCCCGCAAGGTGCAGAAGCTCAAGCGCTCCCTGACCAAGCCCGAGGCCGACCAGGTCAACAAGCGCCTCAAGGCGCTCGGCGGCGCCCGCCTGCCGATCCCCAAGGGCGTCGACCCGATGCGCGCCCGCCCGGACCGCAAGGGCCTCCGCGGCCGCTGACCCGCGCCGGCCCGACCAGCTCGACCACGAGATCGACCCACCCGCTGCACGACCGCCCTCTCTCGAGAGGCGGCGTCGCGGCGGGTGGGTCGATCTCTGTGCGGTCGAGCCGCGGACGACCTCAGCGGCGGACGAGGACGGTGCCCGCAGCGCGGTCGTGCAGGCCGCGGCCGTCGCGGTCCCACACGACGGCGGGGATGACGAGGCACAGCAGCAGCGTGCGCACGGCGCCGCGCGCGAACCCGTTCGCCATCCCTTCAGGTGCGCCGAGCGTGCGGACCTGCATGCCCAGCAGCCGGTGGCCGATGGTGAAGCCGGCGGTGCTGACCAGCAGCACGTTCTCGAGCGCGAAGACGCCCAGCGTGACCCACGAGTTCAGCTCGGCGAACGACGCCGGCGTCGTCACCAGGTAGGCGATGAGCGTCGCCACCGCCCAGTCGACGAGGAGGGCCACGACCCGGCGCCCGAGCCGGGCCAGCGACCCCGGGCCGGTCTCGGGGAGCCCCAGCCGGCCGCCGGACCCGGCCGCGTCGTCCCGTCGCCCGCCCTCGAGCCACGAACCGACGTCTTCTCGTGAGATGTCCTCCGGCGATGCCATGGTCCCAGGCTACGCGGCGCCGAAGGCCCGACCCCCGTAACCTGTTCGAAACAAAGGCGCCATGCCGGAGAAACGCCGCCGCCATACCGTCATGGTCGTCGAGCGGCGAGCCCCGGGCCCGCCGCACCAGTCCTTCGGAACCGTCCGGCGGCACCGACCGAACGGCACCATCCACGCAAGGAGTGCATGCATGTTCACGAACGCCGAGGAGGCCATCGCCTTCACCCGTCGCGAGGGGGTGGAGTTCATCGACGTCCGCTTCATCGACCTGCCGGGCGTGATGCAGCACTTCAACATCCCCGTGGAGCAGTTCTCCGAGGACTCCTTCACCGAGGGCCTCATGTTCGACGGGTCGTCGATCCGCGGCTTCCAGGCGATCCACGAGTCGGACATGAAGCTGGTCCCGGACGTCACGACGGCGTACCTCGACCCGTTCCGCAAGCGCAAGACGCTCATCGTGAACTTCTCGATCGTCGACCCGTTCACCGACGAGCCCTACGCCCGTGACCCGCGCACGATCGCCGCCAAGGCGGAGGCGTACCTCAAGTCGACCGGCATCGCGGACACGGCGTTCTTCGCCCCCGAGGCCGAGTTCTACATCTTCGACGACGTCCGGTTCTCGACGAACCAGCACGAGTCCTACTACCACCTCGACTCGGTCGAGGCGGCATGGAACACCGGTCGCGAGGAGGAGGGCGGCAACCTCGGGTACAAGACCCGGTACAAGGGCGGCTACTTCCCCGTCTCCCCCAACGACCAGTTCGCCGACCTGCGCGACGAGATGTGCGCCGTCCTCGCCGAGGTGGGCCTCGACGTCGAGCGCGCGCACCACGAGGTGGGCACCGCCGGCCAGCAGGAGATCAACTACCGGTTCAACACCCTGCTGCACTCGGCCGACGACCTGATGAAGTTCAAGTACGTCATCAAGAACGTCGCCTGGCAGCACGGCAAGACCGTCACCTTCATGCCGAAGCCGATCTTCGGCGACAACGGCTCGGGCATGCACTCCCACCAGTCGCTGTGGCTGAACGGTGACCCGCTGTTCTACGACGAGAAGGGCTACGGCGGCCTGTCCGACACGGCCCGCTGGTACATCGGCGGCCTGCTCAAGCACGCGCCGTCGCTGCTCGCCTTCACCAACCCGTCGGTGAACTCCTACCGTCGCCTGGTGCCCGGCTACGAGGCCCCTGTCAACCTGGTCTACTCGGCCCGCAACCGCTCCGCGTGCATCCGCATCCCGGTGACCGGTTCGTCCCCGAAGGCCAAGCGCGTCGAGTTCCGCGTCCCGGACCCGACGGCCAACCCGTACCTCGCGTTCGCCGCGCAGCTCCTCGCCGGCATCGACGGCATCAAGAACCGCATCGAGCCGCCGGCGCCGATCGACAAGGACCTGTACGAGCTGCCCCCCGAGGAGCACGCGCAGATCGCCCAGGTGCCCGCGTCCCTCGAGGAGGCCCTCGACAACCTCGAGCGCGACCACGAGTTCCTCACGCAGGGCGACGTCTTCTCCGAGGACCTCATCGCCACCTGGATCGACTACAAGCGCTCCAACGAGATCGACCCGATCCGTCTGCGCCCGCACCCGCACGAGTTCGAGCTCTACTACGACATCTGATCGGCGGCCCGCCAGGGCCTGCTGATGTCGCCGGAACGGCGGCTGCCGCTCTCCACGCCACCAGGCGCCGGGAGCGACAGCCGCCGTTTCGGCGTCCCGGGCGCACGCGGCGGGCGGGACGGCCCGTCACCGCCGCGTGACCGCGCCCGCCCAGAGCCAGACGAAGCCCTCGCGGCCGTGGGCGTCCACGTAGCGCACGTGCACCTGCATGTCCGTCCAGGCGGTGGCCTCGCCGTCGACCTGCTGCTCGCCGGACTGGCGCGACGTGATCCACGCGCGCACGGGGATGCCGCGGTCGGGCCGCGTGATGTGCGCGCCCTGCCGCGACCTGCCGGGCGCCCCTTCCGCCGCGTCCCGCAGGGGCACGCGGTCGACCGCGCCTGTCGGCCGCCCGTCCGGGCGGCCCTCCCTCTGTCCCACGCCGCCAGGCTACCCGGCGTTCGAACATACGTTCCACCGCGGCCTCGTGCCATGCCCTGGCCGCCCGCGCCCGTGAGGGTTCACCCTGAATTCCCCCTGAACGGCCGCGACGAGGGGTTCCGGCGGGTGAGGTGCGGGGCTACGGTCGGGCTCGTGCCAGTCATCACCACCGATGAGCTCACCAAGCGATACCCGCGGGTCACGGCGCTCGACCGCCTGTCCGTCGAGGTCGGCGACGGCGTCACGGGGCTCGTCGGCGCCAACGGAGCGGGCAAGTCGACCCTGATCAAGATCCTCCTGGGACTCGCGACACCGACGTCCGGCACGGCGACCGTCCTCGGGCACGACATCCGCGCGGACGGGGCCGCGCTGCGCGCACGGGTCGGGTACATGCCCGAGCACGACTGCCTGCCGAGCGACATGTCGGCCACCGAGCTCGTGGTCCACCTCGCCCGCATGTCGGGGCTCCCGGCGGACGCGGCCCGCGAGCGCGCCGCGGACACGCTGCGGCACGTCGGGCTGTACGAGGAGCGCTACCGGCCGGTCGGCGGGTACTCCACCGGCATGAAGCAACGCGTGAAGCTCGCGCAGGCACTGGTGCACGACCCCGACGTCGTCTTCCTCGACGAGCCGACCAACGGCCTCGACCCGGCCGGCCGCGACGAGATGCTCGACCTGGTCCGCCGCATCTACGACGAGTTCGGCATCTCCGTCCTGGTGACGTCGCACCTGCTCGGCGAGCTCGAACGCATCTGCGACCACGTGGTCGTCGTCGACGCGGGCGTGCTGCTGCGCTCGTCCGCCGTCGCCGACTTCACCCGCGCCAGCGCGCAGATCGCCGTCGAGGTGACCGCGGACGCCGACGATGCGGCGGCGGCACTGACGGCCGCCGGGCTGCGGGTCGCGAGGGAGGGCGCGCTGCTGCTCGTCGGGCTCGACGGCGACGCCACCTACGACGTGGTCCGTGACGTCGTCGCGGACCACGGGTACGGCCTGGTCCGGCTTTCGCCGCGCCGCCACCACATCTCCGAGGTGTTCGACCGGGAGGTTGACGATGCCGTCTGACCCGCCCGCCGGCGTCATCCACGACATCGGCTACCGCGAGTACGAGGGCCCGAGGCTTGCCCGGCGCGGGGTCGCCCTCGGGCTCTACACCCACACGCTGCGGGGCGTCTTCGGGGTGGGCCGCGCGCCGCGGTCGAAGGTCGTGCCCATGGGCCTGGCCGTCCTCATGCTGCTCCCGGCCGTGATCCTCGCCGTCGTCACGGTGGTCCTGGTCGGGCAGGGTGCGCTCACCGGCCCGGCGCTGCCGTACACCCGCTACGCGATGGTGACCCAGGCGGCCGTCGCGATCTTCCTCGCCGTGGCCGCGCCGCAGGCCGTGTCGCTCGACCTGCGGTTCCACACCCTGCCGCTGTACCTCTCGCGGCCCCTGGAACGGGTGGACTACGCACGCGCCAAGCTCGCGGCGGTCACGTCGGCGGTGTTCCTCCTCCTCGCGGCCCCGCTGCTGGTCATGTACCTCGGCAGCCTCGCCGCGGGGCTCGACGCCGGCCGTCAGACGGTGGACCTGCTCGAGGCGCTGGTCGGCGCCCTCCTGTTCGCCGCGATCCTCTCGGGTGTCGCCGTCCTCATCGCGTCGTGGACGGCGCGCCGCGGGTTCGGCGTGGCCGCCATCGTCACCGTCCTCGCGCTCACCTACGCCGTCGTCTCCAGCCTCCAGGCGCTCGTGGCCTTCGACGCCGACGACCCTGCCACCGCCGGGTGGATCGGCCTGTTCTCCCCGATGACGCTCGTGGACGGCGTCCAGGTCTGGGCGTTCGGCGCCGAGCCGTCGACCCCTGCAGGCCCGTCCGGCGACGTCGCCGGCGTGGTCTTTCTCGCGGTGACCCTCGGAGTGATCGCCCTGTGCTACGCGGCCGTCGCCGCCCGATACCGGAGGGTCCGGCTCTGATGGCCTCGCTGCAGATCGACACCTGCTCCCGCTGGTTCGGCAACGTCGTCGCCGTCAACGACGTCACGATGACGGTGGGCCCCGGCATCACCGGGTTGCTCGGGCCCAACGGCGCGGGCAAGTCCACGCTGATCCACATGCTCGGCGGCTTCCTGCCGCCGTCCGCCGGGTCGGTGACCCTCGACGGCACGCCCACCTGGAAGAACCAGGAGATCTACCACACCCTCGGGATCGTCACCGAGCGGGAGGCGACGTACGACTTCCTCACGGGGCGCCAGCTCGTGCGCGCGAGCGCCGAGCTGCAGGGCCTGCCCGACCCGGGCGCCGCGGCCGATCGCGCCCTGGTCACGGTCGACATGACGGACGCCCAGGACCGCAAGGTGGGCGAGTACTCCAAGGGCATGAAGCAGCGCGTGAAGATGGCGTCCGCGCTGGTGCACGACCCGGCCGTGCTGCTCCTGGACGAGCCGTTCAACGGCATGGACCCCCGCCAGCGCCTGCACCTCATCGGACTGCTGCGCACCATGGGCGACGAGGGCCGCACCGTGCTGTTCAGCTCGCACATCCTCGAGGAGGTCGAGCAGCTGGCCCACCAGATCGAGGTCGTCGTCTCGGGCCGCCACGCGGCGTCCGGCGACTACCGCGAGATCCGCCGGCTCATGACCGACCGGCCCCACCGCTACACCATCTCCTCGAGCGACGACCGCGCACTCGCCTCCGCCCTGGTGGCCGACGGCTCGACGGCGGGGGTCAGCCTCGACGGCGGCGGGCTGCGCGTGCAGGCCGGCGAGTTCCTGCGGTTCGCCGCGCTCCTGCCCCGCGTCGCGCGCGACGTCGACGTCCGCCTGTACGAGGTCACCCCGGCCGACGAGTCCCTGGAGAGCGTGTTCTCCTACCTCGTCGACGGCTCGTCCCGCACCACCTCGACCGCACGGAGGGACCCGTCGTGAACGGCACCGTCGTCCGCCTGACCGCCCTCGGGATGCTGGGCGGCCGGCGCGTGTGGCTGCTCGCGGCCCTCGCCCTGCTCCTGGTCGCCATCGCCGTCCTCGCACGCGTCCTGGTCCCCGTCACCGAGGCCGAGGCTGCGACCCTGCTCCAGGGCGTGACCTTCGCGACGTTCCTGCCGTTGCTCGGCCTCGTCGTCGGCACCGGCGCGATCGCCCCCGAGATCGACGACGGGTCGATCGTGCACCTGCTGGCGAAGCCGGTCTCCCGGCACGCGATCGTCCAGAGCAAGCTCGCCGTGGCGGTCGGGGCGTTGCTCGTGTTCGCGGTCGTGCCGACCGTCGTCGCGGCCGCCGTGCTCGGCCTCGGCCCGCGCGCCGTGCTCGCCTTCGGCGTCGGCGCGCTCGCGGCCGGCGCCGTGTACGGGGTGCTCTTCCTGCTGCTGTCGATCCTCACCCGCCACGCGGTGATCATCGGCCTGGTCTACGCCCTGCTCTGGGAGAGCCTCGTGGGCAGCTTCGTGCCCGGCGCGCGGAACCTCAGCGTTCAGCAGTGGGCCCTGTCGGTCACCGGGTCGATCGCGCCGCCCGGCCTGGTCACGTCCGACGTCGGCACGGGCCTCGCGCTCGCCCTCGTGGTGGGCGGGTTCGCCGCCGCGACCTGGTACGCCGGTCACCGGCTCCGGCTGCTCACCCTCGCGTCCGCCGAGTAGCGGTCAGCGGGCCCGGTCAGCGGGTCCGGTCGTCGCCCTCCGGCGCGTCGTGGCCCGCGGTCGGCCGGTCGTCCGTCGTCGGCTCGGTGTCCGACGCCGCGGTCGCGGCGTCGTGCCCGTCGTCGTGCCCGTCATCGTGGGACTTGCCGAACGGCAGCACGTGCATCACCGCGACGACGACCGCGCCGACGATCAGGCCCGCGACGGCCGAGCAGAGCGTGTTCACCAGCCAGCCGAGGAACCCGCCGATGCCGGGCACGGCGTGCGCGACGGCCTCCTCCAGGTGGTGCACGACCTCGTACGGGGCGTGCCAGCCCAGCTCGTCGGCGCCGGTGAGCAGGATGTGCCCGCCCACCCACAGCATCGCGACGGTGCCGACCACGGAGATGACGGCGAGCACCTTGGGCATCCCCGTCACCAGGGCGCGGCCCACGCGCTGACCGGCCCGGGAGTCGCGACCCGCGAGCGCGAGACCCATGTCGTCCATCCGCACGATGAGGCCGACGACGCCGTAGACCACGGCGGTGATCGCGAACGCGACGATCAGCAGGATCACGAGCCGGGAGAAGAACGGCTCGTGCGCCACCTCGTTGAGGGCGATCACCATGATCTCGGCCGACAGGATGAGGTCGGTGCGCACGGCGCCGGCGACGAGGGTCTTCTCGGCGTCGGGGCCGACGGTCGCGGCGGGCTTGTCGTGCCCCTCGTGCCCGCGCAGGCGGCCCCAGATCTTCTCGGCGCCCTCGAAGGCCAGGTAGGTGCCGCCCACCATGAGGATCGGCGTGAGCAGCCACGGCGCCCACTGGCTGAGGATCAGGGCCACCGGGAGGATGTAGAACACCTTGTTCCGGATCGAGCCCTTGGCGATCTTCTTGACGATCGGGATCTCGCGGTTCGCGGCGACGCCGTGCACGTACTGCGGCGTCACGGCGGTGTCGTCGACGACGACGCCCGCGGCCTTCGCCGTCGCCTTCGCGGCGGCGGCCCCGACGTCGTCCAGGGACGCGGCGGCGAGCTTCGCGATCGCGGCGACGTCGTCGAGGAGGCCGAGCAGGCCGGCGCTCACGCGACCGCTCCCACCGGGTGCGAGCGGGCGGGCGAAGCGCCCGCAGGCGGCATCGAAGGCTGGTGCATGGACCTATCGTGCCGTACCTGCGGGCGCCCGCGGGAGCCCTGCTCAGCAGCGCAGTCCCGACCCCGGCGAGACGCCGAGCACGCCCGTGATGCGCACGCAGCGGTCGACCCGCGCGTCGACCGACGCGGGGTTGCCTCCGCCGCACTCGAGCGCCCCGTTGAGGGAGTTGATCGTCTGCCCGAACCCGGCCCCGCCGACCATCGCCTGGTGCGACGTCATGACGCCCGGGCCGTTCTGGGTGTTCCAGTACCAGAGGGCGGTCTGCCAGGCGACGGACGGGTCCCGCTCGACGAGCCACGGGTCGTCCAGGAGGTCGAGGCCCAGGGCGTCACCGGCGGCCTTGTAGTTGAAGTTCCAGCTGAACATGATCGGCCCGCGCCCGTAGTACGCCTCCTGACCCGCCGGGCACCCGAACGGCTGGGACCGGTCGCACTTGATCCCGTAGTTGGCCTCGTTGATCTCCTTGACGTACCGCAGCCCGACCGACTCGAAGTCGGCGTGGGTGAGGAACGCCGCCACCTCGCGGGTGCGCGTCGTCTCCGTGCCGGTGCTGGCGAACGCCGGGTAGGCGCCGAGGGCGTCCACGAGGCCGTCGTAGGTGTAGAACGGGTCGCGGTCGGGGAAGAGCGCGTCGAACTCCGCCCGGCTCACGACGAAGTCGTCACCCCCGTCCGCGCACGGCCCCCGGTCGACCCAGACGCCCGTGGATCCGGGGGCGTTGCCCTGCGTCCACCAGCGGGCCTCCCACGCGCGTCCGTGGTGCGCCGCCGCCCGGCCGCCGCCGTAGGCCGTCGTGGACGACCAGGTCGCCGGGCACGTGGGCTCGCCCGCACCCTCGCCGGCAGCCGACGACGTCGCGGGGGCGAGCATGCCCGCCAGCCCCACGAGCAGACCACCGCGCAGCGCCCCGGACGACCTCGGGGGCGTCACTCCTCGCCGTAGAAGACGCGCTCCACGACGGCGCGGGCGCGGCGGGCGGTGCGCAGGTAGAGCTCCTCGAGCTCTCCCCCGGTGCCGACGTCGCCGAGCAGCCCGGCCACGCCGGTGAGGTCGCGGGAGTCGTGCGGCAGCTGGTCGACCTGCGCGCCCGTGGTGCGCCCGGACCACAGCACGACGGCGGACCGCAGCCGCGAGGCGAGCACCCACGCGTCGCGCAGCTGCGCCGCGTCCTCGGCGTCGAGCAGTCCGGCACCCGCCGCGGCGTCGAGCGCCGCGACCGTGCCGGTCGTGCGGAGCCCCGGGACGGCCGCGGCGTGCTGGAGCTGCAGCAGCTGCGCGGTCCACTCGACGTCGGCGACGCCGCCCCGGCCGAGCTTGAGGTGCCGCGCGGGGTCGGCACCGCGGGGCAGGCGCTCGGCCTCGACGCGCGCCTTGATGCGCCGCACCTCGCGGACGCGCGCGTCGTCGAGCCCGTCGGCCGGGTAGCGCAGCGGGTCGACGACCGCCTCGAACCGGGCGCCCAGGGCGTCGTCGCCCGCGACGTCACCCGCCACCGGACGGGCGCGCAGCAGGGCCTGCGCCTCCCAGACGCTCGACCAGCGCTCGTAGTACTCGGCGTACGAGGCGAGGGTGCGCACCAGCGGACCCTGCCGCCCCTCCGGCCGCAGGTCCGCGTCGACGGGCAGCGCGGGCTCGGGCCCGACCTCGGACAGCAGGGCCCGCAGCCGCGTCGCGACGCGGGTGGCGAAGTCCTGGGCGAGCTTCGGCTCGGCCCCGGGCAGCGGGTCGTGCACGAACATCACGTCCGCGTCCGAGCCGTAGCCCATCTCGCGCCCGCCGAGCCGGCCCATCGCGACCACGAGCATGCGGGTCGGGTTGGCGTCGGGCGAGAGGCCGAGGCCGAGCTCGGCGCGGGCGGCGTGCTCGGCGACCCGCAGCCCGCCGACGAGCACCACGTCGGCGGCGTCGGAGACGGCGGCCGCGGCGTCCACGGGCGGCAGCAGCCCGAGCACCTCCGCCGCCCCGGTGCGGGCGAGCTCGCGACGGCGCAGCGCGCGGAGGCGCTGTGCGGCGGGCTGCGGCTCGTCGGCCCGGGTGAGGATGGCGTCCGCCTCGGCGGCCAGCCGCTCGGCGCCCCGCGGCTCCAGGCCCGACGTGTCCGCGAGCCAGCGCACGGACTCCGGCGACCGCGCCAGCGCGTCGGCGAGGTAGGTGGACGACGCCAGGAGCTGGGTCAGGTGGTACGCGGCGTTCTCCGAGTCGCGCAGCAGCCGCAGGTACCAGGGCGTGGCGCCCAGCTCCTCGGAGAGCTTGCGGAAGGCCAGCAGCCCCGCGTCCGGGTCGGCACCCTCGGCGAACCAGCCGAGCAGCACCGGCAGCAGCTGGCGCTGCAGCGCCGCGCGCCGCGACGTGCCCGAGGTCAGCGCCGCCACGTGCCGCAGCGCGCCGTCCGGGTCGCGGTAGCCGACCGCGGCGAAGCGCTCGCGCGCCACCCCGGGCGACAGCGAGAGCTCTGCGTCCGACAGCTGGGCCGACGCCGGCAGCAGCGGCCGGTAGAAGACCTCCTCGTGCAGGGCCCGCACCTCGCGGCGCGTCGCGCGCCAGCGCTCCAGCAGGCCCTTGGCGCCCTCGGCGCGCATGCCGAGCGACCGCGCCAGGCGGCGCAGGTCCTCCTCGGCCGTGGGCAGCAGGTGCGTGCGGCGCAGCCGGAACAGCTGCACCCGGTGCTCCAGCGCCCGCAGGAAGCGGTAGCAGACCGCCATCCGCGCGGCGTGCTCGCGGCCGACGTAGCCCCCCGCCGCGAGCGCCGCCAGCGCCGCCAGGGTGTGCGGGGAGCGGATCTTCGGGTCGGCGCGCCCGTGCACGAGCTGCAGCAGCTGCACGGTGAACTCGACGTCGCGCAGGCCGCCCTTGCCGAGCTTGATCTGCCGGTCGGCCTCGGCGGCGGGCACGTGGGCCTCGACCCGGCGCCGCATCGCGCGGGCGTCCTCGACGAAGTGCTCGCGGTGCACGGCCGACCAGATGAACGGGTCCACGGCGGCGCGGTAGTCGTGCCCCAGCGCCGCGTCCCCGGCGATCGGGCGCGCCTTGAGCAGCGCCTGGAACTCCCAGGTCTCGGCCCACCGCTCGTAGTAGGCGACGTGGCTCGCGAGCGTGCGCACCAGCGGCCCCTGCGCGCCCTCGGGCCGCAGCGCGGCGTCCACGGGCCACAGGGCGGGCTCGGCGGACGTGGCCGAGCAGACCCGCTGCAGCCCGGTCGCGAGGCGCGTGCCGACGGCCAGCGCCGTCGCCTCGTCGAGCAGCCCGCCGTCGGGCGCCTCGCCCGGCTCGCAGACGTACACGACGTCGACGTCGGAGACGTAGTTGAGCTCGCGCCCGCCGGTCTTGCCCATGCCGATGACGCAGAGCCGCACGCCGGCGCCGTGGTCGTCGAGGTCGGCGCGCGCGACGGCGAGCGCCGCCTCCACGGCGGCGGAGGCCAGGTCGGCGAGCGCGGCGGCGACGACGGGCAGGCGCGTCAGCGGCTCGCCCGCGGTGAGGTCGTCCGCGGCGAGGGCCAGGAGCCGCTCGCGGTAGGCGCGGCGCAGCGCGTCGGTGGTGGTGGCCGCGCCGGCGTCGGGCCAGGCCACGCCCGGCTCGCCGTCCGGGTCGGCCGCCACGGGCACGTCCGCCTCGGGGTCGGCCCCGACGGCACGCAGCAGGCCGGCGCGGACGGCGGCGGGCCCGGCGAACGTCCGCGGGCCCGGGGCGGCGGACGTGTCCGCGTCGTCCCCGGCGTCGGTCTCGCCGCTCTCACTGCTTTCACTTCGCGCGTCGCTCTCGCCGCTCGCGCCGTCGGCCTCCTCGGACGCGCCGTCCGGGACGGCGACCACGTCGAGGAGCTCCGGGCGCCGCACCACCTCGTCGCCCAGCGCGGACGACGCCCCCAGCACCGCGACCAGGCGGGTGCGCGCCCGCGGAGACGCGGCGTCCAGCAGCTCCCCCAGCCGTGCCCCCGCCCCCGGCGACTCCGCGAGCCGCACGAGCTGGAGCAGCGCGAGGTCGGCGTCGGCGCACGCCCCCAGCGCCGCCAGCAGCGCGTCCTCGCGGCCCGGCGCGTCGAGCACCTCCTGCAGCGCGGCGTCCGACCAGAGCGTTGCCGACCGCGTGAGGTCGCCGAACCCGGCGTGCAGCAGCCGGCCAGTGAGGGTGGAGCGCCGGGCGGTCACAGGAACTGCAGGAACCGGCGCAGCTCGTAGGGCGTGACCTGGGCGCGGTAGGCGTCCCACTCCTGCCGCTTGTTGCGCAGCACGAAGTCGAAGACGTGCTCCCCCAGCGTCTCCGCCACGAGCTCGGAGCGCTCCATGAGCTCGATCGCCTCGTTCAGCGACTGCGGCAGCGGCGCGATGCCGAGCGCGCGGCGCTCCCGGTCGGTGAGCTCCCACACGTCGTCGCCGGTGGCCTCCGGCAGCTCGTAGCCGTCCTCGATGCCCTTGAGGCCCGCGGCCAGCAGCACCGCGAACGCGAGGTAGGGGTTGGTGGCCGAGTCGAGCGCCCGGTACTCCACGCGCGCCGAGTTGCCCTTGCCCGGCTTGTACATGGGCACGCGCACGAGGGCGGACCGGTTGTTGTGGCCCCAGCAGATGTAGCTCGGCGCCTCGGCGCCGCCCCACAGCCGCTTGTAGGAGTTGACGTACTGGTTGGTCACGGCCGTGATCTCGGCCGCGTGGACCAGGAGGCCGGCGATGAACTGCCGCGCCGTCTTGGACAGCTCGAACTGCGCGCCCGGCTCGTGGAAGGCGTTGCGGTCGTCCTCGAACAGCGACAGGTGCGTGTGCATGCCGGAGCCGGGCTGGTCGACCATCGGCTTGGGCATGAACGACGCGAAGACGCCCTGCTCCAGCGCCACCTCCTTGACCACCGTGCGGAAGGTCATGAGGTTGTCGGCGGTGGTGAGCGCGTCCGCGTAGCGCAGGTCGATCTCGTTCTGGCCAGGGCCGGCCTCGTGGTGGGAGAACTCCACCGAGATGCCCATGGACTCGAGCATCGTGATCGCAGCCCGGCGGAAGTCGTGCGTGCTGCCGCGCGCCAGGTGGTCGAAGTAGCCGCCGTTGTCGACGGGGACCAGCGGCTCCTCCGGGGAGGCCACCTGGTTGAACAGGTAGAACTCCACCTCGGGGTGCGTGTAGAAGGTGAACCCGCGGTCGCTCGCGCGCGCGAGCGCGCGCTTGAGCACGTTGCGCGAGTCCGCCAGGGACGGCTCCCCGTCCGGCGTGAGGATGTCGCAGAACATGCGGCCGGTGCCGTGCCGGTCGCCGCGCCACGGCAGCACCTGGAACGTGGTCGGGTCGGGCTTGGCGATCATGTCCGCCTCGTAGACCCGCGTCAGCCCCTCGATGGAGCTGCCGTCGAAGCCGATGCCCTCCGTGAACGCCTGCTCGAGCTCGGCCGGGGCGACCGCCACCGACTTCAGCACGCCGAGCACGTCGGTGAACCAGAGCCGGATGAAGCGGATGTCGCGCTCCTCGACCGTGCGGAGCACGAACTCCTGCTGCCTGTCCATGAACCCATCCTGCCCGAGAAGTGTTAACGGGGTATGTCGTGGGACGCGGCCCGGACCGCCCCCGTCCCGACCTGGACGGATATCCGGTACCGCGGGTCGGAGGCATAGGCTGACCGGCATGTCGAACCCCGGTCACGACGCCACCGTCGACGCCGCCGCGCCCTCCCCCGCCGCCGACCTGACCCGCCGCCGTCGCGTGCGGGTCCACCACCTGGCCGAGGCCAAGGAACGCGGCGAGAAGCTCACGATGCTCACGGCCTACGACGCCGTCACCGCACGCCTCTTCGACGCCGCCGGCCTGGACCTGCTGCTGGTCGGCGACTCGATCGGCAACACCATGCACGGGCACCACACGACGCTGCCCGTCACGCTCGACGACATGATCCCGCCGGCCCGCGCCGTCGCCCGCGCCGCCGAGCACGCGCTCGTCGTCGTCGACCTGCCGTTCGGGTCGTACGAGGCCGGCGCGGAGCAGGCGCTCGGCTCGGCCGTGCGGATCATGAAGGAGACCGGCGCCGCCGCGGTCAAGCTCGAGGGCGGGCGACGCTCGGCCGCGCAGATCCGCGCGCTCACCGACGCCGGGATCCCCGTGGTGGGCCACCTCGGCTTCACACCGCAGTCGGAGAACCTCCTGGGCGGGCCCCGCGTCCAGGGCCGCGGCGACGAGGCCGCCGAGGCCCTGTGCGAGGACGCCCTCGCCGTGCAGGAGGCCGGCGCCGTCGCCGTCGTGCTCGAGATGGTCCCGGTGGAGGTCGCCGCGCGCGCCACCGAGATCCTGCGCATCCCCACCATTGGCATCGGCGCCGGCCCCCGCGTCGACGGGCAGGTGCTGGTCTGGACCGACATGGCCGGCATGACCGACTGGTCGCCGCGCTTCGCCCGCCGGTTCGCCGAGGTGGGCAACCTGCTGCGCCAGGCCGCCCAGGACTACGCCGACGAGGTCCGCCGGGGCACGTTCCCCGACGCCGCGCACTCCTTCGAGCGCTAGGCCCGCGGCCACCCGGTGACGCCGGCCGCGAGGCCGAGCATCGCCGCCGCGACCCGCCCGGCGTCCTCGTCGGGGACCGTCGTGGACGCCCGGTCGAGGATCAGCAGCCGCGCGTCCGGGATCTCGCGGGCCAGCGCCTCCGCGTTGCCGACCGGGAAGAACGGGTCGCGGCGGCCGTGCACCACCAGCGTCGGCACGGCGACCTCGGGCAGGCGCTCACGCCACCGCGGCGTGCAGTCGAGCGCGGCGAACACCGTGCCCAGCTGGTTGGCCAGGTGCACCGACGGCGCCCTGCCCGGGGTGCGGTCCCAGGTGCGCCCGGCGACCTCGCGGGCCGACGCCGGGTCGTCGCCGAGGATCTCGGCGCTCGCGGCGGCGTGCTCGGCCACGGCGCCCCGGTCGGCCCAGTCGGGCATCGGCCGCGAGAAGAGCCGTGCCATCGTCTCCGCGTCGTGGTCGGGCAGGTCGTCGTCGACCGGCCCCGGTGCCACCGGCCGCGTCCCGACGAGGGTGAGCGCCGCGAACGCGTCCGGATGGTCGAGCGCGGCGACCTGGGCGACCATGCCGCCGACGCCGAGGCCCGCCAGGTGCGCCGGCCGGTCGTCGAGCTCCCGCGCGAGCGCCGCCGCGTCGGCCGCGAGGTCCCGCAGGGAGTAGGCCGGCGCGTCGGGGTCGACCGTGGTCGACGCGCCCGAGTCGCGCAGGTCGTACCGGACCACGTGCCGCCCGCCGCGGGCCACGGCCTCGCACACCGTGTCGGGCCACGAGAGCATCGTCGTCCCGCCGGCGCACAGGACCAGCGGCGCCGCCGCGTCGCCGAAGTGCTCCACGCCCAGCCGGACGCCGTTCGCCTCCACCGTCACCGTCATGCCGGCACCTCCCTCTCCCCGGGTCGACGCCGCGGGCGGCGGGAACTCATCGGCGCGCCGCGAAGGGCGGGGAGGGTCAGTCCTTGCCGCGCCAGTCGGCGTCCTCGCCCTCCCATGTCTCGTTGCGGCGCTGCGCGGAGTCCAGGGCGTTGCGAGCGGCCTCCCGCGACGGGTACGGACCCATGCGGTGGCTCCAGCTCGAGCGGTCGCGACTCTCCTCGACCTCGCCGGTCTTGGTGTTGTACCAGTACTGCACCGGGCTTGTGTCGCTCATAGGACGATCCTGCATCAAGATGGGCCCATGGTGGAGGCAGCGCAGCCGGTCGCGTTCGGCATCGACATCGGCGGGTCCGGGATCAAGGGGGCCCCGGTCGACCTCGCGACCGGCGAGTTCGCCGCCGAAAGGCGCCGCATCCCCACGCCGGAGAACTCCACCCCGGAGGCCGTCGCCCAGGTGCTCGCCGAGCTCGTCGACTCGTTCGAGCTGCCCCAGCACGTGCCCGTCGGCGTCGCCTTCCCCGCCCCGATGGACCACGGCGTCGTCCGCTTCATCGCCAACCTCGACCAGTCGTGGAAGGGCGTGGACCTGCCGGCGCTCGCCCGCGAGGCCACGGGTCGCGAGGTCACCGCCGTCAACGACGCCGACGCCGCGGGCGTCGGCGAGCAGCGGTACGGCGCCGCCGAGGGTCGCGACGGCGTGGTGCTGGTCGTCACGCTGGGCACCGGCATCGGGTCGGCGCTGCTCGTGGACGGCGTCCTCGTGCCGAACACCGAGCTCGGCCACCTGGAGATCGACGGCCACGACGCCGAGTCGCGGGCCGCCGAGTCCGCCCGCGAGCGCGAGGACCTGTCGTGGCACCACTGGGCCCACCGGCTGCAGCGGTACTTCGAGACCGTCGAGATGCTGATCTCGCCCGAGCTGATCGTCGTCGGCGGCGGGGTGAGCAAGCACCACGAGAAGTTCCTGCCGCTGCTCGACCTGCGCGCGCCCATCATCCCCGCCACGCTGCGCAACCGCGCCGGCATCGTCGGGGCGGCGGCGTTGGCGGCGAGCGGCCGCGACCACTGAGCCGCGGGGCGTCCGACGGAGGTCCGGAGCGGTCAGCCCGCCAGGCTGTGCGGCGCCGTGGGCGTGGGCGCGGTCGGGACGCGGCCCCAGTCGACGCCGGTCTCCGGCGGCACGTCGAGCTCGAGCATGCGCAGCACGTCGAGCACCGCGGCCGGCGGCCGGTGCAGCGAGACCCGCAGCCCCTCGTCCCTGCCGATGCGGCAGAGCTGGACGAGGAAGGCGACCCCGGCGGAGTCGATGAAGGTCACCCGTGAGGTGTCGACCACCACGGGCAGGTCCCGCTCGAAGGCCCGCGCGAGGGCCGCGCTCGCCTCGTTGCGCAGGGCGATGTCGATCTCGCCCCACATGTCCACCACGCTCACGTCGGTGCGCTCCACGAGGGCGATGCCCCCGGCCTGAGCCTCGTCGGTGAAAGTCACTGCCACACCTTCGTCCCACGTCCTGCGTCCAGCGCGCCACGGTCTCGGGCGCTGCGTTCCGGACTCGCGACCTCGTCGTCGCGACGACCGCAACGCTACACCTTCGCGAACCCGCAGCGGAACCTCGCCAGGGACATTCTTTACCGACCGTTCACAGAGCGCACCATCCCGGTGCGCCTCTGCCCTCGGGCGGGCTACGACCCGAGGATGCGCGCCTTCTGCGCCGCGAACTCGGCGTCGGTGAGCACACCCTGCGCCCGCAGCTCGGCCAGGTCGCGGAGCTGGGCGATGGTCGCGTCCGCCCCGCCGGACGGCGCGGGCGCGGGTGCCGGCGCGGGCGGCGGCGGCTCGTAGACGGGCTGGGCGTACGTCGGCGCGGGCGCGTACCCCGCGTCCTGGGCGCGCTGGGCGTCCTGCGCGGCCCAGCGCCCCTGCTGGCGGCGCTGCACGCGCCCGGAGACGGCGCTGGCCGTGCCGGCGACGACGGCGGTCCTGGCGACGCCCCGAAGCAGACCGGGCATGTCGACCTCCTCTGGTCGGTGTCGCCGGCCGGGGCCCGGCCGGCGACGGGTGGTGTGTGCGGATCGGTGAGCGGCGCCGCGACGCGGCGCCGGCGGCGGGTCAGCGGGCCTCGGCGGCCTCCAGCGCCCCGAGGAGCGACTGGACCGGGATCCGGCCGCTGGCGACGAGCATCCCCCCGCCACGACGCAGCGCGGCGGCGAACGGGCCGGCCCACGCGTTCTCGTACACGAGGACGCCGGCCGCGCTGCCCGGGGTCAGGACGCCGCCCGCCTCGGTGAGGTCGTCCTCGTCGAGGAGGCCGGACGACGCGCCCTGGAACACCGACACGTCGAAGTCGCCCTCGATCTCCAGGTCCTCCAGGTCGACCGCCGTCACCTCGCCGTCCGCGCTCTTGCGGACGAAGACGAGGTCGAGGACGCGGATGATCCCGCGGTCCACGAGGTCGACGAGCAGCGGCAGCGCGTGCCCGTCGAGCCGGTTCTGCGGGAACTCCACGACGATGTAGTCGATGGGGCCCATCTCGTCGGGTCCCGTGTCCTCACCCGTCGGGTCCATGGGTCGTCCTCCCGTCCGTGGGTCGCGCGGCGCGGCGGCCGCCTTGCTCCGTGCCCCACGGTGCCGCGCGCCGGCGGGCGCGTCCTCACCCGCGACGGGTGAGGAGGCGCCGTCGAGGACGGCGAGCAGCGCGCCCAGGTCCGCCTCCCGCACCCGGTGCGAGGTGACCTCGGCGGGCGCCGCCCGATCGACGCCGCTGAGCATCCCCCGCACCACCGGTCCGATCGCGCCGCGCACGACGATCTCGACGTCCGCGCGCCGGGCCGGGACCGTGCGGAGCTCGACCAGCTCCAGCCCCAGGGCGGCCATCCGGTGCAGCAGGCCGTACAGCGCGGACTGGTCGCGCACGGACACCTCGAGCACGGTGCGGGTGTGGGCGCGGGCCGCGCCCAGCTCCACCAGGCTCGCGGCGTCACCGCCCGCCCGGCCCACGACCGTCAGCTCGACCCACGGCATCCCGACCACCTGTCCGCCCGACCGCTCCGTCCGTCCCCGCGGGTGAACTTTCGCCGCGGGTCGTGCACCGTGCCGAGGGCCGCGCGGCCCGCCGGCCGCCGGTGCCGGGCACGGTCCCCGACC
>NZ_JBHVFQ010000042.1:0-23471 GCF_042801555.1 Isoptericola sp. NPDC057559
CGCCGAGCACGCCATCCTCAAGGGGCGCCGCTACGGCAACGTGGTCCTCGTGGCCGTGCGGTCCGTGCCCGACGGCGAGACCACGGACGGCGAGGACGGCGAGGACGGCGAGGACGGCGACGGCACCGGCGGAGCACCTCCGACGCCGCTCGACCTGGACGACGCCGCGCTCGCGCGCCGCCTGCGCAGCCTGCCCGTCCCCGCACGGCTCCTGGTCGGGGACGAGCTGGCGCGGTTCGCCGGCGCCTGAACCTCCCGGCGCACGACGACGGCCGCGCCCCGCCGTCGGGACGCGGCCGTCGTCAGACGAGCCGGGGACTCAGAGCGGGACGACCTGCTCCGCCTGCGGACCCTTGGGACCCTGGGTGATCTCGAACTCGACCCGCTGGGCCTCCTCCAGGGAGCGGTACCCCTGCGACTGGATCGCGGAGTAGTGCACGAAGACGTCGGCGCCGCCGTCGTCCTGTGCGATGAAGCCGAAGCCCTTCTCGGAGTTGAACCACTTCACAGAACCTTGCGCCATGCTGATCCTTCGACCTTCCGTCACGCGGTCACGGGCACACCGGGCGGCCACCCGTCGCCGCACAGGCCCCCGCCGCGATCCGGCGGGGAACGCCTCTGCAACGCGGTCAGTGTGGCATGGACCACACCGACGTGCCACGGATATGCCGCGGATGCCGCGGAACGCCGATTGCGGGCGTCAGTCGTCGTCCTGCTGGGCCAGGAACCGCTCGAACTCCGCGCCGAGCTCCTCCGCCGTGGGCAGCGGCGCCTGCTCGGCGAGCAGGCTCGGGCGCCCCACCGACCGCGTGAACGCGTCGTACTGCTCCTCGAGCGCCCTGACGACGGCCTTGACCTCGGTGGACTCGCCCACCTGCTTCTCGACCTCGATGGTCGCGTCGGCCGCTGCCTCGGACAGGAGGCCGGTCGCCAGGTCCAGGCCCGTGGCGCGCTCCACGTGCCGCAGCGCCACCACCGCCGCCGGGGCGTAACGGGACTGCGCCAGGTAGTGCGGCACGTGCACGGTGAAGCCGATCGCGTCGTGCCCCGCCTCGCCGAGGCGGTACTCGAGCAGCGCCGCCAGCGAGCCCGGGACGCGCACCGTCCCGAAGAACGACGTGTAGTCCTCGACCAGCCCCGGGCGCGTGCCGTGCGCCGTCAACGACAGCGGGCGGGTGTGCGGCACGCCCATCGGGATGCCGTGGAAGCCGACCGTCAGGGAGACGTCGAACCGCTCGACGAGCCCCTTCACCGCCGCGACGACGCGCTCCCACTGCAGGTCCGGCTCGGACCCGTGCAGCAGGAGGAAGCCGGTGCCCTCGCGGTCCGCCACGTGGTCGATCACCAGGAACGGCTCGTCGTAGGACGACCATCGGTCGGCGTCGAACGTCATGCCGACCCGCTTGGAGCGGTAGTCCAGCAGCCGGTCGACGTCGAAGGTCACGAGGCGGGTGGTGGTCAGCTCGTCGGTGACGTGCTCCACGGCGACCTCCGCCGCGGAGCCGGCGTCGACGAACCCGTCGAGGGCGTGCAGCAGCACGGGTCCGTCGGCGGTCGGCGGGGCGTCGGGCCCACGGCGGGGCAGGACGCGCTCGACGGCGGCCTCGTCGACCTCGTAGATGCTCTGCGGGTCCAGCAACGGTCTCCTCCTCGGGTTCCGGCTCACGCCGGCGGGCTCGCACCCGCACGAGTCACAACCGTCCCGCCGCCAGGATCCTTCCCGTCCGCCGGGGTCGACCTCAACGGCGCGGGAGGCGCACCACCGTGACGAAGAAGTCGTCGATCTGGCGGACCACCTGGATGAACCGGTCGAAGTCCACGGGCTTGGTCACGTACGCGTTCGCGTGCAGCGAGTACGAGCGCAGGACGTCCTCCTCCGCCTCCGAGGTCGTGAGCACGACCACCGGGATGTGCTTGAGCCGCTCGTCGGCCTTGACGGCGGCGAGCACCTCGCGGCCGTCCATCCGCGGCAGGTTGAGGTCGAGCAGGATCAGGTCCGGCGTGGCGGCGTCCGCGTGCTCGCCCTCCTTGCGCAGGTACGCCATCGCGCTCACACCGTCGGCGACCACCGAGAGCCGGTTGACGACCTTGTGCTCCTCGAACGCCTCGCGCGTCATGAGCACGTCGCCCGGGTCGTCCTCGACGAGGAGGACCTCGATACCCGCCTGCTGGTCCGCCATCGCCACTCCTCGCCGTCGTCGAGCTCCCCGGTCGGGGCGCACTCCAGGTGCGTCGTCGCAGGTCAGCGACGTGCCCCGAGCCTAACCGACGACGGCGCCGGTCGCCTCGTCACCGTCGGGCAGGGTCCAGCGGACGGTGGTCCCGCCGGCCTCCGACGGCTCGAGCCAGACGCTCCCGCCGTGGTGCTCGACCACCCGCTTGACCAGGGCGAGCCCGATGCCGGTGCCCGTGTAGACGTCCTTGGGGTGCAGCCGCTGGAAGATGACGAAGACGCGGTCCGCGTACTGCGGGTCGATCCCGATCCCGTTGTCCGCGCAGGAGATCTCCCAGCCCGCCTCGGGGCCGGGCAGGCGGCGCGCCGACACGTGGATGCGCGGAGGCCGCTCCGGGTCGCGGAACTTCACCGCGTTGCCCACCACGTTGGTCAGCAGCATCGCCAGCAGCGCCCGCTCGCCGTGCACCACCGGCAGCGGGTCGTGGGTGACCTCCGCACCCGCCTCGGCGATGCGCTCGCCCAGGTCGTGCCGCACCTGCTCGAGGATCTGCCCGAGGTCGACGTCCTCCTTCGGACCGCCCGAGCGCCCCACGCGCGAGAAGCTCAGCAGGTCCTGGATGAGCCGCTGCATGCGCAGCGCACCGTCGACGGCGAACGCGATGTACTGGTCGGCCCGGTCGTCCAGCTGCTCGCCGTAGCGCTTCTGCAGCAGCTGGGTGAAGCTGGCGACCTTGCGCAGCGGCTCCTGCAGGTCGTGCGACGCGACGTAGGCGAACTGCTCCAGGTCGCGGTTCGAGCGCGCGAGCTCCTGGTTGGACCGGGCCAGCTCCCGCGCCTGCTGGGCGAGCCGCGCGTGCGTGCGCTCCGTCTCCTCGTGCGACGCGCGCACCTCCGCCACCTGCGCCACCAGCTCCCGCCGCATGTGCTCGACGTCCGCCGCGAGCGCCGCGACCTCGCCCGTGCCCTCGACCCGGATCTCGTGGTCGTGCGCCCCGGAGGCCGCGGCCCGCACGGAGTCCGCCAGCCGCGCGAGCGGCCGCGTCACCCCGCGCTGCAGGGCGCGCCACATGAACCAGCCCATGAGCACCACGAGCAGCACCAGGACGAGGACCACCACGAGCAGGGCACGGTTCCAGGCGTGCGCCGCGTCCATCGCCTCGTCGCCGGCCCCGACCCGGAGCAGCGAGAGGGACCGCTGGATCGCCACCAGCGCGACGGCGAGGGCGAGGAGCAGCACCGCGCCGACGACGAGCAGCAGCCGCAGGACGATGTCGTGCAGCGGTCGTTCGCGCCTCACGGGCGGGCCCACTCGGCCGAGTCGGCGAGCGTCGAGGACCGCTCGCCCAGGTACGGGGTGTCGCGCCCGGTCCAGCCGAGCACGAGGAGGGCCGCGTCGTCGGTCAGGGGGCCTCCGTGCAGCGCGCGCACGCGGCGCAGCACGCGCTCGACGACGCCGACGATCCCGTGCCGGTCCAGGTCGTCGGCGACGAGGTCGTGCAGCCCGGACTGCCCGAGCCGGGGCACCCGCCGGCGCAGCGGGCCCAGCGGGGCTCCCCCGCCCTGGAGCGCGACGAGCCCGAGCGCGTCCCGGCCGAGCCCGTCCACCGAGGGCTCCCCCGTGACCGGGTCGGCCGCGAGCTGCGGCGCGCCCACGTTCACCTCGGCCTCGACGAGCCCGTCGGTGTACAGCATGAGCGCGAACGGTCCGTCGAGGTCGATGCGGCGCGGGTGCCACCCGCCCTCGACGGGCACGCCCAGCGCGCGCCCGCGGCCGGTGGGCGCCAGCAGCTCGCAGCTCAGGTCCCCCACCGGCCCCGTGATGAGGAGGGGCGGCAGGTGCCCCGCCAGGTAGAGGTCGACGCCCGACCGGTCGGGCGTCACCACCGCCTGGGCCAGGGTCACGAAGACCTCCGGGCGGGCCCGCTCCGTGAGGAGCACCCGCTCCAGCTGCTCGAGGACGTGCTCGGGCGGGGTCCCGGTCAGCACCAGCGTGCGCCAGGCCGTGCGGAGCGTGGCCCCGAGGGCCGCCTCGTCGGGTCCGTGCCCGGCGACGTCCCCGACCACGGACAGCACGCTCCCGTCCGGCCGCTCCACCGTGTCGAAGAAGTCGCCGCCGAGCAGGCCGCCGCCGCCCGGCAGGTACCCCACCATGACCGAGACGCGCTCGTCGCCCACGAGCGGGTTGGGCAGCAGCGCGCGCTCCAGCCGCGCCGTCTCCTCCGCCCGGACCGCGCTGCGGTACAGCGCGCGCTGCTGCGCGGCGGACCGGCGGCGCTGCAGCGCGTAGCGCAGCGACCGGCCGAGCAGCCCGGCGTCGGTCTCGCCCTTGACCAGGTAGTCGTCGGCGCCCGCGGCGACGGCCTGCAGCCCCTGGTCGCCCCCGGTGAGGCCGGTGAGCACGACGAGCGCGGGCACGTCGTGCACGCGCTCGGCGACCTCGCGCAGCCGGGACACGGCCGTGAGCCCGACGGCGTCGGGCAGCCCGAGGTCCAGCAGGACGCAGTCGACGCCGGGCGAGCCGCCCGGCCGGGACAGGGCCTCCACGGCCTCGGCGACCGACCGGGCGCGCCGCAGCACGATCGCCACGTCGGCGTCGTCGAGCAGCTCCGTGACGAGCAGCGCGTCCCCGTCGTCGTCCTCGACGAGGAGCACGGTCGCCGTCGCGTCCTCGGCGGGTCCCTCGGACCCTGCTCGCAGGACGTCGCCGCTGCTCATGGGCCAGATCCTAGCCCGGCCGCCCCCGCACGGCCGGAGCCCGGCGCCCCGGCGCGTCGCCTCGCGCCCGGGCCCGCGGCGCGCACGACCGCCCGGACCGTGCACCGAGGAGGCCTCCGCATCTGCAATGATGGTCCGCCGCAAAGGGGCCGCGTCACCCGGTGAGCGCGGCGCAAGGACGCTGGGAGGATGCGTGGCGGGCAGGCACGACGAGCTGGCACGCGAACAGGGTGTCGTCGACACCCTCTACGCCCGACTGGACGAGCTGCGGCGCGCGACGCGCGACCGCCTCGCGGAGGTCCGCCGCTCGGGCCCCTCGGGCTCTCCGCAGAACCGCAGCGAGCGGGACGCGTTCGCGACCCTCTACGAGGACCGGGTCGCGCAGCTCGACGCCGTCGAGGACCGGCTCGCCTTCGGCCGCCTCGACCTCGACGACGGCGGCACGCGGTACGTCGGTCGCATCGGCCTCGCCGACGCCGAGCACCGCTCGCTCCTGACGGACTGGCGCGCGCCCGCCGCGACCCCGTTCTACCGCGCCACGGCGCTGCACCCCGCCGGCGTCCGACGCCGGCGGCACCTCGTGACCTCGGGGCGCAGCGTCACCGGCCTGGAGGACGAGGTGCTCGACCTCGACGCCCTGCAGGGGGACGACGGCGAGGAGGGCGGCGGCACGCTCGCGGCCTCGACGCTCTCCGGCGAGGGCGCCCTGCTCGCGTCGCTCGCCGCGCGGCGCACGGGCCGGATGACCGACATCGTCGCGACCATCCAGGGCGAGCAGGACCGGATCATCCGCGCCGAGCTCGCCGGCGCTCTCGTCGTCCAGGGCGGGCCGGGCACCGGCAAGACCGCCGTCGCGCTGCACCGCGCCGCCTACCTGCTGTACGCGCACCGCCGCGTCCTGGAGCGCAGCGGCGTGCTCCTGGTCGGCCCGAGCCGCGCGTTCCTGCGCTACATCGACCAGGTGCTGCCCTCGCTCGGCGAGACCGGCGTGGTCGCGACGACGGTCGGCGAGCTGCTCCCCGGCATCCGTGCCACCGCCGTCGACGACCCCGTCGCCACCGAGATCAAGGGCCGCCTCCTGTGGCGCGACGTCGTCCGCCGCGCCGTGCGCGCCCGCGAGCGCGTCCCCGAGCGCGACGTGCGGTTCCGGCTCGAGGGCTACGACCTCGTCGTGCGCCGGCGCGACGTCCGCGACGCCATCGCCCGCGCCCGCCGCACCCACAAGCCGCACAACGAGGCCCGCGCGTCGTTCGTCCGGGACATGCTCGCCCGCCTCGTCGACCAGTACCGGTCCGCCGCGGACACCGAGCTCGCGCCCGAGGACGTCGCCATGGTCACGGAGGACCTGCGCTCCCACCGCGACGTGCGGGTGGCGCTCAACCTCGCATGGTTCCCGATCTCGCCCGAGAAGCTCGTCGCCGACCTCTTCGCGAAGCCCCACCGGCTCGCGGAGGCCGCCCCCGAGCTGTCCGCCGCCGAGCGCGCCGCCGTGCGCCGCGAGCCCGGCGCGCCGTGGACCGAGGCCGACGTCCCGCTGCTCGACGAGGCCGCCGAGCTTCTCGGCGAGGACGGCTCGATCGCGCGCGCCGAGGCGAAGGCCCGTGCCGCGGAGCGCGCGGCCGAGCTCGAGTACGCCCGCTCGGTGCTCGAGTCCACGGGCGCCGGCGGCGGCCTCGTGGACGCCGAGACCCTGGCGTCCCGCTTCGAGTCGACCGGGCCTCGCCTGACCACCGCGGAGCGCGCGGCCGAGGATCGCACGTGGACCTACGGCCACGTCGTGGTCGACGAGGCGCAGGAGCTCTCCCCCATGGCGTGGCGCATGCTCGTGCGTCGCGTGCCGACCCGCTCGATGACGATCGTCGGCGACGTCGCGCAGACGTCGTCGGCCGCCGGCGCGCGGTCGTGGGGCCAGGCCCTCGACCCCGTGCTGGGCGGCTCCTGGCGCCTCGAGGAGCTCACCGTCAGCTACCGCACGCCGGCCGCCGTCGCCGACGCCGCTCAGCGCATGGCCGCGGCGGCGGGGCTACCCACCTCGCCGCTCACGGCGGCCCGCGAGGTGCCCGGGGCGCTCGAGCTCGCCCGCGTCACGCCGTCCGGCCCCGCGCGGCCCGCCCTCGTCCAGGAGGTGCGCGACCAGGTGGCCGCGCTGGCCGCCCGGTTCGTGGGATCGGACGGCGCCGGGCGGGTCGCGGTGGTGGCCGCGGCCGACGAGGTCGACGCGCTCCGCGCGATCGTCGCGGAGGTGCTCCCCGGCGCGCTCGGGCGCGCGGAGGCGGACCGCCTGCGCGCGCAGCGCCCCGAGGACGCGCAGGTGGTCGTGCTCGACCCGCGGGAGACCAAGGGCCTCGAGTTCGACGCCGTCGTCCTCGTCGAGCCGGTGGCCGTCACCGGGGGGCCCGGTGGCGCCTCCGACCTCTACGTGGCGATGACGCGGCCCACCCAGCGCCTCGTCGTGGTGCACGAGCAGCCGCTGCCCGCGGGGATCGTCGAGCTCGCCGCGGCGTGAGACGCGTTTGTGGGGGCGGGCCCGCACGGCGCACCATGGCCTCGTGCTGCGAGCCCTCCTTCTCGAGAACGTCCACCCCGTCGCTGCCCAGAATCTTCGTGATGCGGGCATCGAGGTCGTCACGCGCTCCGGCGCGCTCGACGAGGCCGAGCTGATCGAGTCCCTCGCGGACTTCCAGATCCTCGGCATCCGTTCCAAGACCACCGTGACCCGCAAGGTCCTGGAGAGCGTCCCCGGCCTGCAGGCCGTCGGCACCTTCTCCATCGGGACCAACCAGATCGACCTCGACGCGGCCGCGGCCCACGGTGTCGCCGTGTTCAACGCGCCCTACTCCAACACGCGCTCGGTGGTGGAGCTCGCGGTGGCGGAGATCATCTCCCTGACCCGCCGCCTCAGCGTGCGGGACAAGGCGCTGCACGACGGCGTGTGGGACAAGACCGCCGACGGCGCGCACGAGGTGCGCGGCCGCACCCTCGGCATCATCGGGTACGGGAACATCGGCTCCCAGCTGTCGGTCCTCGCGGAGAACCTCGGCATGCGGGTCGTCTTCTACGACACCGCCGAGAAGCTCTCGCTGGGCAACGCCCACCGCGTCGAGACGGTCGAGGAGCTCCTCGCCGAGGCCGACGCCGTGACGATCCACGTCGACGGGCGCCCCGGCAACGCCGGCCTCTTCGGCGCCGACCTGTTCGCGGGGATGAAGCCGGGAGCGATCTTCCTCAACCTCTCGCGGGGCTTCGTGGTCGACCTCGAGGCGCTGCGGGAGCACATCCTGTCGGGCCACCTGGGCGGCGCCGCCGTCGACGTCTTCCCGGCCGAGCCGAAGAAGCGCGGCGACGAGTTCACCTCCCCGCTGCGCGGCCTGCCCAACGTCATCCTCACGCCGCACGTCGGCGGCTCCACCGAGGAGGCGCAGGAGGCCATCGGCGAGTTCGTCTCGAAGAAGCTCCGGGACTTCGTGCAGACCGGCTCGACGACCCTCTCGGTCAACCTGCCCAACCTGCAGCTCGCGCACACCGGCGTGGGCCGCATCATGCTGCTGCACCGCAACGTGCCGGGCGTCCTCGCCGCCGTGAACCAGGTCTTCGCGGACCACGGCGCCAACATCGAGGCGCAGATGCTCGCCACCCGCGGCGAGGTCGGCTACGTGGTCACGGACATCTCGGACGTCACGCAGCGCGGCGCCTCCGCGAAGCTGCAGGCCATGCCGTCGACGATCCGGCTGCGCATCCGCGACGCCTTCGAGCGGCCCGAGTTCCCGCCCGGCCCGGCCGCGCGCTGACACGACGCCGACACAGGCCGACACACGCCGACACACGCCGAGGGCGTCCCCGGAGACCCGGGGACGCCCTCGCGTGGTCGTGGGACCGGACTGCTCAGCCGGACTTGCGGCGGAACATCTTCTGCACGGGGCCGGAGGTCTCCGAGCCGTGCACCTGCCCCGTGTTGCCGTCCTTGCCGGCGGTCGGGTGGCTGGCGGCGTTCTTCCGCTCCAGCGCCTCCCGGAAGCGCGCCTTCGTGTCCTCGCTGGGCTTGGCGCCCTTGGCGTCGTCCGTCGTCATCACGATCACCTCGTCATCGTCGGGGTGGACGTGCTCGCACGGCAGACCGCGCAGCACCTGGTGCCGACCAGCATGCTCTACCGCCGCGCGTCGCGCCAAGAGCATTGCGCCCGGAGCGGGCACCCGGGGGCCGCGAACGGTCGCTGAGCCCTGGGTCAGCGCGACGCGTCGCGGCCGACGGTCGCGGGCTCCGCGCCCTCGGTGCCCCCGTCCCGCTCCGCGTCGTCGGCACGCGCCTCGCGCTCCGCGCGCAGGGAGGTGATCGCGCTCTCGAAGTCCTCGAGGGACTCGAACGACTGGTAGACGCTCGCGAACCGCAGGTAGGCCACCTCGTCCAGCTCGCGCAGCGGCCCCAGGATCGCCAGCCCGACCTCGTTCGCCTCGATCTCGGGACGACCCGACGCGCGCAGCGTCTCCTCGACCCGTTGCGCCAGCAGCGCGAGGTCGTCGGAGCTCACGGGCCTGCCCTGGCACGCCTTGCGCACCCCGGCGACGACCTTGTCACGGCTGAACGGCTCGGTGACGCCGGAGCGCTTGGCGACGGACAGGCTCGCCGTCTCGATCGTCGTGAAGCGGCGCTGGCACGCCGGGCACTGCCGCCGTCGGCGGATGGACGAACCGTCGTCGGAGGTGCGCGAGTCGATGACTCGCGAGTCCGCGTGGCGGCAGAACGGGCAGTGCATCGCTGGTCTCCTGCGCTCGGCTCCGGACCGGCGCCCGGCTGCCCGACAAGGTAAGCGGGACGCCGCGCCCGGCGCAAGCAGGGTCCATCCTCGCACCGTCGCCGCCCAGGTCGCGCAGCGCGCGCTCAGTCCTCGGGCAGGAGGACCACCTGACCGGCCTGCAGCTCGGCCGTCGTGAGGCCGTTGAGCTGGCGCAGGTCGGCGACGACGTCACGCAGGTCGTCGCCCGTGTCCCGGACCGAGCGCGCGTACTGCCACAGGGTCTCGCCCGGCTGGACCGTGTGGAGCCGGACCTCCACGCCCGACCCCGGCGCGTCCGCGACGGCGCGCTGGCCCACGAGCCCGGCGGCGACCAGCACGAGCAGGACGAGGGCGGCGATCACGACGCGCCCCCGCCGGGTGAGCCGGAGCCCGCCCAGCCCGAGGAACCCGGGTGCGTCGGTGGTGCTGCGCGGGTTCTGCATCGTCCTGCCTCCGGTTCACGTCGCGTCGTCGCCCGTCGGGCGGCTGCCGTCGAACATCCGTTCGTCGAACACCTGTACGTCGAACTGCTGTACTAGGTGTACCACGTCCCGGCGACACGGTCGAGGGCTGATCGAACAGATGTTTGATGTCGGGCCGGAACTGGCCTAGAGTGACCAGCAGCGCGATGGAAGGTTTGTCGGATTTCATCGGCCCGCCCGCGGGCCGCGCCCCTGCAGGACGGAGAACGCGATGACCAGCGGACGGGACCAGGCCCCGGCGTCCACGACGGTTGCCACGCCGTGGCCGGCGCGGCAGGAGACCCCCGAGGACACGCCTGTCGCCCCCGAGGCCGCGCTCGCGTCGGTGAGCGAGATCGTCCCCTCGGCCGACCGGCTCACCCCGCGCCAGCGGCGCGTCCTCGAGACGATCCGGCGCTCCGTCGAGGACCGCGGGTACCCGCCGACCATGCGGGAGATCGGCGAGGCCGTGGGCCTCGCGAGCCCCTCGTCGGTCAAGCACCAGCTCACCACCCTGGAGCGCAAGGGCTTCCTGCGCCGCGACCCCAACCGGCCGCGCGCGATCGAGGTCGTCGACCCCGAGGCGCCCGCGACGTCGGACGGCGAGGGACAGGTCTCCGCGCCGCGCACGCCGGGATTCGTCGCCGGGTCGGTCGCCGGCTCGGACGCGCAGCCGGCCGAGGCACCCTCCTACGTCCCGCTCGTGGGCCGGATCGCGGCGGGCGGCCCGATCCTCGCCGAGCAGGTCGTCGAGGACGTCTTCCCCCTGCCCCGCCAGGTCGTCGGCGACGGGGACCTGTTCCTGCTCAAGGTGGCGGGCGACTCGATGGTCGACGCCGCCATCTGCGACGGCGACTGGGTGGTCGTGCGCAGCCAGCCGGTCGCGGAGAACGGCGAGGTCGTCGCCGCGATGATCGACGGCGAGGCGACGGTCAAGACCTTCAAGCAGACCGGCGGCCACACGTGGCTCATGCCGCAGAACGCCGCCTACTCCCCCATCCCGGGCGACGAGGCCCAGGTGCTCGGCCGGGTCGTGGCCGTGCTCCGCAGCCTCTGACGAGACGCCGGACCCCCGGCCCGCACCGGGCCGGGGGTCCGGCGCGTCAGGGGCTCAGAGGCCGAGTCGGCGCTGCACCTCGCGCATGCCCTCGGCCGACGCCCGCAGGCCGGCGACCTCGTCGTCGGACAGCGGGGTGTCGATCGTCTCCGCCACACCGCGCCGGTCGACGAGGGACGGCACGGAGAGGCAGACGTCGCTGATCCCGTAGAAGCCGTCCAGGCGCGACGACACGTTCATCACGCGGTGCTCGTCGTTGAGGACCGCCTCGATGATGCGGGTCGCCGCCAGCCCCACGGCGTAGTTCGTGGCCCCCTTGCCGGCGATGACCCGGTAGGCGGACTCCACCACGTCCGTGGCGATCCGGTGCCGGGCGGGCTCGTCGAGCGGCGGCCGCCCGCGGAAGGGGCGCCAGTCCAGCAGCGGCACCCCGGCGATCGTCGCCGAGCTCCACAGCACGATCTCCGAGTCGCCGTGCTCGCCCGCGATGTTCGCGTGCACGTTGCCGACGGCGACCCCGCAGTGCCGGGCGAGCGCGTCGCGCAGCCGGGAGGAGTCGAGGACGGTGCCGCTGCCGAAGACGCGCTCGCGCGGCAGCCCGCTGATCTCCTGCGCCGCGTACGTCACCACGTCGACGGGGTTCGTCACCATGAGGTAGACCGCGTCCGGGGCGACCTCGAGGAGCTGCGGCAGGATCGTGCGGGTGAGGCCCACGGTCGCCTCGGCCAGGTCCAGGCGACTCTGGCCCGGCTTCTGCTTGGCCCCGGCGGTGACGGCCACGACGTCCGCCCCGCGACACACCTCGACGTCGTCCGAGCCCTCGATCTCCGCCTGCGGGATGAACATGCTCCCGTGCCGCAGGTCGAGGACCTCGGCCTCGACCTTGGCGCGGTTGACGTCCATCAGGGCGACGGAGCGCGCCGCCCCCCGGGCGAGCGCCGCGTACGCGAGGGTGGAACCCACCGCGCCGGCGCCGACGATCGCGAGCTTGGTCGTGCTGCGTGTGCCGTCCACGGGCCCAGGCTAGGTGTCCAGGCGCCGCAGCGCAGCGCGGACCAGCTCGCCGTCGGTGGTGGGCCAGAAGTCCGGCATCGACCGGGTGAGGAACGACCCGTAGCGGGCCGTCGCCAGCCGCGGGTCGAGGACCGCGACGACGCCCCGGTCGTCCCCCGTGCGCACCAGGCGGCCGGCGCCCTGGGCCAGCAGCAGCGCCGCGTGCGTGGCGGAGACCTGCATGAACCCGTTGCCGCCCGCCTGCTCGACCGAGCGAGCCCGGGCGGCCTTCACCGGGTCGTCCGGGCGCGGGAACGGGATCCGGTCGACGAGCACCAGCTGGCAGCTGGGCCCGGGGACGTCCACGCCCTGCCAGAGCGACAGGGTGCCGAAGAGGCACGTCGCCGGGTCGTCGGCGAACGCCTTCACCAGGGTGGGCAGCTGGTCGTCGCCCTGGCACAGGATCGGCACGTCGAGCCGTTCACGCATCGCCTCGGCCGCGGCGAGCGCCGCGCGCCGGGAGGAGAACAGCCCGAGGGTGCGGCCGCCGGCGGCCTCGATGAGGCCCCCGATCTCGTCGAGCTGGGCGTCGGTGGTCGGCTCGCGGCCCGGGGCGGGCAGGTGCCGGGCGACGTAGAGGATCCCCTGGCGCGGGTAGTCGAACGGGCTGCCCACGTCGAGACCGGTCCAGTCGGCCGTCTCGTCCGTGCCGCCCGAGCCCGCCAGGCCGAGGGACCGCGCGACCGGGTCGAAGGTGCCGCCGAGCGCGAGGGTCGCGGAGGTGAAGACGCCCGTGGCCTCCCCGAGCAGGTGCGTGCGGATGAGGCCCGCCACCGCCAGCGGCGCCGCGTGCAGCCGGGTGACGCCGTCGCCGGCCCAGGGGGCGTTCTCGGGCGGCCGGGAGCACCACAGGACGTCCGCCGTCGTGTCCTCCGCCGCCATGCGCTCCGCGACCTCGAAGAGCTGCAGCACGGCGGACTGCGCCATCTTCATCCCCGCGTCCGGCGCGGCCTGGCCCTTGGGCTCCCCCGCGGGCTTGAGCCGGGTGAGGAGCTCCCGCGCGGCGTCGCGCACGGCGGCGACGGCCACGCGCAGGTCGTCGGGCAGGCCCTGGGGGAAGCGCTCCGCCGGGGCGGTGGCGAGCAGCGTGCCGAGCTGCTGGGACGCCGCGTCGAGCGCCGAGGTCTCGGTGCCCCCGTGGCGGCGCGCGAGGCGCGCGGCGTGCTCCACCACGGTCAGGGAGAGGTCGACGGTGGCGGCCGCGGTCACGCGCTCCGCGAGCTCGTGGGCCTCGTCGACGACGACCGCGTCGTGCTCGGGCAGCACGCCGGGGCTCCCGGAGACGGCGATGCCGAGCATCGCGTGGTTGGTCACGACGACGTCGGCCTCGCGCGCCGCGGCGCGGGCGTGCTCCGGAAAGCACTCCGTCAGCAGGGGGCAGCGGTTGCCGAGGCACTCCAGGGCCGTGACCGACACCTGGCGCCAGGCGCGGTCCGGGACGCCGGGGACGAGGTCGTCGCGGTCGCCGGTGTCGGTCTCGTCCGCCCAGGCGTGCAGCCGCCGCACGTGGTCGGCGAGGCTCGCGGCGTCGTCCGCACGACCGCCGCGGCCGCGCGACGCGGTGGGCGCGGGGTGCTGCTCGGCACCGGCGCCCTCGCCCGGGCCGGGGTCGGCGGGCAGGTCGAACAGGGTGGCGCCCTCGACCGGGTACCCGCCGGTGACCTTGTGCTTGCACAGGTAGTTGTGCCAGCCCTTGAGCAGCGCCACCTTGGGCGCGCGCGGCAGCTTCGGCCCCACCGCCTCCGCGACCAGGGGCAGGTCGCGCGTCACGACCTGGCGCTGGAGCGCCAGGGTGGCCGTCGAGACGATGACGCGCTTGCCGTCGACGACGGCGTGCCGCACGGCGGGCACCAGGTAGGCGAGCGACTTTCCGGTGCCGGTGCCGGCCTGGACGAGCAGGTGCCGGCCCTCCTCGACTGACTCTGCGACGGCGGCCGCCATCTGGTGCTGCCCGTCGCGCCGGCCGCCGCCGAGCGCCCCCACCGCCAGGTCGAGGAGCTGCTGGGCGTCGGGGGTGTCGGCGGAGGTCACCCGACGATCCTAGGGCGGGTCACCGACCCCCGGACGCCGCGCGCCGAGGACGGGGGACGGCGGCGGACGCCCCCGGGGGAGCGCCCGCCGCCGGGTGGTCAGCCCGTGACGGCGACGTGCCGCAGCTCCGCCGCGAGGCCCTCGTCGACGCGACCGCGCAGGCGCGTGCCCTCGGCGAGGTGCTCCTCGGCCACGGAGCCGCCGGTCTCGTGCGCGCGGTGCACGAGGTCGCCGCGGGAGTACGGCACCACGAGGTCGATCTCGACCTGCGGCTGGGGCAGCTCGGCGGCCACCAGCTCGCGCAGCTCGGCCATGCCCTCGCCCGAGTGGGCGGACACGACGACGCTGTGCCGCTCGCGACGCTGCACGCGACCGACCACGGCCGGGTCGGCGACGTCGGCCTTGTTCAGCACCACGACCTCGCGCACGTCGGCGATGCCGGGGATCTCGGCCAGCACCTCGCGGACCGCGGCGATCTGCCCCTCGGGGTCCGGGTGGGAGACGTCGACCACGTGCAGGAGCAGCGCGGCGTCGCCCACCTCCTCGAGGGTGGAGCGGAACGCCTCCACGAGCTGGTGCGGCAGGTGGCGCACGAACCCGACGGTGTCGGTGAGGGTGTACGGCCGCCCGTCCTCGGTGCGCGACCTGCGGACGGTCGGGTCCAGCGTGGCGAACAGGGCGTTCTCCACGAGGACGCCGGCGTCGGTCATCGCGTTGAGCAGCGACGACTTGCCCGCGTTCGTGTAGCCCGCGATCGCGACGTTCGGCACGCCGTGCCGCTTGCGGTCCAGCCGCTTGGTCTCGCGCCCGGGCGCCATCGCCGCGATCTCGCGGCGCAGCTTGGCCATCCGGTTGCGGATCCGCCGGCGGTCCAGCTCGATCTTCGTCTCACCGGGGCCGCGGGAGCCCATGCCGGCGCCCTGGCCGCCCACCTGGCCGCCGGCCTGGCGGGACATCGAGTCGCCCCAGCCGCGCAGGCGCGGGAGCAGGTACTCGAGCTGCGCGAGCTCGACCTGCGCCTTGCCCTCACGCGACTTGGCGTGCTGGGCGAAGATGTCGAGGATCAGGGCGGTCCGGTCGACGACCTTCACCTTGACGATGTCCTCGAGCGCGCGCCGCTGGGAGGGCGCCAGCTCGGTGTCCGCGACGACCGTGTCGGCGCCCACGGCGGCGACGACCTCGGCCAGCTCGGCCGCCTTGCCGGACCCGAGGTAGGTACCCGGGTCGGGCTTCTGCCGGCGCTGCAGCAGGCCGTCGAGGACCTGCGAGCCTGCCGTCTCCGCGAGGGCCGCGAGCTCGCGGAGCGAGACCTCGGCGTCACGGGCGGCGGCCTCGCCGCCGGAGTACAGGCCGACGAGGACGACGCGCTCCAGGCGCAGCTGCCGGTACTCGACCTCGGTGACGTCCTCGAGCTCCGTGGAGAGCCCGCCCACGCGGCGCAGCGAGATCCGCTCCTCCAGGTCGAGCTGGTCGCCGTCGTGCGTCGTGTGCACCGTGGCGCCCTCGGCGCGCGCCGTCCCGGCCCGAGCGAGCACCCGAGCCACGACGTCCTGCGCGATCGCCTGGGCGTCGCGCTCGGCCGCGCGCCGGTCGGCCGCCGTGCTCTCGGCGCCGGAGGTCTCGTCGGCCTGCGGGGTGTCGGGGTTGGTCGGGGTGTGGGTCAAGGTGTGCCTCTCGGGTCGGGATCGACGGCCTGGCCGTCCTTCTGCTCCAACAAGGGTCCCACGCGAGATCGTCCCGGCGGAGAGAATTTCGTGGGTCCGGGCCGCGGGCGACCTAGGATCGGCGGGTGACCGAGCAGCCCGACCACTACTTCACCGCCCGCCCGGCCTCCGACGCCGAGCGCCGCCGCGCCGTCGTCCGGCTGGCCGGCCAGGACGTGGAGGTGGACGTCGCGGGCGGGGTCTTCTCCCCCGGGGGCGTGGACAAGGGCACCCAGGTGCTGCTGCGCGAGGTGCCGGTGCCGCCGGCGACCGGCGACCTCCTCGACCTCGGCTGCGGCTGGGGCCCGATCGCCCTCACGATGGCGCTGACCTCGCCCGACGCGACCGTCTGGGCGGTGGACGTCAACGAGCGGGCGCTCGACCTGCTGCGCTCGACGGCGGACCGGCTCGGCCTGGAGAACGTCCGCGCGGTGCGCGCGGAGGAGGTCCCGGACGACGTGCGGTTCGCCGCGATCTGGTCGAACCCGCCGATCCGGGTGGGCAAGGCGGTGCTGCACGACCTGATGCGCGCCTGGCTCCCGCGCCTCGCCCCCGAGGCGGAGGCGTGGCTGGTGGTGCAGAAGAACCTGGGCTCGGACTCCCTCGCCCGGTGGATCGAGGACGAGCTCGGGCGCGACGTCGAGCGCACCACGTCCTCGAAGGGGTTCCGCGTCCTGCGGGTCGTCTGACCGACCGCGGGCTCGACGGGTCAGGGGTCAGAGCTCGGTCTCGCCGCTGAACACGAGCTCCGCCGGGCCGGCGAGCTCCACGTGCCCGCCCTCGAGCAGACGGACCCGCACGAGGCCCCCGGGCACCTCCACCTCCCAGATGTCCGGCACGGGGCCGGCCGCGCCGGCGAGCGCCCAGGCGCGCACCGCGAGCGCCGCGGCGCACGCGCCCGTCCCGCACGAGCGCGTCTCGCCCACACCCCGCTCGTGCACGCGCATGCGCAGTCGCCCGACCGGGCTCCCGTCGGGACCCGTGGCCTCCGGCAGCGGCACGACGAGCTCCACGTTGGTGCCCTCGGGCGGCAGCGGGTCCACCTCCGGGGCGCGGGTCAGGTCGGCGTCCTCGAGCTCCTCGGTGCGCGCGAGCGCGACCACGGTGTGCGGGTTGCCCATGTCGACGCCCAGCGCCGGCCGGGGCGCCGACCAGCCGCGCACCAGCACCGCCGCGTCCGCCCCGCGCCGGGCGGCCTCGTCCCCGCCGGGCAGCGACCAGGCGCCCATGTCGACGGCGTACCAGCCGCCCGGCTCCTTGCGGACCCGGCGCACGCCGGCCCGGGTCCCGAGGGCGAGCTCCTGCCCGTCGGCGAGGTCGGCGAGGCCGAGCTGCTCGGCGAACGCGGTGAAGACACGCACGCCGTTGCCGCACATCTGCGCGACGGAGCCGTCGGCGTTGCGGTAGTCCATGAACCAGATCGCCGTGGGCTCCTCGGCGAGCACCGCGTCGGCGACCGGCTCCCCGGAGCGCGCGATCGCCGCCGTGGGGGTGAGCCGGATGACGCCGTCGCCGCCGATCCCGCCCCGCCGGTCGGTGAGGCGCCGCACGTGCTCGGGGGTCAGCTCAAGGTCTCCCCGGGTGTCGGCGACCAGCACGAAGTCGTTCTGGGTGCCGTGGCCCTTGGTGAAGCGCAGCGTCATGAGCCCAGACTACGGCGCACGGCCCGCGTGCCGGGCGCCGGCAGCGTGCCCCCGTCGGCGGCGCGGACCACCGCGAGCGCCTCCTCGAGCAGGTCGGGCGACCCGGCGTCGAGCCAGCGCACGCGCGGGTCGCGGCCGAACCAGCCCATCTGCTTGCGCGCCAGGCGGCGCGTGTTCGCCACGATCGCCTCGCGGGCGGCGTCGAAGGTGAGCTCCCCGCGCCAGCACGCGAGCAGCTCCGCGTAGCCCACGGCGCGGGCCGCCGTCGTGCCGAGCCCGGGCCCGGTGCCGCCCTGCTCCGGGGAGGCGAGCCCGCGGACCTCGGCGACGAGCCCTTCGTCCCACATCCGCTCGACGCGGTGGGCCACCCGCGCGTCGAGCACCTCACGGTCGCAGTCCAGCCCGATCTGCACGGCCGGCCGCACGTGCTCCTGGCGCGGGAGGTTCGCCGTGTACGGGCGCCCGGTGAGCTCGATGACCTCGAGCGCCCGGACGATCCGGCGCGTGTTGTGGGGTCCGATCGACGCCGCGGCGCCGGGGTCCAGCCGGGCGAGCTCGTCGTGCAGCGCCCGCCGGCCCTCCCGCTCGGCGCGCTCCTCGAGGCGGGACCGCACGTCGGGGTCGGTGCCGGGGAAGTCCATGTGGTCGAGCAGGGCCCGCACGTAGAGCCCGGAGCCGCCCACGACGACGGCGCGGGCGCCGCGGCCCGCGATGGCGTCGAGGTCGGCGCGGGCCTCGAGCTGATAGCGCGCGACGGACGCGTCCTCGCGCGGGTCCAGCACGTCGAGCTGGTGGTGCACGATCCCCCGGCGCTCGACGGCCGGCACCTTCGCGGTGCCGACGTCCATGCCGCGGTAGAGCTGGAAGGCGTCCGCGTTGACGACCTCGGCGTCGGCCGCGCCGCGCAGGTCGGCCTCGCCCCCGCGGGACAGGGCCTGGGCGAGGTCGAGCGCGAGGTCGGACTTCCCTGTGGCGGTGGGGCCGACGACGGCCACGATCACGGGGGCGCCCGACGGGCTCGGGGCGGGGGGCGGTGCGCTCACGCGACGACCCTAGCCCGACGGCCACGACCCGCCCGGGCCGCCTGTCGGACGGGCTGGTTAGGGTGTCCTTCGCCACCCACACCGCTGCCCGGCGCGACGATCTTCGCGCGCCCCGGCCATCGCACGGAACCGAGGACCCATGGGCTACTTCACCAAGCCGACCGACGCGGCGTCCGCCGCCCCCGCCGCGCTGACGCGCGACCGGCTCGAGGCGCTCATGACGCGCCGGGACTGGTACTTCGGCATCGACGACGACGGCGACCTCGGCGGCGTCTGGGACGACAACACGTTCTACTTCCTCCTGGTGGGCGAGCCGCGCGGGATCCTGCAGATCCGCGGCCGCTGGAGCCGCACGCTGCCCGTGGCCGAGCTGGAGACGCTCACCGGGCTGCTCAACGCCTGGAACGTCGAGCGGATCTGGCCCAAGGTCTTCGCCCGCCCGGAGGACGACGGCTCGGGCGTCGTCGTGTACGCCGAGGTGGCGACCGACCTGCGCAGCGGCGCGAACGACGAGCAGCTGGAGCGCATCGTCGACTGCGGCCTCGCCACGGGCCTGTCGTTCTTCGAGACCCTCGACGAGCGGTACCCCGCGCCCGAGACCGCCGGCGACGCACGGTGAGCAGCGGCACCGACGCGTTCCAGGTCGACCTGCGGGGGCTCGTCGAGCTGCTCAGCCGACACCTGTACTCCAGCCCGCGGGTCTACCTGCGCGAGCTGCTCCAGAACGGCGTGGACGCGATCACGGCGCGCCGCGCCCTCGACGCCGACGCGCCCGCGCGCGTGCTCCTGCGGCCGCTGGACGACGGTGGCCTCGAGGTGCACGACACGGGCGTGGGCCTCACGACCGACGAGGCGCGCGACCTGCTGGCCACCATCGGCCGCAGCTCGAAGCGGGACGCCGACCCGCTGGACCCCGCCACGGACCCCCTGGCGGGAGCGCTCGGCGGCGGCTTCGGCGGCGGGCGCGAGGAGTTCCTGGGCCAGTTCGGCATCGGGCTGCTGTCGGCGTTCATGGTCGCGGACGAGATCGACCTGGTCTCCCGCTCGGCCCGATCCCCCGAGGCGCCGCCGGTGCGCTGGCGCGGCTACGCCGACGGCCGGTACGAGCTGACCGAGCTGGACCCCGCGGACCCGCAGGCGCCCACGGAACCCGGCAGCGTCGTGCGGCTGCGGCCCCTGCGGGACGCGGAGCACTGGCTCGAGCCCGGCACGGTGGCCGCCCTCGCGGCCGACTTCGGCGGCCTGCTCCCGGTGGACGTGTCGATCGAGGTGCGCCTGGACGACGGCGACAGGGTCCGCCGGCGGCTCAGCGGCGACGAGCTGCCGTGGCGGCGGGCGTACGCGGACGACGCCGAGCGCGGCCGGGCGCTGGCGGCCTACTGCGAGCGCACGCTCGGCTTCACGCCGCTGGCGCACGTGGACCTCGACCTGCCGGTCGCGGGCCTCACGGGCGTCGCCTTCGTGCTGCCCGCCGCCGTCGCGCCGTCCACCTCGGCGCACCACCGGGTGTCGCTCAAGCGGATGCTGCTCGGCACGGGTGTCGAGGGCCTGCTCCCCGACTGGGCGTTCTTCGTGCGCTGCGTCGTGGACGCCACGGCGCTGCGCCCCACGGCGTCGCGCGAGGGCCTGTTCGAGGACGAGATCCTGCTCGCCGCGCGCGAGGCGCTCGGCGAGCGCGTGCGCGCCTGGACGCTCGAGACGCTCGCCGAGCCGTCGCCGCTCTCCCGCGCCTTCCTGTCCACGCACCACCTGGCCGTCCGCGCCCTGGCCGTGCAGGACGACGCGATGCTCGACCTCGCCGCCCGCGTGCTGCCCTTCGAGACCACCGTCGGCACCCGCACCCTCGCCGACCTCGCCGAGCCCGCCGACGGCGCCGCTCCGGCGCGCGTGCTGTGGACCACGAGCGTCGAGGAGTACCGCCGGGTGGCCGCCGTCGCGGCCGCGCAGGGGCTGCCCGTGCTCAACGCGGGCTACGTGTACGACGCCGACCTGCTGGCGCGCGTCGCGCGACGGCACCCGGGCTGGCGCCTCGCGCCCGTGGCACCGGGCGACCTCGAGGCCGTCCTCGCCGCCGTCGCGCCCGTGCGCGAGCTCGAGGTGACGGACGCCCTGTCCGCGCTGCGCGACGACCTGGCCGACCAGGACTGCGACGTCGAGCTGCGCGTCTTCGAGCCCGTCGAGGTGCCCGCCATGCTCCTGACCGACCGGGACGGCGAGCACGCGCGGCAGGCCCGGGAGGTGGCCTCGCCGGACGACGGGCCCGCGGACGTGTGGGGCACGGTGCTCGCCGGCCTCACCGGTCCGGCCCGCGCGCGACGGCTGGTGCTGAACGACGCCAACCCGACGGTCCGTGCCCTGCTCGCCGCCCCGGACGCCCCCGTCCGCGCGGCCGGCGCACGGTCCCTCTACGTCACGGCGCTCCTCGCCTCCGGCCGCCCGCTGGCGGGCGCGGAGGCCGGGCTGCTCGACGACGCCCTGCGCACGCTCCTGGAGCGCGCGCTGCCCGCCCCACCCGACCCGTCGGGCACCCAGCCCGGACACGAGACCGAGGACGACGCACGATGACCCGCACCCTGGACGAGGCGAACCGCGCCGTCTCGACGATCATGGGCATGCCGTACGGCGTGGCCCGCAGCGCCGCCGCCGAGCAGGAGGCCGCGCGCATCACCGCGGAGGGGCCGGACGAGGCGCGCGCGTACGCCCTGTTCGCGCTGGTCGACTCCTACACCTCGACCCCGGAGGCGGAGAAGGCGTTCCTGCCCTTCACCCAGATGGTCCGCTGGTGGGACGAGCGCCCGGACCTCTTCGACGGCAGCGACCAGCACTCGCTGTTCTGGTCGTTCAAGTGGATGGTCGGGCTGCTCGCCCGGTTCCCCTCCGTCCCGACGGCCCAGATCGACGCGACGCTCGACGACATGGAGCGCCGCTACGCCCTCGCGGGCAACGGGACCAGCGCGGTGGCGGGCGAGCGGTTCGCCTGGCTCCGCTCGCAGGGCGACCCGGGCACCGAGGCCGCCTACCGCACGTGGATCACCACGCCGCGCGACAGCTTCTCCGACTGCGCAGCCTGCACACCGAGCCAGCAGGCCGAGTACCTGGCCGAGACCGGCCACGTCCGGGAGGCGGCCGACCTCGTCGCCGCGGCCGCGCGCTCGGGCGCGAGCTGCGGGGACGAGCCCGCGGGCATGGAGGCGCTGCTGGAGCTGCTCCTGCTGGACCTCGGCGACGCCGCGGGCGCCGCGGCCGCGCACCGCAGCGCCATGAGCCACCTCGACGCGGCCGTCTCGAAGGAGATCTCCGTCGCCCGGCACGTGGAGTTCCTGGCCCGGGCCGGCCACCCGGACCGGGCCCTGCGGCTGCTGCACGCCCACGCCGAGCACCTCACCGTCTCCGACTCGCCGGGCGAGCGGCTCGCCGTCCTCACCCACGTGGCCGTGGCCTCGGGGGTCCTGCGCGAGTCGCGGCCCGGGGCGCGGGTGGACCTGCCCGGCGTGCCCGCGACGACGGTCGCGGAGCTCGACGACTGGGCGCGCGCCCAGGCCGCGCCCCTCGCCGCCGCCTTCGACGCGCGCAACGGCACCGACCGTCACGCGCGGCTCCTCGAGGCCGCGTGGGAGCGACGGTCGCGCCTCCTCCCCGTCGAGATCGGCGTGCTCGCCGCCGCGGCGCGCGCCGCCGCCGAGGTGGGCCCCGTGAAGGACCCTGCGGTGCCCGACGCGCCCGCGGGCGTCGACGCGCAGTCCCCCGCCGGCATCGACGTCGGCGGGTTCGTCGACGCGGACCCGGTCGCCGCGGCGCTGGCCCGCGCGGACGAGACACCCGACCCGGTCGCGGCGTCCGGCGTCTACCTGGAGGCCTCGCGCCTCGCCGAGGAGGCCGGCCGGCTCGAGGACGCCGGCTTCGCGCTGGCCGAGGCCGCGCAGATCGCCGCGGTCCTCGGCGACGACGAGGGTGCCGCACCCGCGTTCGTGCGTGCCGTCGGCCTGCTCCGGGCCGCCGGCAGCGACCCGGTGTTCGTCGGACCCGTGGTCCGCGCCGCCGCCGCGGTGCAGGCGCGCGCCGGCGACCTGGAGGCCGCGCAGGCCGCCGTCGGACGCACCCTCGACGACCTCGGCAGGGCGACGGACGGCCTGCCCGAGGCGCCCACCCCCGACCTCGCGCGGGAGCTCGCCGAGCGGCGCGCCGCCCAGGTCGCGGCCGAGGTCCTGCAGCTGCGCGACGTCCGGGCCCGGCTCGTCGCGACCGAGGGCCGGCACGCGGAGGCAGCGGCCGAGGCCGAGCGCGTCGCCGAGGAGTTCGGCCGCGCCGGCCTCGCCCGCGACGCCGCCCACGCATTCTGGCTGACCGGCAACGCGCACCGCTCCGCCGGCGACGCCGCGGCGGCGGTGGACCCGCTGCGGGCCGCGCTGGAGGGGCTGGACGTGACCGACGACCGCGACGCGCGGGCCGCCGTGGCCGACGAGCTCGTGGGCACCCTGCGGGCCCTCGGGCGGGACGGGGAGGCCGACGCGGTCGCCGCGTCCCTGGTCTCGTGAGGCTGCGGGCCTCCTGAGCCACCGGTCCCGTGCGGGGGCTACGCCCGCACGGACCGGTCGGCCTCGACGGCCTCCCCCTCGGCCACCGCGTAGGACGCCGGCAGGTGCTCGTGCCCGCCCGGGACGTCCGTGACCTGCCACGCCCAGGCGCCCGGCGCGGCCGCCGCGTCGAGGGCGGCGCGGACCGCCGGGGCGAGCACCGGCGCGCCCTCGGCGCCCGGGTCGGCCGCCGCGCCGGGCGTGCCGGGGACGGCCCCGCCGGCCACGACGACGGCCCACGCC
>NZ_JBHVFQ010000043.1:0-20725 GCF_042801555.1 Isoptericola sp. NPDC057559
CTCCCCGCCGTCCGCGAACGGCACCGCGCGGACCTGCGCGGCCTCGCCCAGGGCGGCGCGGGCCCCGGCGGCGAGCGCCTCGGCGACCTGCGTCGCGGTGGCGCTGCCCTTGAACGAGTCGGGCGCGACCACGACTCGCGGCGGCCGGTCGGGCCGCCCGTCGGGTGCGGGGGCCGGGGCGGGGGCGGTGTTCTTCACGTCCTCGTGCACGGTGGTCGAGGCTAGCGGCTCGGGGCCGCCGGGGTGCGGGGCGTCTCGCGACGGCCCCGCACCCCGCGGGTGCGGCCCGGTCAGCCCTGCGTCTTCTCGCGGTCGGCGAGCGCCGTCTGGTACTCGTCCCGGATCTTGTCGCCGCCGCCCTTGGCCCACGCCTGGGCGGCGGGCTGCCAAGCGGTGACCTTCTGGCGCCCGGCGAGGATGTCCGTCTCCACCGACCCCAGCTTCTCGCCGATCTGCCCGCCCTTGCGGCTGGCCGTGTCGCTGAACAGGCCCTGCACCGGGTTCTTCACGCCGGGCGGCACCACCTGCGCCTGCGCGTCGTGCTCGGCCTGCGCGACGTCCGGGTCACCGGCCTGGAAGTTCACCCACGGACCCTCGACCACGTACTTGAGGCCGAGCTGGACCTCGGTGCGGCCCTTCTCCGTGGGCACCGGGTCGGTCCCGTCCAGGTCGTAGTGCACGCCCTCGACGCCGTACGTCTTGAACAGGTGCTCCTCGGTGCCGAACGGGGCGGCGAGGTAGTTGATCACGTCGAGCAGCGCCTCGGCGCGGTCCGCCGACTTCGCGCTGATCGACGTGATGTTCTGGACCGGCGGACCGAGGTGGATGCCCGCGGTACCCCCGCCCTCGGCGAGCGGCGGCGGCACGACGGCCAGCGTGAAGCCCTTCCCGAGCGGGTAGTTCGAGAAGTCCGGCCAGGCGCTGAACGTGTCGTCGAGGAAGCGGATCGTGCCGTTCACCAGCCACGTCTTGCGCTGCGGCTGCGCGGCGGTGACGCCGTCGGGGTGCACGAACCCGTCGGCGACGAGCCGCCGGGCGGCCTCGAGCGCGTCCTGCTGGCGCTCGTGCAGGTTCGCGCTGGTGAGCGTGCCGCCCTCCTCCGACCAGCCGTTCGGGATCTCGTACATCTGCCGGATGAACCCGAGCGGCACCCGGCCGAGCGCCCAGGTGTTCCCGCCGGAGAGCTCCTTGCACAGGGAGTAGAACTCCTCGAACGACGTCACCTGCGGGTCGATGCCCTCGGACTCGAAGAAGTCCTGCCGGGCGTACATCACGCCGCTCTGCGCCGGGCCGCGCGGGACCGGCACGGCGAAGACCTTCCCGTTGAAGACGCAGGACTGCCAGCTCTCGGTGGGGATGTTCGCCAGGAACGGGTACTTCGCCACCGCGTCGCCCGCGAGGAACGGGGTGAGGTCGACGGCGCGCTCCTCGAGGAGGCTCGGCAGGCCGGGGATGTCCCCCGAGAACATCGCGAAGATGTCGGGGAGCTGGTCGCCCGCCACCGCGGTCTGGAAGCGGTCGGAGTAGTCGCCGCTCGGCGTGAGCGCGACCGACAGCCCGAACCCGAGCCGCTCGTTCAGCTCCTGCCAGTAGGCGTTCTTCTCGAGCTTGGGCGGGGCGGGGGTGTTCGTCATGACGAACACGCCGACGTCCTCGCCGTCGCCCGGCTGTCCGCTGGTCGCCTTCTTCGGGCTCGCCGGGTACCGCAGCATGGTGTCGGGGACGCCGTCCGTGCCCTTGATGTCCATGGGCACGCCGGTGTACGGGATGTACTTCGGCAGCACGGACGAGTTCTGGGCCGCGGAGACCGCGCCCACGCCGCCGCGGCCCTCGTTGCTGCAGCCGGCGGACGCGAGGAGGGCGAACGCGCCCACCCCCAGGCCCCCGAGCAGCACGTTCCGCCGGGAGGGCTCGCGGCCGATGGTACGGATGTCAGACATGACAACTCCTCGTCGAGTGAGGTCGAGCGTGATGGGTCGAGGTGGTGCGTGGTGCCGGCGCGCGGCGGGCGGGGTCAGCCCTTGACCGCGCCGGTGAGCATCCCCTTGGCGAAGTGCCGCTGCAGGAACGGGTAGACCAGGAGCACGGGCACGACGGAGACCACGAGGATCGCCATCTGCAGGGAGGTCTGCGGTGGCAGGGACGAGGCGTCGATGCCCAGGTCCTGGGAGCCGAGCTGCGCCCCGTCGACCACGTAGGTGCGCAGCACGAGCTGCAGGGGCCACTTGCTCGAGTCGGAGATGTAGAGCAGGGCGCTGAAGAAGGCGTTCCAGTAGCCGACGCCGTAGAACAGGCCCACCACCGCGAGCACCGGCTTGGACAGCGGGAGGCCGATGCGGCGGAAGAGCTGCCACTCGGTGGCGCCGTCGATGCGGGCGCTGTCGATGATCTCGTGCGGCAGCTGCACGAAGAACGCGCGGACGACGACCACGTTGAACGCCGAGACCGACGTCGGGATGACCAGCGCCCAGAGGCTGTCGAGCAGCCCGAGCCGCTGCACCACCAGGTAGCTGGGGATCATGCCCGGGCTGAACAGGAGGCTGACCAGCACCAGGAGCAGCATCGTGCGGACGCCGAACGCGCCGCGGCGGCTCAGTGCCCAGCCGAGCGTGGTCGTGAGGGCCAGGCTGATCGCGGTGCCCACGACGGTGACGAGCACGCTGACCCACAGGGCCTGCGTGACGACGCCGCCGGCGAAGATCATCCGGTAGGCGCCGAGGTCGATCCCCGTCGGCAGGAGGACGAAGCCGCCGGCCTCGGTGACCTGCTCGGGGGTGGCGAGGCTGGTGGAGACGATCCCGACGAACGGCAGGATCACCAGCGCGCACGCGACGGTCAGGATGACGCCCTTGGCGGTGCGCTCGACGGGGCCGGGCATGGCGACCCCGTCGACGACGGCGCGACGGCGACGCCTGCCGCCGGGTGTGCGCGGGGCGGCGGGGCCGACGGCCGTGGGGCCGGCGGGCTCTCGGGTGATGGTCATGCGCGGTAGACCCCTTCCTCGCCGAACGCGTGGGCGACCTTGTTCGCGACGAGCACCAGCACCAGGCCGATCACGCCCTTGACCAGGCCGACGGCGGCCGCCACGCCCCAGTACCCGCCGACGACGCCCTGGTTGTAGACGTAGGTGTCCAGCACCTGGGAGACGCCGAGCCCGACGGCGTCCTGCTGGAGGATGAGCTGCTCGAAGCCGACGCTGAGGGAGTCCCCGAGCTTGAGGATGAGCAGCATGATGATGATCGGCCGCATCCCCGGCAGGGTGATGTGCCAGGTCTGCCGCCACCGGGTGGCGCCGTCGACGGCCGAGGCCTCGTAGAGCGACTTGTCGATCCCGGCGAGCACGGCGAGGAAGAGGATCGTCGCCCAGCCGGTGTCCTTCCAGATCACCTGCGAGGTGATGAGCCCGTAGAACGCGTCCGAGTTGCCGATGACGTCGATCGGCTGCCACCCGTGGGCGCGCAGGAAGTTGTTGATCAGCCCGGCCCCGCCGAGCACCTGCTGGAAGACGGCGACGACGATCACCCAGGACAGGAAGTGCGGCAGGTAGAGCACCGACTGCACCCACTGGCGCACGCGGTTCGAGACCAGGCTGTGCAGCAGCAGCGCGAGGACGATCGGCGCGGGGAAGACGAGCACCGTCTGCAGCAGCGTGATGACCAGCGTGTTGCGGAGCGCGCTCAGGAACTCCGGGTCCCCGGAGAACAGGATCGAGAAGTTCTCCAGGCCCACCCACAGGCTGCGCCCGATGCCGAGGTAGGGCTGGTAGTCCTGGAACGCGATGACGTTGCCGCCCAGCGCCAGGTACTGGAACACGATGACGACGAGCATCGCCGGCAGGGCCAGCAGCAGCACCGCCCGGTCGCGGACCATCCGGCGCCACCACGGGAGCGGGGGGCGGGGGGCGCCCGGTGCCCCGTCGGACCCGGGTGCGGCCTCGGGCCGGTGCCGGGTGCCGGCCTCCTCGAGCGCCGTCATCCGTCCCCCCGGGTCAGGAGGGGTGGGCGTGGTGCCATGGGTCGGTCCTCTCGTCGTCGAGCGGGCGGCATCGGACCTCGACGTCCGCAGGTCGCACCGGTGCGAAAGTGATCGATCACTTCCAGGGCGACACCGTAGGAGGTGATCGATCACACCGCAACCATCTCCCCCGAGCCGATCCCCTCCGCGGCGTGCCAGAATGACCGGGCGGCGCCTCGAGGGCGGCGCGGTGACCAGCAAGGACGTGCCATGGCGGAGCAGCAGTCGGGACGGGAGCGGCGCGCGACGATCTGGGAGGTCGCCAAGGCGGCCGGGGTCTCGCACCAGACGGTCTCGCGATACCTGCGGGACGACCCCCGCATGCGCCCCGAGACCATCGAGCGCGTGAGCCGCGCCGTGGCCGAGCTCGACTACCGCCCCAACCTCACCGCCCGGTCGATGCGCACCCGCCGCAGCGGACGGGTCGCCGTCCTGCTCCCCGCCGTCGCCACCTACGGTCCGCCCCAGATCCTCGGCGGCGTGATGGAGGTGGCCCACGAGCACGGGTACACGATCGAGGCCTTCAGCGTCGAGGGGACGGCCGCGGAGCGGTTCGACCGGGTGCTGGAGCTGGCCGACTCCGGCCAGGTGGAGGGCGTCCTGGCTCTCGCGCCGCTCCCGCCGGGCTCCTCGCACCGGGTCCCCGCGCGCGCCGCGATCGTGGCGTCGGCGGACTACGACGACCGCTTCCGCGGCGTCGGGGAGCTGGCCGACGGCTCCCCCGTCGCCGAGATCGTCGAGCGGCTGGCGGCGCTCGGGCACCGCCGCTTCCTCCACGTGACCGGCGCGCTCGACTTCGCGTCCGCCCGCGGGCGCCGCGACGTCTTCGAGGCGACGATCGACCGCCTGGGGCTCGGCCCGGCGCTCGTGCACGAGGGCGACTGGTCCCCCACCTCCGGGCGGGAGGCGGTCCTGGCGCTGGCGGAGCACGACCGACCCATCGCCGTCGTCGCGGCCAGCGACACCGTCGCGGGCGGCGTGGTGCAGGGCGCCCGCGAGCGCGGCTGGTCCATCCCCGGCGACCTCAGCGTGACGGGCTGGGACAACAGCCTCCTCGGCGCCTACCTCGAGCCCACCCTCACCACCGTCCAGGTGGACCACCGGCGGCTGGGGCGGGCCGCGATGGCCCGGATGGTCGCGACGCTCCGCGACGAGCCGGCACCCCCGCCCCCCGAGGGCACCCTCAACACGATCATCTGGCGCGGGTCGACCGGTACCCCGCGGAATGAGCGGGATCCGCGGGCGGGCACGTCCTAGGCTGCTCGCTGTGACCACCCCCACCCCGCCCCGCACCCCGTCCGCGATCGACGCCGTGGCCGACGGGTACGTCGCCCGGTCCGCCGAGCTCGACCCGCTGCTCGCCACGTCGATCGGGCTGTCCGGCCACGACCACCGGATGACCGACCTGTCCCCCGCCGGCCACGACGCCCGCGCGGAGAGCGACCGCGCGGTGCTGCGCGAGCTCGACCGGGCGGAGCGCGACGGCGGCCCGCTCGACGACGTCGACCGGGTCACGCTCGCCGCGATGCGCGAGCGGGTCGGGCTGCAGCTCGAGCTGCACGACGCGGGCGAGCCGCTGGCCAGCCTCAACAACATCGCGTCCCCGGTGCAGGAGCTGCGCGACGTCTTCGACCTCATGCCCACGGGCTCGGTCGAGGCCTGGGAGAACGTCGCCGCCCGGCTGGCCGCCGTCCCGGACGCGATCGACGGCTACGTCGCCTCGCTGACGGAGGCCGCCCGCCGCGGGCAGGTCGCCGCGATCCGCCAGGTGCGCGAGGGCGTGTCCCAGTCGCGCGAGCTCGCCGGCGACGACTCGTTCTTCCTCGGCCTGGTGCGCGGCGAGGACGCCGCCGCGGTGCTCGACGAGTCGGCGGCCTGCAGCCTGGTGCGCGCCGAGCTGGAGCGGGGCGCCACCGCGGCCCGCGCCGCCTACGCCCGCCTGGCCGACTTCCTGGAGGGCGACCTCGCCCCGCGGGCGCCCGAGGCCGACGCCGTGGGTCGCGAGCGGTACGCGCGCTTCTCGCGCGAGTTCCTCGGCGCCGAGGTCGACCTGGACGAGACGTACGAGTGGGGCCTGGACGAGCTGGCCCGGATCGTGGCCGAGCAGGAGGCCGTGGCCCGCCAGATCGCCGGGGCCGGCGCGAGCGTCGAGGACGCCGTCGCCGCGCTCGACGCCGACCCGGCCCGCACCCTGCACGGCACGGACGCGCTGCGCCGCTGGATGCAGGAGACGGCCGACGCCGCGATCGAGGACCTCGCCGGCACGCACTTCGACATCGAGGGCCCCGTGCGCACCATCGAGTGCCGCATCGCCCCCACCCAGACCGGCGGGATCTACTACACGCCGCCGAGCGACGACTTCTCCCGCCCGGGTCGCATGTGGTGGTCGGTGCCCGCCGACGTCACGGAGTTCAACACGTGGCGCGAGAAGACGACCGTCTACCACGAGGGCGTGCCGGGCCACCACCTGCAGTGCGCGGCCGCGGTCGTCGCGCGCGACACGCTCAACTCGTGGCGCCGCCTGATGTGCTGGGTCTCCGGGCACGGCGAGGGCTGGGCCCTGTACGCCGAGCGCCTCATGGCCGACCTCGGCCACCTCGACGACCCGGGCGACCGCTTCGGCATGCTCGACGCGCAGCGGATGCGCGCCGCCCGCGTCGTGCTCGACATCGGCGTCCACCTCGGCAAGCCCGCGCCCGAGCGGTGGGGCGGCGGGACCTGGGACGCCGAGAAGGCGTGGCCGTTCCTCCGGGCGAACGTCAACATGCCCGAGTCGTTCGTGCGGTTCGAGCTCAACCGCTACCTCGGCTGGCCCGGCCAGGCCCCCTCGTACAAGGTGGGCCAGCGGCTGTGGGAGCAGGCGCGCGACGACGCCCGGTCGGCGGCCGGCGCCCGCGGCGAGGAGTTCGACCTGCGGGCGTTCCACGCCCGGGCGCTGAGCCTCGGCTCGGTGGGGCTCGACGTCCTCACGGGCGCGCTGGGCGACCCCCGCGCCTGAGCGCGCGCACCCCGGCCCCGCATCTCCTCCGGCATGGAAGGCATCCTCACCGGGTTCGCGATCATCGGCGTGGTCATCGCCGTCGGGTACGTCGCGGCGCGCCTGCGCCTCGGCGGGCCCGACGCCCGGACCGCGCTGAACCGGATCGGGTTCTTCGTCGCCAGCCCGGCGCTGCTGTTCACGGTCATCGCCCGCGCCGACGTCGGCGAGCTGTTCCAGGCGCCGCTGCTCGTGCAGGCCGTGGCGGCGGTGGCGGTGGCCGGGGTGTTCGTCGTCCTCAACGCGCTCTGGCTGCGGCGCCCGGCCGCGGAGGCCACGATCGGCGCGGTCTCGTCCGGGTACGTCAACGCCAACAACATCGGCCTGCCGGTGGCGGTGTACGTGCTGGGGGACCCGGCCGCCGTCGTGCCGGTGATCCTGCTGCAGCTGCTGGTCCTCGCGCCCGTGACGCTGCTCGTCCTGGACGCCCAGACGTCCGGGCGGGTGTCGGTGCGGTTCGTGCTGAGCCAGCCGGTGCGGAACCCGATCATCCTCGGCTCGCTCGCGGGCGCGGTCGTCTCGCTGACGGGGTGGACCGTGCCGGCGCCCGTCCTCGCGCCGCTGGAGATCCTGGGCGGCGCCGCCGTCCCGATGATCCTGCTGGCGTTCGGGATGTCGCTGCACGGGTCGCGCCCCTTCCAGCAGCCCGGCGGCCGGACGGCCGTGGTGGTCGCGTCCGCGCTCAAGGCGGTCGTCATGCCGGCCCTCGCGTTCGTGCTCGCCCGGTACGTCGTCGGCCTCGACGACGCGGAGGTCGTCACGGCCGTGACGCTCGCCGCGCTCCCCGTCGCGCAGAACGTGTACAACTACGCCGCGCGCTTCCGTACCGGCGAGATGCTCGCGCGCGACACGATCCTCGTGACCACGCTCGCGTCCCCGGTCGTGCTGCTCGTGTCGAGCCTGCTGCTGCACAGCGGCTGACGGCGGCGCGGTGGGTAGGGTGCCACCCGTGCCTACCGTGAGCCTCGTCCTCGCCTCCCAGTCCCCCGCCCGCCTGGCCACCCTGGCATCGGCCGGGGTCACGCCCGAGGTGGTCGTCTCCGACGTCGACGAGCCCGCGGTGCTGGCGGCCGCGCGCGCCCGGGCCGAGGGCGACCTCGACCCCGCGGACGCCGTCCTCGTCCTCGCGCAGGCCAAGGCGGAGGTCGTGAGCCGGCAGGTGGAGGACGAGACGTCCGCCCTCGTGCTGGGCTGCGACTCCATGCTCGAGCTCGACGGCGAGATCGTCGGCAAGCCGGTCGACGCCGACGACGCCCGCCGCCGCTGGCGCGCGATGCGCGGCCGGTCGGGCGTCCTGCACACCGGCCACTGGGTGGTCGACGTCCGCGACGACGAGGACGGCGGCACGGGCGCCACCCTGGGCGCGTCGTCGGCGACCACCGTGCACTTCGCCGACCTGGACGACGAGGAGATCGACGCGTACGTCGCCACCGGCGAGCCGCTGCAGGTCGCGGGCGCGTTCACCATCGACGGGCTCGGCGGTCCCTACGTCGAGCGCGTCGAGGGCGACCACCACGGCGTCGTCGGCCTCAGCCTGCCCCTGCTGCGCGAGCTGCTCGGCGAGATCGACGTGGCCTGGCGCGACCTGCGCGGCTGACCGGCCGCCCACCCCGCCGGGCCTGCCGAAACCACCAACACGGGGCGCGTCACCCGCCCTCTACCCGCCGAGTCCATGTGGGATCCCTCCAAACGGCTCCGATCGGCGTTGGTACCCGGCACAGACTTCGGCGCGGGCGCCCCGCGGGTGCCGGAGGACGGCGGACCACGCGTTACCGTGAGCCGTGCCCACCATCAGCAAGGTCCTCGTCGCGAACCGCGGCGAGATCGCCGTCCGCATCGCCCGTGCCTGCACCGACGCCGGTATCGCCTCCGTCGCCGTCTACGCCGACTCCGACCGGGACGCCCTGCACGTCCGGCTCGCGGACGAGGCGTTCGCGCTGCAGGGCCAGCGCGCCGCCGACACCTACCTCGACGTCGACAAGCTGCTCGACGTCGCGCGCCGCTCCGGCGCGGACGCGGTGCACCCCGGGTACGGCTTCCTGTCGGAGAACGCCCAGTTCGCCCAGGCGGTCCTCGACGCCGGCCTGGTGTGGATCGGCCCGCCGCCCGCGGCGATCGAGTCCCTCGGCGACAAGGTGAGCGCGCGCCACATCGCGAAGGCCGCCGGCGCGCCGCTGGTCCCCGGCACGTCCGACCCCGTGAACGGCGCGGACGAGGTGCGCGCCTTCGCGGCGGAGCACGGCCTGCCGATCGCGATCAAGGCGGCGTTCGGCGGCGGCGGCCGGGGCCTCAAGGTCGCCCGCAGCGCCGACGAGATCGACGAGCTGTACGAGTCCGCGGTGCGCGAGGCCGTGGCGGCGTTCGGTCGCGGCGAGTGCTTCGTGGAGCGCTTCCTCGACCGCCCCCGGCACGTCGAGACGCAGTGCCTCGCCGACGCGCACGGCAACGTCGTGGTGGTCTCCACCCGCGACTGCTCGCTGCAGCGCCGCCACCAGAAGCTGGTCGAGGAGGCGCCCGCGCCGTTCCTCACCCCGGAGCAGGAGGCCGAGCTCGACCGCGCGTCGCGGGCCATCCTCACCGAGGCGGGCTACGTCGGCGCCGGCACCTGCGAGTTCCTCGTCGGCACCGACGGCACCCTGTCCTTCCTCGAGGTCAACACCCGCCTCCAGGTCGAGCACCCCGTGACCGAGGAGGTCACCGGCATCGACCTGGTGCGCGAGCAGCTGCGCATCGCGGCGGGCGAGCCGCTCGGGTACGAGAGCACCACGCCGCGCGGCCACTCCTTCGAGTTCCGCATCAACGGCGAGGACCCGGCGGCGGGCTTCCTGCCCTCCCCCGGCACCGTCAGCACCCTGCGCTGGCCCAGCGGCCCCGGCGTGCGCGTCGACACCGGCGTCGTCGAGGGCGACACGATCTCCGGCGCGTTCGACTCGATGATCGCCAAGCTGATCGTCACCGGCGCCACCCGCGAGCAGGCGGCGCAGCGCGCCCGCCGCGCGCTGCGCGAGCTCGAGGTGGCGGGCATCCCCACCGTCGTGCCGTTCCACCGCGCCGTGATGGAGGCCGAGGACTTCGTCCCGACCGACGGCTCGCCGTTCCGCGTGCACACGCGCTGGATCGAGACGGACTTCGCGGACGAGCTCAGCACCCTGGCCCCCGCCCCGGCCCCGGTCCCCGACGCCGACGACGCGGAGGAGCAGCTCGCCGAGCGCGTCGTCGTCGAGGTGGGCGGCCGCCGGCTCGAGGTCGTGCTGCCCGCCGGCCTCGGCGTCGCCGCGGGCCGCGCGCGCCGCGCGAACGCCGCCCGCCGCCCGGCCCGCCGCAACGGCTCGCGCGCGTCCGCCGCCGCGAGCGGCGCGACCCTCGCCTCCCCCATGCAGGGCACCATCGTCAAGGTCGCCGTCGAGGACGGCGCCCAGGTGGCCGAGGGCGACCTCGTCGTCGTGCTCGAGGCCATGAAGATGGAGCAGCCGCTGCTGGCGCACAAGGCCGGCACCGTGCGGTCCCTGTCCGCCGCCCCCGGCGCGACCGTCACCGCCGGCGCGGCCATCTGCGAGATCGTCGACTGACCGAGGCCGTCGAGGCGCGCGCCGAGGCGGTCCGGAGCTCGACTACCTCGGCGGGTCGGGAACCACCTCGGCGGGCTCGGCAGGCTCTGCGGGCTCGACGGGACGGGAGATCGCGGCGAGCGACCGTCGCGCCGACGGCACGGACAGCACCGCGGCGACGAACGCGGCGAGCAACGCGCCGGCGACCACCAGGAGCACCTGCACGGACACGCGGTCGGCGAGCGGGCCGAACACCACCATGCTCAGCGGCATGGCCACGGTCATCACGATGCCGACGAAGCCGAAGACGCGCCCCTGCATCTCGGGCTCCACCGTCTCCTGCAGGATCGCCATGCTGGGCGCGGACATCAGGGTGAACATCACGCCGATCAGCAGGCCGAGCACGAAGAACACCCACATGTTCGTGGACAGGCCGAGGCCCACCGTGAAGACGCCCGCGCCGAAGGTGGTGCCGACGATCAGCGCCACCCGGTTCGTGACCCGCGTGCCGACCAGCGCCATCGCGAGCCCGCCCGCCAGCATGCCTGCCGCCCAGAACACCTCGTTCGTGGTGAGCTTCCAGACCTCGTCGCCGAACGTGCGGGTCACCATGAGCGGCGTGAGGTACGACGGCGCGCCGATGAGCACCATCGTCACGGCGAAGATCGTCATGAGCCACTTCACCGCCCCGTGGCCGCGGATGTACCGCACCCCGGCCGCCAGGTCGCCGAAGTAGGTGGGCCGCTCCGCGGCGGCGCCGGCCGCGTCGTGCCGCACCAGCCGGGGCACCCGCACGAGCAGCAGCATCCCGACCCCCAGCAGGGCGGTGACCACGTCGACGAAGAACACCGCGACGATGTCGAAGCTCGCGTAGATCGCGGCGGCCAGCACGGGGGCGAGCAGCATCATCCCGGACTGGATGGACTGGTTGATCCCGTTGATGCGGATCAGCTGGGCCGCCGGCACGATCTGCGGCACCATCGCGTTCACCGCGGGCGTCTGGATGCCGGCGAACGTGGAGCGCACGGCCAGCGCCACGTAGATGAGCCACAGGTCGTCGACGCCGGAGAGCATGAGCAGCGCCAGGCCCAGCGTGATGGTCGCGATGGCGCTGTCGGCGCCGATGATGAGCAGCTTGCGCGAGTGCCGGTCGGCCCACACGCCCCCGAAGATCGACATGAACGCCTGGGGCAGCATCCCGAACACGATGCTGAGCATCAGCACCGACCCCGACCGGGTGACGATCGTCAGGTGCCACATCACGGCGAACTGCACGAGCATCGACCCGAGCAGCGACACCGTCTGGCCGGTGAGGAAGATCGCGACGTCGCGCTTCCAGCCGGGCAGGCCGTCGCCGGGGTCGACGGCGGTGTCGTGGCGGTCGTCGGGGCGGCCGTCGGGGCGGCCGTCGGGGGCGGTGGTCACGGGGTCGTCCTCCATGGGTCGGGAAGACGGACGGCGGGGGCGGAAGTCATCGGTGCCGGCGTCGCTCACCCGGCCATCGTCGCCTGTAGCCTGTCGGCGTGCCCAGCCCTTTCCCTCCGCGCGAGACGCTCCACCGGCACCCCGGGGACGGCTGGGTGACCTGTGGCGACCACCGGCACTGGGGCCTGCACGGCGCCGCGGGGCTGCTGCTCGCCCGCCGCGCGACGCCCGGCGGGGCCGGGCGGGTGACGGACGTCGTGCTGCAGCACCGCGCGCCGTGGTCCGACCAGGGCGGCACCTGGGGCGTCCCGGGCGGCGCACTGGCCCCCGGCGAGACCCCGGTCGACGGCGCCCTGCGCGAGAGCCTCGAGGAGGCCGCCGTGCCGCCGCGCGCGGTGCACGTGCTGGGCACGCACGTGCTCGACCACGGGCCGTGGGCCTACACGACGGTCCTCGCGGACGTCGTGCCCGGGGCCGACGTCGCGCCGTCCGCCGCCGACCCCGAGAGCCTCGAGGTGCGGTGGGTGGCCGTCGACGAGGTCGCGGCCCTCCCCCTGCTGCCCGCGTTCGCGGTGGCCTGGCCGGCCCTGCGCGCGCGGCTCGACGGGACGGCCGGCCTCAGCCGCTGACGCGCGGGCTCAGTCGGCGACCTGCGGGCCGGACTGGCCGTGCAGCACGCGCGCGGCCTCCGCGATCGAGCCCGACAGCGACGGGTAGACGGTGAACGCGTCCGCGACGTCGTCGACCGTGAGCCGGTGCGCGACGGCGAGCGTGATCGGGAAGATCAGCTCGCTGGCCCGCGGGGCCACGACGACGCCGCCCAGCACGACGCCCGCGTCGGGGTGCGCGAAGAGCTTCACGAAGCCGTCGCGCATGCCGAGCATCTTGGCGCGCGGGTTGCGGGCCAGCGGCAGCGTGGTGGTGACGTAGCGGTGGCCGCGCTGGCGCAGCTTCTCCTCGCTGAAGCCGACGGTCGCGATCTCGGGGCCGGTGAAGATGTTCGCCGCGACGTGCCCCAGCTTGAGCGGGGCGACGGCGTCGCCGAGGGCGTGCGACATCGCGATGCGGCCCTGCATGGCCGCCACGGACGCGAGGGGCAGGACGCCGGTGCAGTCGCCCGCGGCGTAGACGCCCGGCACGGACGTCCGCGAGACGCGGTCCACCTCGACGTGGCCGCTGGCCGCGAGGCGCACGCCCGCCTCCTCGAGCCCGAGCTCGTCCGTGGAGGGCACGGCGCCGACCGCGATGAGGACGTGGGAGCCCTCCACGACGCGGCCGTCGGAGAGCGTCACGGCGACCCCGTCGGCCGTGCGCTCGGCGGAGGCGGCGCGCGAGCGGGACATGACGGTCATGCCGCGGGAGCGGAAGACGCCCTCGAGCAGCTCGGCCGCGTCCATGTCCTCGCCGGGCAGCACGCGGTCGCGCGAGGAGACCAGCACCACCTGGGAGCCGAGCGCCTGGTACGCGCCCGCGAACTCGGCGCCGGTGACGCCGGAGCCGACGACGATCAGCCGCTCGGGGAGCTCGGTGAGCCGGTACAGCTGCGTCCACGTGAGGATGCGCTCACCGTCGGGGACGGCGGTGGGCAGCGTGCGGGGCGTGGCACCCACGGCGAGCAGCACGGTGTCGGCGTCGAGCGACGTCGTCTCCCCCGCCGCGCCGGTGACCACGACGCGCGACGGCCCGTCGAGCCGGCCGGCGCCGGCGACGATGTCGACGCCCTCGCGCTCCAGGCGGGCGTGGATGTCGCGCGACTGGGCGTCCGCGAGCGCCAGCACGCGGGCGTTGACGGCCTTGAGGTCGACGAGGTCGCGCCGCTCCCCCGCGGGGGCCTCGCCGCGGACCCCGAGCTCGGGGCCCTGCTCCGCGGTGGTGAACCACTCGGCGGTGGCGATGAGCGTCTTGGACGGCACGACGTCGGTCAGGACGGCGGCGCCGCCGAGGCCCTGCCGCTCGACGACGGTCACGCGGGCACCGAGCCGGCGGGCCACGAGGGCGGCCTCGTAGCCGCCCGGGCCGCCGCCGACCACGACGACGTGCGGGGCTCGGGGGTCGGTCTCGGGGACGCCGGGGGTGGGGGCGATCGACGAGGCCGAGGTGTCCGGGGTGGTGTCCGGGGAAGGGGTGTTCACGGTGGGCACGGGTGCCATTGTGTCAGGCCCCCGGGTCACCTGCGCCGGCGCGGCGCGGCGCCCTCGCGCGGACTACCCTCGGGACCATGAGCACCACGAGCCGCAGTGTCGGGGACCTCGACGACCCGACCACCGACCCGTTCGACGTCGCCCGCGCGGCGGCCGACCACATCGCCGAGGCGACGGGGGTGCCCGGCCACGACGTGGCGCTGGTGCTCGGCTCCGGCTGGGGCGGCGCCGCCGAGCTGCTCGGCGACGTCGTCGCCGAGATCCCGACGCACGAGATCCCCGGCTTCTCGCGGCCCGCCGTCGCCGGGCACGCCGCCACCACCCGCTCCGTGCGCGTCGAGCGCCCCGACGGCGCCGTGCGGCACGCGCTCGTCATCGGCGGCCGCACCCACCTGTACGAGGGCAAGGGCGTGCGCCGCGTCGCGCACGGCGTGCGCACCGCCGCCGCCACCGGGTGCGAGACGGTCGTCCTCACCAACGGCTGCGGCGGGCTGCACATGGCGTGGCGCCCCGGCCAGCCGGTGCTGATCCGCGACCACATCAACCTCACCGGCACGTCGTCCCTCGAGGGCGCGACGTTCGTCGACCTCACCGACCTGTACTCCCCGCGGCTGCGGGAGATCGCCCGGACCGTGGACCCCGAGCTGCCCGAGGGCGTGTACGCCCAGTTCCACGGCCCGCACTACGAGACCCCGGCCGAGGTGAAGATGGCCGGGCTCATGGGCGCCGACCTCGTCGGCATGTCCACGACGCTGGAGGCCATCGCCGCGCGGCACGCCGGCCTGGAGGTGCTCGGCGTCTCCCTCGTGACGAACCTCGCCGCAGGCATCAGCCCGCAGCCGCTGTCGCACGAGGAGGTGCTGGAGGCCGGGCAGGCCGCCGGCCCGCGCATCAGCGAGCTGCTCGCCCGCATCGTCACGGCCCTGTGACGCCCCGCGAAGAGAGAGGTCAGCGATGAGCCTGGACACCGACGACCCGGCCTTCGAGCCCGCCGCGAGGTCCACCGACCTGTCCGCGCTGCTGGACCAGGTGGAGCGCTGGATCCGGCACGACGTCGACGACGACGACAAGGCTGAGCTGTCGCGCCTCGCCGAGCAGACGTCGTCGCCGCGCGCGAGCACCCGCGAGCACGCGGTGAGCCTGCTGCGCGACCGGTTCGACGGCCACCTGGAGTTCGGCACGGCCGGCCTGCGCGGCGCCATGGCGCCGGGCCCGAACCGCATGAACCGCGCGGTCGTGACGACGGCGGCGGCCGGCCTCGGCGCCTACCTGGCGACGCGGCTCGGGCCGGGCGTGCCGCCGCGCGTGGTCGTCGGGTACGACGCGCGCGACCGCTCGTCGACGTTCGCGACCGACACGGCCGCCGTCCTCACGGCGGCCGGCGCCGAGGTGCTGCTCCTGCCGTCGGCGCTGCCCACCCCGGTGCTCGCGTTCGCGGTGCGCCACCTGGGCGCCGACGCGGGCGTCATGGTGACCGCGAGCCACAACCCGGCACGGGACAACGGCTACAAGGTCTACCTGGGCGGCCGCGTGGTGACCGACGCCGGCCAGGGCGCGCAGATCGTGCCGCCGCACGACGCGGGCATCGCCGAGCGCATCGACGCCGCCGGTCCCGCGTCGGGCGTGCCGCGCGTCGAGACCGGATGGACGGTCCTCGGGCGCGAGGTCGTCGACGCGTACCTCGCGTCGGTGCGCGCGCTCGCCGAGCGGGCCGGGACGTCGACCGGGCCGGCGGAGCGGGCAGCGCTGCGCATCGTCACGACGTCGCTGCACGGCGTCGGCGGCCGCGTGCTCGCGCGGGTCCTCGCGGACGCGGGCTTCACCCAGGTGCAGCCCGTCGAGGAGCAGCTGCACCCCGACCCCGCCTTCCCCACCGTCCGGTTCCCGAACCCGGAGGAGCCCGGCGCGATCGACATGGCCGTCGCGCTCGCCGAGGCGCACGCCGACGTGGTCATCGCGAACGACCCCGACGCCGACCGGTGTGCGGTCGCGGTCTACGACCCGAGCCACGGCACCCACCAGGGCGCCGAGACGGCCCGCTCGCACGGCTGGCGCATGCTGCACGGCGACGAGGTCGGGGCCCTGCTGGGACGCGAGGCGGTCCGCCGCATCGCGCGCGGCGACGTGCCCGCCCCCGAGGGGTCCGACGGCCCGGTCGTGGCCTGCTCGGTGGTGTCCTCCCGCGTGCTGTCCTCGATCGCCGTGCGGTACGGCGTCGGGCACGCGACCACGCTCACCGGCTTCAAGTGGATCTCGCGGACCCCGGGGCTCGTCTTCGGCTACGAGGAGGCGCTGGGCTACTGCGTCGACCCGGCGCGCGTGCGCGACAAGGACGGCCTCAGCACCGCGGTGCTGGTGGCGCTCCTCGCCGCCCGGGAGAAGGCCGCGGGCCGCACGCTGGTCGACGCGCTCGACGACGTCGCCCGCGAGAACGGGCTGTTCGTCACCGACCAGCTGTCCGTCCGCTTCGACGACCTGTCCAAGATCCCCGAGACGATGGCGCGGCTGCGCTCGGCGCCGCCGCGCACCCTCGCCGGGGCCGGCGTCGCGCAGGTCCTCGACCTCGGCGACGGCATCGACGGGCTGCCGCCCACCGACGGCATCGTGCTGCTCGGCGGGGACGACACCCGCGTCGTCGTGCGGCCCAGCGGCACCGAGCCGAAGGTGAAGTGCTACCTCGAGGTCGTCGAGCCGGTCGACCCGGACGCGTCCGCCATCGACGTCGGCAGGATGCGCGTCGCGGCGCACCGCAAGCTCGACCGGATCAAGGTCGACCTGCGGGCGGCGCTGGGGCTCTGACCGGCCCCGCGCCCGCTCAGCCGACCAGCGCGGCGTCGTCCCGCTCGACGGCGGCGGCCCAGTCGCGCTTGCTCGCGCGCCAGCCCTCGTCGTCGCTGCCGCGGCGCCAGTAGCCCGACGCCGAGAGCAGCTCGCGCGGCACGCCGAGCTCGGTGCGCACCCAGCGGCGCAGGTCGCGCACGCAGTCGGCCTCGCCGTGCAGGAAGACGTGCGGGGCGCCGGCGGGGAACCCCCCGGCGGCGGCCCGCACGACGCCGGCGAGGTCGCCCGCGTCGGCGTCGCGGTGCACCCAGGTGACGGTGAGGTCCGCGGCCGTCTCGAGCGGCTGCTCGTCCTCGGGGCCGGGCACCTCGACGACGGCGTGCGCGACGGCGCCTGCCGGCAGGGCCTTCACCGCGGCGGCGATCGCGGGCAGGGCGGACTCGTCGCCGACGAGCAGGTGCCACGGCGCCGCGGGATCCGGGGCGTAGCCGCCGCCCGGGCCCATGAACGTGACGGGCTCCCCCGGGCGCACGCGCGTGGCCCACGGGCCGCCCACGCCCTCGTCGCCGTGCACCACGAGGTCGAGGTCCCACTCCGTGCCGGCCGGCGTGTCCCGCACCGCGCGCACGGTGTACGCGCGCAGCAGCGGGCGCCCGTCGGCCAGCTCGCCGAGCACCAGCTTCACGTAGCTGTCCGTGTGCGCCGTGGGGTCGAGCGGGGCGAGCTCGGGACCCGTGAGCGTGACCCGCACGAGGTGCGGCGAGAGCCGGCGCACGGCCGAGACGGTCGCGTGCCGCGGGGTGCGCTTGCGGGCGGGAGGGGTGGTTGCCTCAGGCTGCGTGTCAGACATGGTGAGGCGAGCCTAACTTCCGCACGGCACCGCTCCCGCTGTGAGGTCCGTCACCCCTCCCGGTCGGCGCTCACTCGACGGCGTCGTCCAGGCGCTCCCGCCGGGCGGTGCCGCCCAGCTCCGGGACGAGCCCGAAGTCGGTGAGCAGCTCGCCGATCTGCGTGCCGTCGAGCCGCCGCAGCAGCCGCTCGCGCAGGAACCGCGGCCCCGGCAGGTCCACCTCCTCGCCGTCCCGCAGCCGGCTGGTGGCCTTGAGCAGCGTCCGCACGTCGTAGGTGGAGCCGAACACCTCGGGCACGCCGCGCTCGACGTCGAGCAGCCGGTACGCGGCCTCCATCCCCGTGCGCACGGAGTACTCGGTGGTGAAGATGCAGTCCCGGCTCGTCTCCGCGAACTGGCCGATGAAGGCGAAGTTCACCGCGCCCTCGGGCACCACGTCCGGCCGGTCGCCCGCGTGCCGCGGCATGAAGAACGACGTCACGTACGGCATCATCACCGGCACCGTCCTCGCCCCCGTCGCGGCGAGCTCGTCGATCTGGTCCACGGGCACGCCCAGGTGGTAGAGCCACTCCCGGGTGATCTCCTCGCCGGTGCACTCCTGCATGGGCTTCTCCACGTAGTCGCCCGGGCGGTCGACGAACAGCGAGTACACCCACACCACGACCTGGTCGGCGGGCTGCTGCTTGAAGTGCGGCTGCCGGTTGACCGTCCAGCTCAGCAACCAGCTCGAGTCCTTCGCCGTGACGATGCCGCCGGTCACGACCTTGCCGCTGAACGGGTCGCGCTTGCAGACCTTCTGGATGTACCCGGGGATGCGCGGGTCGAGCGTCGTGACGGTGGCCGACTCCCACTTCGTGGCCGCGACGTCGCCGCCGAAGACGTCCGGGTGCCCGAAGGAGGGGTCCTTCGCCGCGATCCGGCGCCACAGGTCCCACGCGGGCGCCGGGCCGGTGTCCAGGCGGGCCGGCGTGTGGTGGTCGCCGTTGTCGGAGTTCTCCGTGAGGGAGCCGATGGTGGCCAGCACCAGGTCGTCCTCGCCGAGGTCGACCCCGCCCGCCTCGCCGTCGGACACCCAGTGGACGCGCGTCGCCACCTTGCGGCGCACGCCGTCGTCGCCGGGCGCGACCGCGTAGTCGATGTCCGTGACCTCGGTGGAGAAGCGGAACGTCACGCCCTGGTCGAGCAGCCACCGGTACAGCGGCAGCACCAGCGACTCGTACTGGTTGTACTTGGTGAACTTCAGCGCCGAGAAGTCCGGCAGCCCGCCGATGTGGTGCACGAAGCGGTGGATGTACAGCTTCATCTCCAGCGCGCTGTGCCACTCCTCGAAGGCGAACATGGTGCGCCAGTACAGCCAGAAGTTGCTGTCGAGGAACTCACGGCCGAAGACCTCGTCGATCCGCTTGCCCTCCATCTCCTCGCGGGAGGCGAGGAAGACGCTCACGATGTCCTTCTGCGCCTTCTCCGACAGCGCGAACAGGCCGTCGGTGTGCGCGTCCTGGCCGCGGTCCACGGTGGCGCGCTGGAGGGAGAAGTTCGGGTCGTCCTTGTTGAGCCAGTAGAACTCGTCGAGCACCGACGCGCCCTCGACCTCGATCGACGGCACCGACCGGAACAGGTCCCAGAGGCACTCGAAGTGGTCCTCCATCTCGCGCCCGCCGCGGATGACGAACCCCTTCTTCGGTTCCTTGATGCCGTCGAGCGCTCCGCCGGGCAGCCGCAGCCGCTCCAGGATCGTGATCCGCTCCCCCGCGAGCTGCCCGTCGCGGACCATGAACGCCGCCGCCGACATGGACGCGAGCCCCGCGCCCACCAGCCACGCCGTCTTGTCGTCCACCCCCGCCGGCTTGCGCGGTCGGGCGAAGGCCTCGTAGTTGCCGTTGCTGTAGTACACCCGCGGTCCCTCCGGTCGGCGCGACGGCCCGGTCCGCGGGCCTCGGGTCGAGCCTCTGCCGGATCGGCGCGGACCGCGACCGGTACGCGACGGCGGCGCGTCAGGCGCGCGCGAACCGGCGGACGGCGGCCGCGACGAGGCCCGCGGCGAGGGCGACCACCACGACGGACGCCGTGCCCGGGGAGCCCGCGGAGCCGGCCTGGTGCAGCAGCCACCCCGCGGCGGCGACCACGAGCCAGCCCCGGAGGTACCAGGCGCCGAGGACGAGCATCGACATGTCGCCGTTCGGCGTCATCATCGGCGTGAACAGCCCCGGCGGCGCGGCGGTGGCACCCGCCACCCAGACGCGCACCCCCAGCGCGGTCACGACGACGGCGAGGACGACGAGGGCGGCGTCCGCCTCCACCGCCCCGGCGCCCCCCACGACCTCCCCGACGGCCGTCCCGACGACGGCGGCCAGCAGCCCGACGGCCCCCGGCACCGCCGCGTGGCCGGCGACGGCGGCCGTCGTCGTCCCGGGCAGGAGGGCGCCCGGCTGGGGCTGGGCGGCGTAGGCGTGCAGGCCGTCGGCCCACGTCCGGGTGGCCGCGTAGAGGGCTGCCGCGCCGACGACGGTGACGAGCGCAGGGCCGCCGTCCGCCCCGAGCCGCACGAGCAGCGCCCCCGCGCACCCCGCCACGAGGGAGCCGGCCAGCGCGGCGGGGCGCCGGCGCAGCCCCAGCAGGTCGCGGGCCGCCAGGGGCGCCCGGGCGGTCAGCCACCGCGGGAGCGTGGCCGCGCGGCCGGCGTACGCGCGGGGGCCGAGCACGTCCCCCACTGCGCCGGACTCGCCGCCCACCAGACCGCGCGCGGCCGTGACGGTGCGGGCCTGGCCCGCGGCGGCGCGGTCCACGTCGACCCCGTCGGGCAGGACCCGCAGCACGAGCGCGGCACAGGCCAGGCCGACGAGCCCGGCCAGGACGGCACCCGCGGCCGCGGCCGCACCGGGAACCTGGGGCAGGGCGGCCCCCGCTCCGGCGCCCGCCGCCACGGCAC
>NZ_JBHVFQ010000044.1:0-20702 GCF_042801555.1 Isoptericola sp. NPDC057559
GCGGGGACCCCCGGGTGGGGTGTCGACCCACACCGCATGTGTTGCGGGCGCCCCCACCCACGCTCGATGCGTTCCCGGGCCGCTCACCCCACCTTGTGGCGGGCGCCGCCCTCCACGTGGACGGTCTCGCCGGAGACGAACCCCGCGCCCAGCAGCCACATCACCGCGTCGACGACGTCCTCGGGCTCGCCGTGCCGACCGACCAGCGTCCCGGCGGCGCTCCTGCCCAGCAGGGCGGCCTTGCCCGCGCCCAGGCGGTCCCACGCGCCCGAGTCGACCACCCCGGGCGAGACGGCGTTGACCCGCACCGGGGCGAGGTCCGCCGCGAGGTGGCGGGCGAGGTGCTCGACGGCGCCGTTGGTCGTCCCCTTGACGAGCGAGCCGGGCCCCGGTCGCCACCCGACGACGCCGGAGAACAGCACGATCGACCCGTGCGGCCGCAGCACCGGCGCGAAGTGCTTGGCGACCAGCATCGGCCCGAGCACCTTCGCCGTGAAGGCGCCCACCAGCTTCTCGTGGTCCAGCTCCGTGGCCCGCACGTCGTGCGGCGCCGAGCCGGTCGTCACGATGTGGTCGACCCCGTCCGCGAGGCTCGCGGCCGCGGCGGCGATCGTCGCCTCGTCCTGCAGGTCGACGCGCACCGCCGTCGCGCCGATCTCGGTGGCCAGGGCCTGGGCTGCCGCCAGGTCTCGTGCGCCCACCACCACGTCGTACCCGTCCTTCGCCGCACGTCGCGCGACGGCCGCGCCCAGCGCCCGTGCCCCGCCGATGACCAGGATCCGTTCCATGTCGCCACTCCCTCTCGTAGGATCGGGACCGACGGTATGGATTTGATACCGGTATCTACAACGGAACCGGGGGAGCCCGTGGGCAAGGCGTACAACGTGATGGCGGCGACCTGCCCGAGCCGCACCGTGCTGCACCGCATCGGCGCCCGCTGGACCGTGTTCGTCGTCAACGCCCTCGCCGACGGTCCCCGCCGCTTCACCGAGCTCAAGGCGCACATCCAGGGCATCACCCCGAAGGTCCTGACCGAGACGCTCCGTTCCCTCGAGGCCGACGGCCTGATCAGCCGGCGCGATCACGGCGGGAACCCGCCGCGCGTCGAGTACGACCTGACGCCGCTGGGGCGCTCGCTCCTGGTCCCGCTCCGCGCCGTGCGGCTCTGGGCCGAGCAGCACGTCCCCGACATCGAGGCCGCGCGCGCCCGGCACGAGGACGAGCCGCCGTCGACCGAGCGCGACGACCTGGTCCTCGACCGGCCCGCCTGAGGGGTCAGCCCGCCCGGTCCGGGCCCGGAGCGGGGTCGCGGGGCACGGCCAGTGCGCCCCGGACGACGTCGAGCACCGCGTCGTCCGCGAGGCCGGCGGCACGCGCCTCGGCGACGAGCGCGTGGGCCCGGGCGACGATGGCGGAGGGCGGGGGAGCCGCGGCCCCCGCCGCGACGCCTCCCGGGGCGGTGGGCGCGACGACCGTGCCCGTGCGGCGCCGCGAGGCGACGACGCCGGTCGCCTCGAGCTCGCGGTACGCGCGCTGGACGGTGCCGACGGCGATCCCGAGGTCGCGGGCGAGGTCCCGCGACGCGGGCAGCCGGTCGCCGGGCGCCAGCGTGCCGACGGCGACCGCCGCGGCGACCTGCGCGCGGATCTGCTCGTACACGGGCACCGGCGATGCCAGCGAGACGACGATGTCGCTCACGCGGCGGCCGGGGTCGCGACCGCCGGTACCGGGCGCGCCGTCCGGGGCCGTGCGGCGAGCAGCCCGACGACGACGGAGGCGGCGGCGACCGCGAGGCCGGCGACGGTCAGCACCGTGCCGACGGCGACCAGGCCGTGGGCGGGCGCGCCGTTCAGCAGCAGGCTCTCGCCGCCGGAGCGGACGGCGTTGCCGCTCATCGCCAGGGTGGCGCCCAGCCCGACGCCGAGGCACAGCTGGACGCCGCCCAGGAGGCGGGCGGCGCTGGTCGCGCGCACGGCGTCGTCGTGCGCTGCGGGGACGCCGTGCAGCGGCGGGCGTCGCACGATCGCGCGGAGCGCCACCCCGGTGGCGGCGACCGTGGCGCCGAGGCCCAGCAGCATGGCGGCGCCGTAGGGCCAGCCGGGGTAGGGGCCCGACGTGCCGGTGAGGACGCCGCCGCCGGGGAGCGTGACAGGCCCGGTCGGGAACGCGCGGCCCGAGGTGTCTGCGGTGAGCCCGCAGATCACCAGGACGACGGCGAACGCCGCGGCGGTCGCCAGGACCCCGCGCAGGCGCGCGCCGCCGAGGGACCCGGCGGTGCGGCGGGCCAGCGGGGCCGAGCGGACCTCGCCGCGCGGCCGGGGCCACGTCCGCTCCCCGACGGCGCGCACCGCGCAGAACACCAGGGCGACCGAAAAGGGCGCGACGGCCTGCAGCAGCCCCGGCGCGGGCGCCCAGGTCGGCCAGACGACCGGCTGTGCCAGCAGCAGCGCCGCGCACACGACCGCGGCGACGACGGCGACCGACGAGACGAGCAGCTCGTGCCGCCGTGCCGCGCGGGCGGGGCCGCCGCCGTCGTCGGACGGGCGCCGCACGACGAGCCACACCAGCAGCGCCACCAGCGTCGGCGGCAGGACCACCACGACCAGCACCGCGAGGAGGACACCATCACCGAACATCCGAACCTCCGGGAGGACCACACCATCAATGAGTCAACGCATTGAACCATTGGTGGAAGGAGCCGTCCAGGGCGGCCCCGTGTGCCGGGCGGTCAGAGCTGTGGCGGCCCCTGCCGCACGCGCTCGAGCAGCCGCTCCGGCGTGGCGGTGTCCGGGTCCCACCAGGAGTCGACGAACCAGGTGGCGCCGGCGTCGGCCATCGCCCGCGCCTGCTCTCGCGCGGCGTCCTTGTCGTCGGGCAGCAGGCCGGAGGCGACGACGTCGAACGGCTCGGTGCGCTCGCCGTCGGCCGCGCGCTGCTCGGCGATCCAGGCGACGAGCTGGCGGATCGCGTCGGGCCCGGCCTCGGCCTCCTCGGGGGTGGTGCCGCGCGCCTGCGCGACGATCCCGTCCCAGCGCAGCGTGCGGCGCAGGTTCTTCAGCGGCGGGCGTCGCGCGTCCCACACCCCGACGGGCCACACGGGGATGTGGCCGCGGACCGGGGGAGCGCCGAACCGGAACGGCCCGGTGCGCACGTGCTCGCCGTCGGCCTCGAACATCTCGCCCGACCACGACCGGCGCAGGAACTCGAGCGTCTCGTCGAGCTTCTGCGCCCGCTCCCGCAGGCTCGTCACCTGGCCGGGGACGGACGTGAACCCGCGGTCGTCGAGCACGCCGACGCCCGCCGGCAGCACCAGCCGCCCGCCGGAGAGGTGGTCGACGGTGAGCGCCCGCTGCGCCAGCTCCCACGCCCGGTGCCGCGGGACCGCGAAGACCATGGCCCCCAGCGTGATCCGCTCCGTGACGGCGGCCGCGCCCGCGAGGATCGCGAACGGGTCCCACGCGGTGAGGGCCTCGCCGCCCCAGTCGCCCATGCTGACCGCGTCCCAGCTGAAGAACCCGTCCCAGCCGTGCTCCTCGCACTCGCGCGCGAGGGCGACCATCTGCTCCGGGGAGCCGAAGCTCCCGACGAACCCGAACTTCATGCGCGTCTCCTTCGTCGTCACGGGAAGCCTGCGAGGGATCCTGCGGGCATGCCCGGCCGACGCTACGCGCGGCGTCCGACACCGTCGCGGAACGTAGGGTGGGCGCGTGCCTGACGAGAACGAGAAGCCCCTGGTCGAGATGTGGACCGACGGCGCCTGCAAGGGCAACCCCGGACTCGGGGGCTGGGGGGCGCTGATGCGCTCGGGCGAGCACACCAAGGAGCTCTACGGCGGCGACCCGCTCACCACCAACAACCGGATGGAGCTCACCGCCGTCGTCGAGGGGCTGCGCGCCCTGAAGCGGCCCAGCTCGGTCACGATCCACGTCGACTCGTCGTACGTGATGAACGGCATGAAGACCTGGATCGCCGGCTGGAAGCGCAACGGCTGGACCACGTCCGCGAAGAAGCCCGTGAAGAACGTGGACCTCTGGCAGGCGCTCGATGCCGAGGTCACCAAGCACGACGTGCGCTGGGTGTGGGTCAAGGGGCACGCCGGCGACCCCGGGAACGAGCGCGCGGACGAGCTCGCGAACCTGGGCGTCGACACGGTCCGCTGAACCCGTGCGCCGGCGCCCCTTCCGCAGGTGCGACGGACGTCACGCCGCAGGGGGTCGCGCGCGCGAATAGGCTGGGCCCATGGCTTCCCACTACGACGTCGTCCTCCTCGGGGCTGGCCCCGGCGGCTATGTCGCCGCGATTCGCGCGGCCCAGCTCGGCAAGTCCGTCGCCATCATCGAGGAGAAGTACTGGGGTGGTGTCTGCCTCAACGTGGGCTGCATCCCCTCCAAGGCCCTCCTGCGCAACGCGGAACTGTCGCACATCTTCACGCACCAGGCCGACTTCTTCGGCATGTCGGGTGACGTGACGTTCGACTTCGGCAAGGCGTTCGACCGGTCCCGCGAGGTCGCGGACGGCCGGGTCAAGGGCGTCCACTTCCTCATGAAGAAGAACAAGATCACCGAGTTCGACGGCCGCGGCACCTTCCGCGACGCGAACACGATCGAGGTGGCGCTGAACAAGGGCGGCACCGAGACGGTGACGTTCGACAACGCCATCATCGCCACCGGCTCGCAGGTGCGCCTGCTCCCGGGCGTCGAGCTCTCCGAGAACGTCGTGACCTACGAGAAGCAGATCATGACGCGCGAGCTGCCGAAGTCGATCGCCATCGTCGGCGCCGGCGCCATCGGCATGGAGTTCGGCTACGTCCTCAAGAACTACGGCGTGGACGTCACGATCATCGAGTTCCTCGACCGTGCGCTGCCGAACGAGGACGCGGACGTCTCCAAGGAGATCGCGAAGCAGTACAAGAAGATGGGCGTCAAGATCCTGACGTCCACCGCCGTGCAGACGATCAAGGACAACGGCTCGTCCGTGACCGTCTCCTACAAGGGCGTCAAGGACGACAAGCCCGGCGAGATCGTCGTCGACAAGGTCCTCTCCGCCGTCGGCTTCGCGCCGAACGTCGAGGGCTTCGGCCTCGAGAACACCGGCGTGCAGCTCACCGAGCGCGGCGCCATCGCCATCGACGACCACATGCGCACCAACGTGCCGCACATCTTCGCCATCGGCGACGTCACCGCCAAGCTCATGCTGGCGCACGTCGCGGAGGCGCAGGGCGTCGTCGCGGCCGAGACCATCGGTGGCGCCGAGACCATGACGCTGGGCGACTACCGCATGATGCCGCGCGCCACGTTCTGCTCCCCGCAGGTCGCGTCGTTCGGCCTCACCGAGCAGCAGGCCAAGGACGAGGGCTACGACGTCAAGGTCGCGTCCTTCCCGTTCATGGCCAACGGCAAGGCCCACGGCCTCGGCGACCCCACCGGGTTCGTCAAGATCGTCGCCGACGCCAAGTACAACGAGCTCCTCGGCGCCCACATGATCGGCCCGGACGTCTCCGAGATGCTGCCCGAGCTCACCCTCGCGCAGAAGTGGGACCTCACGGCCGACGAGGTCGCGCGGAACGTGCACACGCACCCCACGCTCACCGAGGCCGTCCAGGAGTCCATCCACGGCATCGTGGGGCACATGATCAACTTCTGACCCACGGGTCGGACCAGATCGCCCGGCCAGAGGCCCGGTACCGCGGAGCTCCGCGGTACCGGGCCCCGTGCCGTCTGGGGGGCCGTGTCCTCCTGAGGAGTCGGCGTCCTCAGGAGGTGACGCGGACCCGCAGCTGCTTCTGCCCGACCACGACGCGGGTCAGGACGTCGGACGTCCGGGTCCGCTCGTACGCGGTCTTGCCGCTGCCGATGACGAGGCTCAGCTCCATCTCGTCGTTGCGCAGGTTGCCCTTGAGCAGCTTCTGGACCGAGTCGAACGACGTCGGCTCGTAGAACTCGTCCTGGAAGGTGTTGCCGCCCACGACCGTGACCACGCCGCTCTTGCCCTTGAGCCGCTTCGGGATCGTGAAGTCCTCGCGGAAGACCGAGCGCGTGATGCCGTCCGACCCGAGGAGCCGGGTCCGCAGCACCAGCGTCTTGCCGGCCCGGACCTTCGCGGTCTTGCCGGTCACGTCGACCCAGCGGCCGCCCGTGCGCTGCTGGATCTTCACCACCCGGTGGCGCATCGTGTTGTCGCTGACCTTGACGTCGTTGGTCACGCCGGTGAGCTTGACGTTCGACACGGACGAGAGCGTGGCCACGACGGCCGGGAGGTCGAAGGCGCCCGTGGAGCCGATGTCGTCGGCTGACTGGTACCGGTCGGCGTACCGCAGCCGGAACGGGCTCCCGCCGCGGGTGCCGGTGATCGTCCAGGCCTGAGACTCCGACCCGCCGATGGTCCCGTCCACCACGCGGTCGTGGTTGGCCACGCCGGCGAGGAGGGTGACGTCCGCGAGGGCGGCCGGGTCCAGCACCTGCGTCGTGCCGGTGCGGGACCTGCCGTCGTAGGACACCTTCGAGGTGACCGGCGTCGGCGCGGGGGAGGCGCCGAACGTGCCGGCGATCCCGGCGAGACGGTCGTCGGTGACGGTCCCGCCGACGTCGCCCAGGTTCGCCACCTTGAAGGGGACGCCCAGCGGGTCCTCCTGGACGTAGACGGCGTCGGCGGCCGCCAGCCCCAGGCGTGTCCTGCCCGTGAACGCCAGCGGGTGCCCGAACGCGACCACCCGGTCGCCGCACACCGAGGTCGCGGTGCCGATGCCGGCGACGGTGATGTCGCCGTGCGAGAGCACCGCGGCCACGTTGCCCCCGGCGACCACGGTGTCGATGCCGGCGGCCGCCACGCCGCTGGACCGGCCGATGCGGTAGGAGTCCGCCGTCACCAGCTCGCTGCCGCCGGCGGCCTTGACCGCCTTGCGGGCGCGGGCCAGGTCGATCCCGCCGACGCCCATCGGCATCGGCAGCTGCCGCAGCCCCTGGGCGGCCTCGGCCTTGGTCACGTCGGTCTCGGCCGCGATCCGCGTCGCCAGACGCGTCCCCACCGCCACCTCGGGGGCCGCCTTCGCGGCGCCGAGGTAGCCCTGCATGTCCTCGTACGGTGTGATGCCCGCGACGGGCGAGCTGCCGAAGGCGAGCCCGTACGCGACCGCGCCGATGAGCCGACCGTCCTCCGCGTACACCGGCGACCCCGACATGCCCTGCCAGATGCCGCCCGCCGCGTCGATCGCCGGCGAGTGGAGCTCGGCGACGATCATGTCCAGGTCCGGGGCGATGCCGTCCGACAGCACGCCCAGCACCTCGCCCGTGAACGACTGCGGCGTGGTGCCCTTGCTCACCGTCAGCCCGGTGACCGGCGCCCCGCCTACCACGTCGGCCACCGGGAACGGCGCGGCGCAGTCGGGGGTGGGCGCCGCCGTCGCCGCGGGGGCGACCGCCACCAGGCCGGTCAGCACCAGCGCCGCCGCCGCGCCGGACGCCGTCAGCCGGGCTGCGTGACGACCGCCTTCGGAGCCGGGCGACCGCCGAGGCCTGTGAGCCGTGGGTCGTCCATCGATGGGGGGAGTGGGCGTCGTCGCCCGGCCGTCCCCGGCGGCAGAATTCAGCATCCTCTCAGCATCGGTGACCCGACGGTCTGCTGTTGCCGGGGACACGGGTGAAATCGGGCCCCGAGCGGGTGCTGCCGCGGCTAGGCGAGCGTGCGCGTCACGTGCTCGAGCCAGCGGGCGACGACGGCCAGCTCGTCGGGGGAGAAGCCGTCGGTCAGGCGGTCGTTCAGCTCGGCCAGCGCGGCACGGACGTCGTCGAGAGCCGCGGTGCCTGCGGGCGTGAGGTCCAGGCGGACGGTGCGGCGGTCGTCGGGGTCGGTGCGGCGGCGAACCAGGTCGGCGTGCTCCATGCGGGCGAGCAAACCGCTGGTGCCCGCGGGGGAGGCCTGCAGGGCGGTGGTCACCTCGCCGATCGTCGCGCCGGGGTAGTCGGCGAGGTGCAGCAGCACGCCGGCGGCGGGGGCGCCGAACCCCTGTCCGCCGTTCCTCGTGCTGCCGTGCGTTGCGGCGTGTGCGCCGCCGCGGCGCGCGATCCAGCGCCGCATCTGGCGCTCCGCCGCGGTGGTGAGGAAGACGAGCCGCGGCTGGCGACGCGTCATCGCCGCGGCTTCCTGGCGCGGAACCTGACGTTTCCGTCCTCCTGCGTCGGCGCGGCGCCGGCGCGTGCGTCGAGCCAGGCGAGCAGCTCGGGCCACAGCGTGTCGCGCAGGCCGCGGCGGAAGAACCCCAGGTGCCCGATCTGTTCGACGCCGCCGTCGGCGGGGCTCCAGGTGCGGCGCTCGACGCGGGCGGCCGTCAGGCGGTCGGTGATCGCGTCGATCTGGGCGGGCGTGGCCCACGGGTCGTCGGTGAACCCGACGGCGAGGACGTCGCCGGTGACGCGCGCGGCGTCCGCGGCGGCGGTCATGGTCGGGTCGTCGAAGAAGTAGCCCGGCATGGTCGACCAGCGGCTCCACTCGAGCATCGCGGCGGCGGGCATGTCCTCCCCGAGGCCGGTGCGGCGCCCGGGCACGTAGCCCAGCACCCGGGCGGTCGCCGGGCCGAGCACCCGCAGGATCAGCCGGACGCGCGCCCGCTCGGCGCGGCCGGGAATCGTGGACGTCGCGGCGACGTGCGACGCGACCGTGACGAACCCGGCCAGGCCCCGTGAGCCGTTCCCCAGCGCCAGCGCGTGCCCGCCGATGCTGTGCCCGATGGCCAGCTGCGGCACGTCGCCGAACCGCGGGCGAGCCCACGCGGCGACCGCGGGGACGTCGTCGGACATCCAGTCCCGCATGCGCAGGCCGCGATGCTCGCGCGGGCTGCCGGAGCGGCCGGTGCCGCGGTAGTCGTAGGTGACGGCCACGTAGCCGTTGGCGGCGAGGAACTCCGCGAACCCCGTGTACAGGCGCTCGGGCACCGCCGTCGCGGGGTGGATCACCACGACGCCGCGCGGTGACTCGTCGGCGGGCTTGCGCACCGTGCCGACGACCCACCCGCCCGCCGGGATCTGGATCCGCAGCTCCTCGGATTCCACCGTCGCTGCGTCATCACTTCGCATGCGAAATACCCTAGCGGCCCCACCGGTGTGAGGCTGACTCGACTAGCTGAGCAAGGAGTAGGGCGCAGGTCGGATCGCGGGACAGCGGTGGCGACCCGACGACTGGCGCTCGGGTGAACTTGCTCAGGTCCCGCCCATCTGGCCTGACAATAAGCCACACTAAGTTCGACCGCTCACGTAGGTGAGCGCTCTTTCGACCGCGGGGGGCCCGTCATGACAACAGTCGTTGCGTTGTCGGGGCCCATCGCCTCCGGCAAGACCACAATCGCAAGACGTCTCGCAGGGCGTTGGGACGGCGAGCTCGTCTCCACACGGGAGGAACTCGCGCGGCTCGCGAAGGCCGCTGGAGTCGAACTCCGCGACCGCGCCGAGTTTCAGGCGTTCGGGGACCGTCTCGACCTGGAAACCAAGGGTGAATGGGTCACCAGCGCCGTCGAGTCGGCCGCAGCTGCTTCGCCCCGACTCCTCGTCGTCGATGCGGTTCGCATCGAGCCTCAAGTGGCTGCGCTACGGGAGCGTTTCGGGCGGCGTCTCGTCCATGTTCACCTCGAGACGAGTGACATGGAGGTCCTTGCCGAGAGGTACCGGGATCGGCGGGAACACGGCGGACCCATACAAGAGTTTCAGACCTACGAGGAAGTGGCAAGGAATCAGACCGAGGCGAACATTGGCAGCCTAGGCGAACATGCCGACGTAGTCCTTGATACGCTCCGCAACACGATCGACGATCTCATCGTTCGCACTGAGGCCCGTCTCGGCCTGCTGCCCTCACTCACCGTACCGCTCGTCGACGTTCTCGTAGGCGCCCAGTACGGATCGGAGGGCAAAGGGAACATCGCATACTACCTGGCGCCGGAGTATGAAGTGCTGGTCCGAGTTGGGGGCCCAAATGCAGGACACAAAGTCCGGCACCGCGGAGTAGTGCACACGCATCGTTCGTTGCCATCTGGATCTCTCGCGAACCCAGGCGCAGATCTGATTGTCGGCCCCGGAGCGGTTATCCGATACGACGTATTGATGAGTGAACTTGCTGGCACCGGTGTCGATCGGTCTCGCGTGCGCATCGACCCCCATGTCATGGTGATCACAGCCGAGGACCAGGCTAACGAAGTCGCGCTGCGGCAGGCGATCCGCTCCACTGCCGAAGGTGGCGGATCGGCAGCTGCACGCCGTATCCTAGGTCGCGCTTCGAGCGATCCAATGCTCGTCGGTGACTATCCGGAGTTCAAGGAGTTCCGTGCCGATACGGGAGCGCTTCTCAACTCTGCGTTCGAGCGAGGCGCGCGGGTCCTTGTCGAGGGCACGCAAGGCACTGGCCTAAGCCTTTTTCACGGACAGTACCCGCACGTAACGAGTCGTGACACCACTGTCGCGGGAACGTTGGCAGAGGCAGGGATTGGGCCCCGCCGTGTCCGACGCGCGATCATGGTCGCCCGCACATACCCAATCAGAGTTAATGGCGAATCTGGACCGATGGGCGAAGAGATCGATTGGGCGGCGGTTCAAGAACGATCCGGCGTGCCCGATGCTCAGGTCTCCGAGTTCAGCTCGGTGACCAAGGAGCAGCGGCGAGTGGCCGAGTTTGACTGGACAATGCTAAGGCGCTCGGCCGAGCTTAATTCGGCAACGGACGTTGCGCTCACTTTTGCCGACTATATATCTGTCAAGAACAGAAGTGCGTTTAGGTATGAGCAGCTCACCGGCGCCACATTGCAATTTATAGAAGAAGTTGAAGATGTCTCGGGTGCTGCAGTTTCGCTCATAGCGACAAGCTTCTCTGAGCGGGGCATAATAGATCGTCGCACATGGCGTGCGGCTCGCCGCGACTGACGTAAGGGTCTCCATTGGATCGATCGGAATTCGTGCGCAAGTACCCACGGTTGTTTCACACGGCCGCAGACGGAGCGTGGCCATCAATTCGGGACTATGGCCTGTACAGCACAAAGGCGCTTGTGCGCGCGTATGACCCCCCCGTCGAGACCCAGGCTGCGATTCTTGGTGCCATTCGCAGGACGAGCTTCACCCTTACTAGGCCAGGTCGCGATGACGTTGTCATCCGCGACCAGGGCCCCCTAAAATTCCTTAGCGTATGTCTGGAGCCCGGGGTGTCCGAGCTGGAGTACCTGGAGGCGCTGAACTCGCGTGTGTTCTTTCATGTCAACGAACATGATTTGCATCGATTGTTGGGTGCCCGCAGGTACCGATCCCACGCGCAAACGGTTCTCACCGTCGACACCGCTACCTTCCTCGCCGCGCATCGAGATGTCGAGCTCGCGCCATACAATACAGGTTCCGTGCATGTGCCGAACATGCCAGCACGCAGTCCGGCTCTGTTTGTGCGTCTCGAAGACTATCCATGGGAAGATTGGCGATCTCGAAGGGGAGCGAAAGCCGCGGTCAGGGAACTCACCGTCACTAGTTGGTCCGACGTTGCGCCCGCGGTGGTGGCGGCCGAGAGGTGGCTGGGCGGAGAGCCGATTGAGGTGCTCTATAATCGGGATTGGTGACCGACTAGAACAAGCTTCGCTGCAGGGCAAGAACTGTGTTGATGTCGGGCCGGACGAATGCTTCTGACTTCAGCACCTTCCCGTCCTGACGCAGGATGGGCAGTCCACTCGCGTCGAGCTTGCTCATGTTCGAACGGTGCACCTCGCGTACGACCGCCTCCAGGTCGATCCCGTATGTCACTGCGGTGCCGAAGACGACGTACGTGATGTCGGCAAGCGCATCCGCAATCGCGATCAGGTCAGCAGCATTAACCGCTTCCCTGAGCTCGCCGACCTCCTCCGCCAATAGGCGCAGCCGGAGCGCCGCGATCTGGGGCGCCACATCGAGCGTCGGCCCGGCGTTGCGGGGCAGGTCAAACGCACGGTGGAAGTCGAGAACAAGGTCCCCGATCGCCGCCCGTTGGGGCGCAGCTTGTCTCCTTTGCCGCTCCCGTCGGTAGGCCGGGAGACCCAGCGGCAACTCGTCCTGGACCGCAGTCCTCGGGTTCTGGCGCTCTCGCCTCTGGGCTGGTACTGCCTGCACCAGGCCACTCTTGCACACCCGGCACGACGGATGCGCGGCGACCTTCAGCACGAGGATGGGTCGCCTTCCATCGCTACCACGCTGACGCCGTGCGCGGGGTGACGCCCGACGGTCGAATCGACTGGCGATGACACCCAGGCGCGTACGCCGTGCGCTCGACTGGCCGAACGGGGGCATCCTCTTCGACGTGGAGAACCGCTTCTGGGTCTCGGCTTGGGGCGAGCGGCCAGTATTCGATGGAGATTGCTCTCGATCTCGGGTGCCAGCATTTCGCGCGGGGTCCGACGCTGGTGCCGGTCTACGGGCACCGCTACCAGCGGCTCCAGAAGAGCCCGATGCGCCGTGTTCTCTGCTCACTAGACCGACGTCATGTACTGCGGCACAGATCTGGCTGACTACTGCGCTCACGAGTTCCTCGGCGAGGCAGCTGTTCGGGCGAACCGCCGCCGCATCCCGTTCTGGAGTGATCTCGTCGACGGGGACGACTGCATCTGGTCTTGAGTACCCCGATCCGGCCGACCCCGGCGGCCGACGCGATCTCGACCTGACGGCGGGCATGGGGTCGGGCGCACACCTCCAGGTGTGACGGTCTCGCTGCACGTGATCTCGGCTGAGCAGAGCTACGCCTACCAACTGCGGTCGGTCCTGACGGGTGACGGGAACGTGCCGCACGCATCGGCGTTCACTCGCTACTTCATTGAGGCGGGTACGCCGCCCGGCGTGTGGATGGGCCGCGGGGCTGAGCACCTCGGCGACGGCGCGTTCCGGCGCTCACTATCGCGGCGGTAGCAGGCCAGGCAGGGGCTCCGGGAACGACTCGTCGGGGATGCGCTTCAGTTCTTCAAGGCGTCCAAAGATCTTGGCCTCAAAGGTTGCGAAAGACAGTTCGGGGACTGGCTCGTCGTAGACGCCTTCGCCCTTCTCGGAGGCTGCGACGACCGCACCGTCGTAAAGGCGTTCGGCTAGGAGTCGCTGGTAGGTGACGCGGTACCGGTCGAGGTAGGAGATGCCGTCGAACTCGGGGTCGGTCGTGAAGAGCGCGCGCCCGTCACGGACGGGGTTCGTGGACTTAGGAGACTTCTCCAGGAGCAGGACGTAGCCGAGCCACGGCCTGTGCCCTCTGAACGCTTCGGCCTCGTGCGCCCGCCACAGGTCCGTGGCGTTGCCCAACGACTCCTCGGTGCGGTTATTGTGGTTATTGCCGATACTGCCGACCTGGCTCTTAAACTCAATCGCCGCGATGAGTAGCCCGCGGTAGGTGACGACGAGGTCCCAGTTTTTGGCCCTGCGGTACCAACCGGGCAGCGTATGGTTGCCACCGTTTAGGACCGTTAGGTACTCGCCAATGCCATCGTGATCTTCAAAAACGGAGGCGATGGCGTTCTCCAGCGGGACGAGGTGCTTGCCGCCGGTGACGTTGGCTCGTGTCCCAGCGTCCTGTACCACGCCGTTCGCAGCCTGTTTGGCACCCTGCTGGGCTCGGATGCCCCAGTGTTCGCGGACTGCGTCGTGGTAGATATCCCTCGTCACCGCTGCTCTGCTCCTCTTGGTTACGTTTGCCCTGCTCAGCGCAGGGTAGCGGACCGAGCAGCGGTTCACCGACATCTCGCACCAGAGTTCACCCGCTGGCATCTCGTCCCAACGGGCGCAGACTCAGACGCTGTCTGCGACGCCCTCTTCGAGCCCATACGCCTCCTCGGCGGCGCGCGTGGCACCGTTCCGGTCGTGAGCACGGAACGCCTCTCGGAGGCGGTCCTGAACATCCTCGGGGATGGTTGCTGGATCGGGCACTCGGATCTTCCTGAGGTACTGCGCCTGGAAACGAAGGGTGCCGCCACGCATTTTCACACCGAACGCCTCGATAAAGGCTTCGGCGATCCGCGATAGCAGCAGCCCACCGAGCACTTCGAGGTCCCAACCGGTGGACACGATGTAGTACAGGTTGTGGTGCGGGTAGTACCCACCCGGCACGCCTTCGCTCACCTGGTTCGCGCCAGGCTCGAACACTGGCGTGATCTGAGCCTTCATGTCCTGCAGAAGCAACTTGGGGCGGTCTGCAAGTCCTGGGTAGACCTTGTCAATCGTCCTGTGCCAGGCGTCGGGGTTGCGGCGTGCCACGAACCGCTTCTGCACGGCTTCGTGAGAAGCGAGGGTCTCCGCCATCCTGGGGTAGTCGGCAAGGTTGACCAACGCGCCGGTTGAGTCCCACGGGTTGATAAGGACCTTCTTTGGCCTCATGAGCACCCCGGAGCGGATGTCGTCAGCCATTATTAGCGGCATCAGACGGTCTGGCTCCACGTCGGCGTCGGGAAGCACGACGTACGCCTTGTCGGCACCCGTGGCGACTCCGATGGAAATCTTTGTCGTGCCGCCCGTCTGTTCGAGGGCCGGGAAGCGCTCTTGCAGATGCTCCAGGAGCCGGATGCGCTCCGGTCCGCCTGCGGGCCAGAGGTCTTCACCCTCGAACCACGAGTCGAGCCTTGCGCCCTTCCACCCCGCCCCTTCATCCTCGTGATTACCCGAACGCACGAACGCTACTGCCTGCTTCGCACCTCCCTCTCCGAACGAGGCTGTGGTGTCTAGGACGGTGACCGAGCCCTGGGGTCGGTTGGAGAGCACTGTGATGGCAGGGTAGGCGGACACCTCGGTATGGAAGGCGTCAACGTCGTGCATTTGCCAAACGGTGTCTACTGCATACCGCTTGGCGATCAAGCTACGGAGCTTGGCGCCGTAGGCGTTGCGCATCCACCTGTCGGCGCAAATGAACCCAAGCATCCCGTCCGGCTTGAGCATTGCCAGGGACCGCTCGAAGAACCCGACGTAGATGTCGCTGCGACCAACCATGGTCGGGTACTGCGCGCGATACGCGGTGACGGTAGCCCGTTCCAGGTCGTCGAACCTGATGTATGGGGGGTTGCCGACAACGAAATCTGCCGGGGAGCTCTTGCGCACTGCTGTACCTGTGCTCCCTTGGAGGTCAAGGAAATCGCCCTCGTCGAGCAGAAAGTCACCGACGTGGAGCCACGTCTTGGCAAGCATCCGAGCGGTCGCCTCGTTGGCACCTGCAGCGGTCAGTCGTTCGACCGTGAGAGCGCGGGAGGTTTCGACGTGGACACTCTGCAGGTCGTAGCCACGAATCGAGCCGGTCAGCATCTCGAACGGGACGCCGTGACTCATGGCTGAAGCTGCGAGCCGGTCGACGACTGGGCCGAGGAAGGCACCGGACCCGACGGACGGCTCCACTAGCGTCTTTACGCTCAGATCGCGGTCTGCGGTGTATCCGACCAGGTCAAGGATCGTGTCGACTACCCACTGGCGCGTGAAGACCTCGCCGTACTCGATCTCTCCCTCAGGTGCTACTGCCATGGTGGGAATCCTTGCACGAGGTTCCGACGTCGCCGGGCTTGCATCAGCGCACCGCCGATCCCCGACCCAAACCAACCCAGGCGAAGGTCGTCGCCTGCGAATCGCGCCGGACGCCGGAGCTCCGTTTTGCAGATGCCGTGTCTGCCGACGTGACGCCGGTTCGGGCCGCCCGTGGTCGGACGATGACTGCACCTGACGAGGTTCAGAGGTGCGGCCAGCTCGGAGAGTTGTGAAATCGGCGACACGACCGGGTCGGATGTGGCTGAATACCCTCATGCCAGCGACCGCCTACCTGACCGGACTGGGCCGCTACCTCCCGGGCGAGCCGGTGTCCAACGACGACGTGGCCAGGCGCCTCGGCGGCGTCGACAAGCGCACGGACGGCCTGCGCGCCCGCATCCAGCGTGCCAACGGCATCCGGCAGCGGTATTACGCGCTGGACGATGAGGGCCGCACCACCGAGCTCAACGAGGAGCTGGCGGTCCATGCGATCGAGGACGCGCTGGCCGACCGGGGGATCGCCGCCTCCGACCTGGGCATGCTCGCGTGCGCCACGACGCAGGGCGACCTGCTGGTGCCAGGGTTTGCGTCGATGGTGCACGGTCGGCTGGGTGGCGGCCCGATGCAGGTGCTCACGGCGAGCGGCGTGTGCGCGTCGAGCATCGCCGCGCTCGACGCGGCGGTGAGCAAGGTGCGGCTCGGCGACCACCCGCGGGCGGCGGTGGTGGGCTCGGAGCTGTCCAGCCGGTGGCTGCACCAGCGGCGCTTCGAGGGCGTCGAAGACCACCTGGACGCACACTTCCTGCGGTGGATGCTGTCCGATGGCGCGGGCGCCGCGATCGTGGAGTTCCAGCCGCGACCGGACCAGCCGTCGCTGCGGGTGGATTGGGTCCGGCAGGTCTCCCTCGCTCACGAGCACGAGGTCTGCATGCGCGCGGGCCTCGACGGGCCCACCGCCGTCGCCGGGCAGACCTGGCAGGACTACGACGACGTGGCCACCGCCGAGAAGGCGGGCCTGCTGCAGATCCGGCAGGAGACGGCCGTGCTCGACGAGCTCGCCGCGGCGGGGCTCGCGCAGTTCGAGGAGCTCGTCGACCGCGGTCTGATCGACCTCAAGAAGCTCGACCACGTGCTCTGCCACTACAGCACCAACGCCTTCCGCGACGTGGTGTTCGACGCACTGAGCGCGCGCGTCCCCGGCATGGACACGAGCCGCTGGTTCTCCAACCTCGAGACGTGCGGCAACACCGGCGCCGCGAGCATCTTCATCGCGCTGGAGGAGGCGTGGCGCACCGGCCGCTTCGCGCCGGGCGACACGATCCTCCTCGCCGTCCCCGAGTCCGGACGGTTCTCGTTCGGCTTCGCCCACCTGACCGTCGTCGCACCGCGAAGGAGCACCAGATGACCAGCACCGGGACCAGCGCAGGGATCCGCACAGGGACCGTCGAGGGCTACCGCCCGCCGCAGCCGGACCGGGCCGGCCTGCTCGCCCGGCTCTCCGACGTCTGGACGGACTTCGAGACCCGGCTGGCCGAGGTCCCGATCCTGCGGGCGCTCGACGCCGGCGACGTGACGGTCGCCGACTACCAGCGGCTGCTGCACAACCTGCGCCAGCAGGTGGTCGACGGGTCGCTGTGGATCGCGCGGGCCGCGTCGAACTTCGACATGGACCACTTCGACCTGCGCTCGGCCGCCATCTCGCACGCGCTGGAGGAGCACCGCGACCACCTGCTCCTCGAGCGCGACTACGTCGCCGTCGGCGGCTCGCTCGAGGCGCTGCGCGCGGGCCGGAAGAACCTCGGCTCGCAGGCGCTGTCCGGCTACATGTTCCACGAGGCGAGCCGGCCGAACCCGGTCGGGTGCCTCGGCGCGATGTTCATCATCGAGGGCCTCGGCGCGCAGAAGGCGGGCGTGTGGGCCCGGCGGTTCCAGGAGGTGCTCGGGCTGGCGGACAACCAGGTGCACTTCATGGCCTACCACCAGGACGCCGACGCCGAGCACACGGGCACCCTCGACGCGATCCTCACGTCCGACCGGATCGACGACGCCGCGGCCGACACCATCGTCACCTGCGCGCGCGTGGTGGCCCGGCTCTACGTCATGCAGCTCACCGAGCTGGACGAGATCTGATGCCCGTGACGTCCGACCCGAGCATGTGGGAGGCGATCTACGCCGACCCCTCGGTCCCGCTCGACAAGCCGCTGGTGCGGATGATCATCGAGGACCAGCAGCGGCCCTCCCGGCGGCTGCTGTACCCGGTGGCGCGGATCGTCTCCCGGGTGCTGGTGGCCGTGCTCTCGGTCGTGAAGCGGGTGGCGCCGGGCCGGTGGATGACGCTCGGCACCATGGACGCGCTGTGCCTGTGGTTCCTGCGCCGCTTCGTGTCGCCGGACGCCGTCGAGCTGCTGATCCGCCACTTCGTGGTGGAGACCAACCTGGTGAACTTCATCATCCGCAACACCCCGGCCGCCATCGAGCCGGTCACCCTCCGGCCGACGACGCTGTCCGGGCTGGGCGACAACGCGGTCGTCGAGCACGACGTCAACGTCTACGACGTGCTCATCGCGCTCGACGGCGTGGAGATCGCGGCGCCCGAGCGCCTGAACTTCGCCCAGCTCGACGTGCCCGACATCGACCCCGAACGACCTCGCCGCCGGCTGCTGCGCCTCGACATCCAGACGGCCCTGTGCCTGATGAACATCCCGTTCTGCATCGCGCTGAACCTGGAGGAGTTCCGCCGCGCGATCCACTCGCTGCGCTTCGACGACTCCTTCCTCAGCATCCTCGCCGTGCTGACCGACGACGAGACCTTCGAGCACTGGAAGATGGGCGCCCTGAGCCTCTGGATGGACACCAACGTGGACGTCCCGCAGCTCGTCTACCGGCACGCGCTGGTGTGCGAGTACGCCCACGCCCACCTGGTCTCCATCGCGCGGCAGCGGGGCGAGGGGGAGTAGCCCCCGCTCACCGGCCAGGGCCTGCGCGCGATCCTCCCGCACCCCGGTGAGGTCGGCAGGTGGGGTCGACCAGTGACTCTCACCGGCGCCGGCGACGGAGGAGGGGACGAACGATCGACCTACCAGCCGGTACCAGACCGGCTCCAGGCCGAAGGAGCGTCCCATGACCACCTCACTGGGCGGTAGCACCGCCACAGGCGCCGCCACGAACACCACGCCGAGCGTCACGACCAGCACGGTCGACGAGTCGCAGGCGCTGAAGCTGGAGCTCGTCGTCGTCCCTGTCGCGGACGTCGACCGGTCGAAGGCGTTCTACGAGGGCCTCGGCTGGACCCTCGACGTGGACCTGGCGGTGACGGACGACTACCGCGTCGTCGAGCTCACCCCGCCCGGGTCGCCGGCGTCGATCATCGTCGGGTCGGGCGTGACGGACGCCGCGCCGGGCTCGGCGCGCGGCCTGCACCTGATCACCCGCGACGTCGAGGCGACGCGTGCGGACCTGGTGGCGCGCGGCGTCGAGGTCAGCGACGTGTTCCACGACGCCGGCGGGGTGTTCCACCGCGCCGACCCGGCGACGCGGGTGGCAGGCCTGGCGCCCGGGCGTGCGTCGTACGGCTCGTTCGTCGAGTTCGCCGACCCCGACGGCAACACGTGGACCGTGCAGGAGATCACCGAGCGGATCCCGGGCCGTGTCACGCAGGCGCGCTACGACTCCGCCGCGGAGCTGGCCGAGGCGCTGCGGGCGGCCGCGGCGGCGCACGGCGAGCACGAGGCTCGCACCGGGCAGGCGGACGCGAACTGGCCCGAGTGGTACGCCGAGTACCTGATGCGGGTCGCGGCGGGCCAGCAGCCGCCGGAGTGACGACCCGCACACCCGGGTCTTCGCCGTGCCCGGGCCAGGGGCCCGGGCACGTACCGGGGGAGCGGCCCTGGGGTCAGGGCCAGTGACCGTCCCTGGCGCCTTCACGCCGGCCCGGGCGGGAGTCTCGGAGAGCGGGGGACGACCCCCGCAGCTCCCGCAGCTCCACGCAGCTTCCCGAAGGGAACGGCCATGCCCGTCATCCGCTTTCATCTCGACTCCACGCTCAGCGCCTCGGAGGTCCTCGACGTGCTGACCAACTTCACGGCCGCACGGCCGGAGGCCTGGCCCACGATCGACGCCGAGCACTTCGAGGTCCACGGCCTCGGCGCCGACTGGGCCGACGTCACGGAGGGCACCGCGTCCGCATGGGAGCACGCGCGCTACGAGTGGGACGCCGACGCGGGCCGCGTCGTCATCACGACGCGCGACTCGAAGGTCTTCGGACCGGGCGGGGGCTGGGTCTTCCAGGTCACGCCGTCCGGGGCCGGCTCCCGGGTCGACGTCGAGCTCACGCGGCACCCGGCGTCCCTCAAGGGCAAGCTCCTCGCCGCGCTGCTGCCGCTCGTGGCGCCCGGCTCGCTCCGCAAGTCCTTCAGCGGCCCCCTGCACGCGGCCGCCTGACCCCCTCCACCTCCGGCGGCCCGCCGCCGACCCCGAAAGGAACGGACCATGTCCGAGAACATGCCCGAGAACCTGTCCGAGACGTCCCTCACCCCGCAGCGCGTCTGGCTCGTCACCGGGAGCTCCCGCGGCTTCGGCCGCGCCATCGTCGAGGCCGTGCTCGAGCACGGCGACGCCGTCGTCGCGACGGCCCGCCGCGTGGACGACCTCGCACCGCTGGTCGAGCGCTTCGGCGACGACCGCGTGCTCCTCGCCCCGCTCGACGTCACGGACGCCGAGGCGGCGCGCACGACCGTCGCCGCCGCGGTGGAGCGCTTCGGCCGGCTCGACGTCGTCGTGAACAACGCCGGCTACGCCGACAGCGCCTCCATCGAGGAGATGCCCGACGACGCCCTCCGGCGCCAGATCGACACCAACCTGTACGGCGTCGTCCACGTCACGCGGGCGGCGCTGCCCGTCCTGCGCCGGCAGCGCTCGGGGCTGTTCCTCCAGTTCTCCTCGATCGGCGGCCGCGTGGGCGGCTCGCCGGGGCTCGGCGCGTACCAGGCGGCGAAGTTCGGCGTGGAGGGGTTCTCCGAGGTGCTCGCCGCCGAGGTGGCGCCGTTCGGCGTGCGCGTCGTGATCGTCGAGCCGGGCGCGTTCCGCACGGACTGGCAGGGTGGCTCGATGCGCCGGTACCCGGCGGGCGCCGACTACGCGACGACGGTCGGCGCGATCAACGACCTGCGGGCCGAGACCGACGGCACCCAGGCCGGCGACCCGGGGCGGGCCGGCCGGGGGCGGGGGGGCCGCGCGGAG
>NZ_JBHVFQ010000045.1:0-17839 GCF_042801555.1 Isoptericola sp. NPDC057559
GGAACGCGGCGACCAGGCCGGCGGCGGTGGCGTCGCCGGCGGGCACGAGGCCCGTCGTGACGCCCACGGCGGCGAGGGCGCGGGCGGTCGCCGGCCCGACGGCGGCCCACCGGGTCGGGACGGCGCCCAGGTCGGCCCCGGTGCGCCCGGCGGCCGCGGCGAGGGCGTCGACGGCGTTGACGCTGGTCACGACCGTCCACGCGAAGGCGCCCCGGGCGAGGTCGCGGACGGCGTCGTCGAGGGCGGCGAGGTCGTCCGCCGGCGCGCGCTCGATGACGGGGGCGACGACGACGTCGTGCCCGGCCGCCCGCAGCAGAGCCGCGAGGGGGGCCCCGCGCTCCGGCGCGCGTGCCACGAGCACGGCGTGCCCGGTGTCGTGCCCGGAGTCCTGCCCGGAGTCCTGCCCGGAGTCCTGCCCGGTGTCGGGTCCTGCGTCGTGCGCGGCCGTCACGAACCCTCCGGGTCGTCGGTGCCGGTGGGCGTGCGCAGCGGCGCGACGTCGGCGCGGGCGGCGACGTCGTCCGGGGTGGGCACGTCCGCCGCGCCGCCCACGAGCGGCGCGAGCCGGGCGGCGCCGTCGGCGAGCAGCGCCTCGGCCACGCGGACGCCGAGCGCGATCGCCGTGCCGTCCTGGGTGGCATGGTCCTGGGGGGTGGCGTCGTCCGCGAGCGGCGCGGACGCGCTGTGGGTGAGCTGCTCCGTGCCGTCCACCCGCGCCACCACCGCGGTGAGCTGCAGCTCGCCCGCCTCGACCCGGGCGTGCGCGCCGACCGGCGCGGCGCAGCCGGCCTCCAGCCGCGCGAGCACGGCCCGCTCGGCGAGCACGGCGAGCCGCGTGGGGCGGTGGTCGAGCGCGGCGAACGCCGCGCCCAGCGCGGAGCCCGCCGCCAGGTCGTCGCTGCGGGCCTCGACGGCGAGCGCGCCCTGCCCGGGGGCGGGGGCCACGACCACCGGGTCGAGCACGTGCGTCACGACCTCCGTGCGGCCCAGGCGGGACAGCCCGGCGTACGCGAGGACGACGGCGTCGAGGTCGGCGTCGGGGCCGAGGGCGCGCGCGAGCCGCGTCTCCACGTTCCCGCGGATGTCGACCAGCTCGACGTCGGGGCGGGCGGCCTTCACCAGCGCCGCCCGGCGCGGCGACCCCGTGCCCACGCGGGCGCCGCGGGGCAGCGTGTCGAGGGTGCGGCCGTCGCGGGCGCACAGGGCGTCGCGCGGGTCCTCGCGTTCCGGCGTCACGACCGTCAGCCCGTCCGGCTGCGCCGTGGGGAGGTCCTTGAGCGAGTGCACCGCGACGTCGCAGCGGCCGTCGAGCAGGGCCTCCCGCAGCGCGGTGACGAAGACGCCCGTGCCGCCCAGCGAGGCGAGCGAGCCGGTCTTCACGTCGCCCTCCGTGCGGATCCGGACCAGCTCGACGGGCTGGCCGAGCAGCTCCTCCAGCCGGCGCGCGACCATGCCGGACTGGGTCGTGGCGAGGGCGCTGCCGCGGGTGCCGAGGCGCAGCGGGGCGGGGGCGGTCTCGGGGGTGCTCACCGGTCCAGTGTCGCGCAGCGGCCCGGCCTGTGGACAACCCTCGGGCGGCCCGAGGCCGATCTCACACCGCACCCGCCGTCGTCCTGACGCCCGGTCACGACGATGCGTCAGCACCGCTCCGTCCGAGCTGTCGGGACGAGCGCCGGGCACGCCGTGCGCTCCTCCTGACAGGTCGCGGGTCAGAGGGCGGCGACGGCGGCCTGGGCGTGCGCGACGATCGCCGCGAGCCCGGTGCCGGCCACCCAGCCCCCGGTGACGGCCAGCCCCGGGGTGTGCCCGACGGCGGCGGTGAACGCGGCGACGTCGGCGCGGTAGGCGGGGGTGGGCGGGGGCAGGGAGCCGTCCCACCGCTGCAGCAGGTGGTCGCGGACGCGGTCGGTGAGGTCGACGCCGAGCAGGGCGGACGCGTCGCGGGCGGCCTCGTCGGCGGTGGGCGGCGCGGTCTCCGTGCCGATCCGGCCGTACGACAGGCGCACCACGTGCACGCCCGGCCCGACGGCGGCGCGCACGCGGTCGGCGAGCCACGGCCACTTCGCCGTGGCGTGCGTGAGCGCCTTGGCGCGCACGCCGGCCGCGGCACCGGCGGCGCCCTCGTCGTCGGGCGCCACGAGCAGGCCGGAGCCGCGCGGCGCGTCGTCGAGCTCGGGGGCGTCGAGCAGGAGGGTCGCGAGCCAGATGTCGGCGCCGTCCTCGGGGGTGGGCACGACGACGCCCGCGGGCGCGTCGCCGTCGAGCGGCGCGACCCACGGCGCGAGCAGCGGCGCGACGCGCGGCGTCGTCACGACCAGCCGCGGCGCGTGCACCGTGCCGCCGGCGGCGGTCGTGACCTGCCACCCGCCGCGGACGCGCTCGACGGCCACCACCCGCTGCGCCACCCGGACCGCGGCGTGGATCGGCCCGGTCGCGTCGGTGCGCGGGGAGTCGGCGAACTCCTCGGCGCTCGCGGCGATCTCGCCGGTGAGCGCCTCGACGAGGGCGTGGATGCCGCCGTCGATGCCGCGGACGGCGGACCCGGCGGGCGCGGCGGCCCGCAGCGCCCCGACGGCGAGGGACAGGGAGCCCGTGCGGGCGAAGGCGTCGAGCAGGCCGGGCGCGACGGCGGCGACGTCGAGCCGGTCCAGCGGCGCGGAGTGCACGCCCGTCGCGACGGGGGCCACGAGCCGGTCGGCCACGCGGCGCCCGAGGCGGGAGCGCACCAGCGACCCGAGGTCCGTGGTGTCCGCGACGATGCGCGGCAGCACGCGGTCGAGCGCCGCGCGGGCGACGCCCGGCCAGCCGATCGCGCGGCGCACGTCGGGCGCCCACGGCGTCGAGGGGATGCCGAGCACGCCCGCCTTCGGCAGGGGGAACGCGCGCCCGGCGGCGTACCCCCAGGCGGACAGCGGTGCCGGGCTCACGACGTCCAGCCCGAGCTCGTCGGCCAGGTCCGTGACGGCGGTGCCGCGGGCGGCGAACGACTCCGCCCCGAGGTCGAGGCGGACGCGCGGGACGGACCCGAACGCGCCACCGCGCACGGGGCCGCCGACGCGGTCGGAGGCCTCGAGGAGCACCACCTGCAGCCCTCGCTGCACGAGGGTGCGCGCGGCGACGAGACCGCCGATCCCGCCGCCGACGACCACGGCGTCGACGTGCTCCGCGGCCCGCGCGGGCGGGGTCGCGGCGTCGGGGGAGCCGAGCGGCGGGAGCGGCGTCACAGCGAGTGGACCAGCTCGACGACGCGGGTCAGCACGGTCGGGTCGGTGTCCGGGGGCACGCCGTGGCCGAGGTTCACGACGTGACCCGGCGCGGCCTTGCCGCGGGCGACGACGTCGCGCACGTGCGCCTCGAGGACCGGCCAGGGGGCGCCGAGCAGCGCGGGGTCGATGTTGCCCTGCACGGGCACGGCGCCGCGAGGGTGGTCGGCGAGCAGCGCGGCGGCCTCGTCGAGCGGGGTGCGGTAGTCGACGCCGACGGCGGGGTGCGTGACGCCCGCGGTGTCGAGCACGTCGCGCAGGGCGGGCAGCAGGTGCCCGGTGCCGGTGCCGAAGTGGATGGCGGCCAGGCCGTCGTCGTCGGCGCCGGGGACACGCAGGTCGGAGACGTGCGCCAGCGCGGCGGTGGACGACGGCGCCACGTGCGCCGTGTAGTCGGCGAGCGCCAGCGAGCCGGCCCAGGAGTCGAAGAGCTGCACGGCGGACGCGCCGGCGAGCACCTGCGCCCGCAGGAACCGGCCGGTGAGCTCGGCCGTCCAGGCGGTGAGCCGCGCCCAGGTCTCGGGGTCGGCGTGCATGAGGGTGCGGGCCGCGAGGTGGTCGCGCGACGGCCGGCCCTCCACCAGGTAGGCGGCGAGGGTGAACGGCGCGCCGCCGAAGCCGAGCAGCGGCACGTCGCCCAGCTCGGCCACGGTGAGCCGCACGGCCTCGGCGATCGGGGCGAGGGCACCGTCGTCGAGGGTGCGCGAGGTGAGCCGCGCGACGTCCTCGGCCGTCCGGTACGGCTGGTCCATCACGGGCCCGACCCCGGGCTTGATGTCCACGTCGACGCCCGCGAGCCGCAGCGGCACCACGATGTCGCTGAAGAAGACGGCGGCGTCCACGTGGTGGCGGCGCACGGGCTGGAGGGTGATCTCTGCGGCCAACGGTGGCCGGAGGCAGGAGTCGAGCATCCCTACCCCCTGACGGACCTCGCGGTACTCGGGCAGGGACCTGCCGGCCTGCCGCATGAACCACACGGGGGTCACGTCCGGACGGTCGCCCCGCAGGGCACGCACCAGCGGGGCATGCGTCGTCCGGCCGTCGACCAGCGGGTGGTCGGCGGGCAGCAGGGTGGGCTCGCGCCCCGGCTCGGAGGCGATCGTGGGGGATGTCACGGTTCACGATTCTGCCCCGCCGGTTCGGCCCTCTTAAAGTGGGAGCACTGTGGTACTCCTCTCCCTCACCGCCTCGCACCGCGAGCTGGACCTGGACGCGCTCGAGCGCCTGTCCACCGGCTCGGGTTCCGTCGGGCGTGCCGCGGTGGGCGCGTGCGGCCCCGTGCAGGGGTCCGTGGTGATCTCCACCTGCAACCGGTTCGAGCTCTACCTGGACGTCGACGCCCCGGTCCACGGCGACGCCGTGCGGCACGCGACGCGGCACGTCGCGGCGGTCGTGGCGGCCAGCTCGGGGGTGACGGCGGAGGTCGCGGCCGAGTCGTTCACGGTGCGCACCGGGCCCGAGGTCACCGAGCACCTGTTCACGGTCGCGGCGGGCCTGGACTCGATGGTCGTGGGCGAGCGCGAGATCGCCGGGCAGGTGAAGCGCGCCCTCGCGGAGGCGCGCGCCGACGGCACCACGTCCAAGACGCTCGAGCTGCTGTTCCAGACGGCCTCGCGCACGTCCAAGCGCGTCGGCACGCAGACGGAGCTCGGCGCGGCCGGCCGGTCGGTCGTGGCCCTGGGGCTCGACCTCGCAGGACGGGACCTCGCGGGCCGGGAGCTGCGGCGCGGCCCCGCGCCGGCGGGCGACGGGTCGTGGCGCGGGCTGCGCGTGGTGCTCATCGGGACGGGCTCGTACGCGGGGGCGTCCGTGGCGGCCCTGCGCGCCCGCGGCTGCGACGACGTGCGCGTGTACTCGCGCTCCGGCCGCGCGGAGGTGTTCGCGCAGGGGCACGGCGTCGAGCCGGTCCGCGACCTCGTGACGGCGCTCGCGGACGCCGACCTGGTGGTGTCGTGCTCGGGCGCCCGGGGCCGCCGGCCCGCCGGCGCCCCCGCGGACGGCGGGGCCGAGGCCTCGCTGGAGTACGTGCTCGACGCCGCCGCCGTGGTGCGGGCGCGCGAGCGGGCCGCTGCGGCGGCGGGCGACGAGCCGGAGCCCCGGCCCCTGGTGGTGCTGGACCTGGCCCTGCACCGCGACGTCGACCCGCGCGTGGCCGACGTCGAGGGCGTGCTGCTCTACGACCTGGGCACGCTCAAGGCCCACGCCCCCGCGACGGCGGCGGGCGTCGTCGACCGGGCGCGGTCGATCGTGGACGCCGCGGCCGCGGACTTCGAGGAGACCCGCCTGGGGCGCGCGGCGGACGCCGCCGTCGTGGCCCTGTTCGACGCGGCCGAGGAGCGGGTGCGCGCCGAGGTCGACGTCGCCACGGAGCGGCTCACCACCGAGCTCGCGGCCCGCGGCGAGACCCCGGAGGAGGGCGACGTCGACGCCATCGCGCGCGACGTCCGCAAGCGCGTGCACTCCGCTCTGCACGGGCAGATCGTGGCGGTGCGCGCCGACGCGCTGGCGCGCGCACGCGCCGAGGAGGCCGCCGTCGTGTCCGGTGCCGAGGCGCTCGTCACCGGCGCGGAGCGCGGCGTCCGACGCTGAGCCGCCGCCGACGCGGGCCCGGGCGGAGGTCCGGGCTGTCGCGATCGTCCGGCACGGACCGGTTCGGCGTACGGAGTCCCGGATCACCCCGTTTCAGCGCGCGCGTCCGGCATGTCGGCACTAGCGTTCCGAGCGCGGGCACGGGTCCGCCACCGGTCGACCTGTCGATGGTTGGGACCGCTCGAAAGGACACGTGAGATGGACACCTTCTGGGACTTCTTCTGGTACCTCGTCTGGATCTTCCTGTTCGTCGCCTACCTGATCGTGCTCTTCCAGATCCTCACCGACCTCTTCCGCGACCGGGAGCTGTCGGGCTGGTGGAAGGCGCTCTGGGTGGTCTTCCTCATCTTCGTCCCGCTGATCACGTCGCTGATCTACCTCATCGCCCGCGGGCGGGGGATGTCGGAGCGCCAGCTGGAGGCGGTCAAGACGGCCAAGGCCGACACCGACGCGTACATCCAGCAGGTGGCCCAGCAGGCGTCCCCGGCGGACCACATCGCCTCGGCCAAGAAGCTGCTGGACGACGGGACGATCTCGCCGGAGGAGTTCGCGCAGCTCAAGGCGAAGGCCCTCTCCTGACGCTCGGCGCGCACGCCTGACCGGCGCGGCACGACCCACGACGCCCGGCCCCGCACCCCGCGGGGCCGGGCGTCGTCGTCCCCGGGCGTCGCTACGCTCGACGGCATGACCTCGACGACGGCCCCGGCGCCGCGGCTCGGCGTGATCGACATCGGCTCCAACACGGTGCACCTGCTCGTCATGGACGCCCGGTACGGCGTGCGGCCGGTGCCGCACGCGTCGCGCAAGATCGCCGTGCGGCTGATGCGCTACCTCGACGACGACGGCTCGGTGACCGACGAGGGCCGGGGCGCTCTCCTCGCGGCCGTCGACGACGTCATGACGCTCGCGCGCGAGTCCGCCGTCGAGGAGCTGCTGCCGATGGCCACGTCGGCGCTGCGAGACGCCGCGAACGGCGCCGAGGTGCTCGCCGCGATCTCCGCGCGCGTGGGTCGCGACGTCCTCGTCCTCTCCGGGGAGGACGAGGCCCGGCTGACGTTCCTCGCCGCCCGGCGCTGGCACGGGTGGGCCGCCGGCCGGCTGCTGGTGCTCGACATCGGCGGCGGCTCCCTGGAGATCGCGTCCGGCGTGGACGAGGAGCCCGACCTCGCCGCGTCCGTCCCGCTCGGCGCCGGCCGCACGACGCGCGAGTTCCTGCGGCACGACCCGCCCTCGGCGGACGAGGTCCAGGCCCTGCGCGTGCACGCCCGCGCGCTGCTCGCGCCCGTCGTCGAGCGGCTCGCGTCCGTGCCCGCCCCCGACCACGTGGTGGCGACCTCCAAGACCTTCCGCTCCCTGGCGCGCCTCGCCGGGATGCAGGTGGAGGCCGTGGGTCCCGACGACCGCTGGCGGATGCGGCTCGCGCAGCTCTCCGACTGGGTGCCCCGCCTCGCCCGCATCCCTGCCGACGGGCGCACCGCCCTGCCCGGCGTCACCACCGACCGCACGTACCAGATCGTCGGCGGCGGCGTCGTGGCGGAGGAGACCATGCGCGCGCTCGGCGTCGACGAGGTCGAGATCTGCCCCTGGGCGCTGCGCGAGGGCGCCGTGCTGCAGCGCCTCGACCGGATGTAGGCACCGCGTCCGGCGCGGTCAGGGGCGGGGCGGGGCCTGCACCCACGCGGCGCCGGGGGCGGAGACCCGCGTGCCGTCGGGGCGGTCCACGACGACGAGCAGGACGGCGGTGCACGTCGCGCAGCGCGCGACGCCGCCCATGGCGGACAGGTGCACGGTCGTGCGGGCGACGACGTCGGTGTGCCCGCAGTGCGCGCAGCGCACGACCGCGCGGGTGGCGTCGAAGGAGTAGACCTCGCTGAGCATCCCGGCCAGGGCCGAGCCGTCGAGGGCGGAGGCGGGGTGCGCCTCGCCCGGGGGCGCCGGGGAGGGGCCGTCGTGGGGCTGCGTCATCAGGCACCTCCGAAGCGCTCGGTACGGACCCGGGCGGGCGGGTGGCCGAGGCCGGTGAGCAGCTCGGCCGTCGCCTCGACGAAGCGGGTGGGTCCGCAGACGAAGACGTCCGTGCCGTCGGCGGGGCCGAACCCGGGGGCGGTGAGGTCGTCCGCCGTGATCCGGGCCGGGGGCGTGGGCCAGCCCGGCGGCACCTCGCGGGTGTAGACCCACCGCACGTCGAGGCCCGGGTCCGGGGTGTCGATCTCGTCGCGCCCGATGGCGTCCGAGGGGCCGCGCACGGAGCAGACCAGCCGGAACGGGGCCCGGCGCCCGGACAGGCGGCGGGCGCGCAGCATCGCGAGGAACGGCACGACGCCGGAGCCGCCGGCCACGAGCAGCACGGGTGCCGCGTCGTGGTCGTGCCACACGAAGTACCCGCCGAGCGGGCCGCGCACCTCGACCTGGTCGCCGGGGCGGGCGTCGTGGGTGAGGTAGGGCGAGACCTCGCCGTCGGGGACCTCGTCCACGACGAGGTCGACGCGCTCGTCCACGCCCGCCGTCGCGAGGGAGTACGCGCGGGTCGCCTGGTAGCCGTCCGGCGCGGTGAGGCGCACGTCGACGTGCTGGCCGGGCAGCGCGCCGCCGAACCCGGGCACGGCGAGCGTGAGCTCCCGGGCCGTGTCGGTGAGGGGGCGTGCTCCGACGACGGTCCCGACGTGCCAGGTCACGAGTACCGCTGCTCGAGCCAGGGGTCGCCGTAGGCGTGGTAGCCGTTCTGCTCCCAGAAGCCGAGGTCCTCGGCGTCCATCAGCTCCAGGCCGCGCAGCCACTTGGCGCTCTTCCAGAAGTACAGGTGCGGCACGAGCAGCCGCGCGGGCCCGCCGTGCACCGGCTCCAGCGGCTCGCCCTCGAACTCGAACGCGACCCACGCCTGCCCGTCGAGCAGGTCCTGCAGCGGCAGGTTCGTCGTGTAGCCGCCGTAGGAGTGCGCCATGACGAACTCCGCGCTCGTCTCGACGTCGGCCAGCAGGGTGTCCAGGGAGACGCCGCGCCACGACGTGCCGAGCTTGGTCCAGTGCGTGACGCAGTGGATGTCGGTCTCGACGTCCTCGGCCGGCAGCGCCCGGAGCTCGTCCCAGGTCCAGGTGCGGCCCTCTCCGGTCTCCGTGCGGACGGTGAGCTCCCAGTGCGCCTCGTCGACGTGCGGCGTCGGGCCGGCGGACAGCACCGGGAAGTCGTCGGTGACGAACTGGCCCGGCGGGATCTGGTGCTCCGGCTCGGGGCGCCGGCCCCCGAAGCCCCGCGTGACGACGCCCATCGGGCCTCCCTCTCACCGTGGTCGGGCCAACGGCCCGGGTCGCTCGAACCCGGGTTCGCTCCGACCCTGTGCCGCTCGAACCCCGTGCCGCTCGAACCCTGGGTCCGATCAGACCAGACGCGCGGGCCCCTCGCACCTGCCGCGCGGGGCGGGCGTCAGCGCGACGACGACCAGGCGGCGTGGTCCGTGCCCCACGGGTGCGCGGGCGCCGGGTGGTCGTCGAGGCCGGGCAGGGCGGGACGCGCAGTCGTGACGCGGGGCCGGTGGCCGTGGCTCACGACCGCGTCCGGCCCCGGCGCCCCGGCGGGCGGGTGGCCGGGGTCGCGGCCGTCGGCGTCGAGCAGCCAGGCCGCCGTGCGCGCCAGGGCGGTCACCACGTCCCGCCCCCGCCCGTCGTGGCCGCGGGCGGCGAGGGCGTCGACCACGCCGGCGGCGAGCAGGTAGCCCGTGGCGTGGTCGAGCGCCTGCGCGGGCAGCGCGCCGGGGACCTCGCCGTCGGCGGACTCCAGCATCGCGACGCCCGACGCCGCCTGCACGATCGAGTCGAAGCCGCGGCGGTGCGCCCAGGGGCCGGCCTCGCCCCACGCGGAGACGCGGCCGACGACGGCGCCCGGCGGCGGGCGCAGCCCGAACGCCTCGAGCGCGCCGGGGCGGTAGCCGGTGACGAGCACGTCCGCGTCGTCCAGCAGCGCCTGGGCGCGCTCGCGGTCGCCGGCGTCGTGCAGGTCGAGCAGGGTGGTGCGCTTGCCCTGCCCGACGTCGAGGTGCTGGTGGCGGATCTCCGCGGGCACGGGCGGGTCCACGCGCAGCACGTCGGCGCCGAGCGCGGCCAGCGCGCGCGTGGCGACCGGCCCGGCGATGACCCGCGTCAGGTCGAGCACCCGGACCCCCGCGAGCGGCGCCGGCCCACCCGGGAGGGGGACCGGGCCCGGAGCCGCGTCGTCGCGAGCCGTGACCCGCACGAGCGGACCCTGCGCCGCGGCCGCCCCGGGCGTCGAGGCCCGCCACGCGGCCTCGTCCCGGACACGGGCGACGATCGCGCCGGCGGCCGCGGCGTCGTCCTCCAGCGCGGCGGCGGAGGCGTCGGCGAGGCGCGCGGCCAGACCGTCGCGGTCCGTGCCGTCGGTCAGCCCGAGCAGCCGCAGCAGCCGCGCCCGGTGGTGCGGGTAGTTGGCGTGCGTGCGCACCCACCCGTCGCCGGTCCGGAAGAAGCCGGAGAGCGGCGCGAACCCGGGGACGGGACGACCGTCCAGCCGTAGCAGCCGGTCCGAGCCGAACGACGCCGCCACCCGCGCCGGCGACGGGCCGCGCTCCGTCAGCGGCCCGGTCGCCCCCGCCCGCCCGGCGGCCGAGCAGAGCGCGGCGACCGACCCGAGCGACAGGTCCAGCGCCGGCAGCGTCGCCGCGAGCCACGCGTCCCGGCCGCCGTCGAGCGTCGCCGCGTCGCGCCCGCCGTCCTGCGCGCGGTCGTGACCGCCGTCGTGCGCGAGGCCCGGCGCGACCCCGTCCCGGTAGTCCGCCACCAGGCGGCGCCATCGCTCCATCCCGCCACCGTAGCCACCACCGCCGAGTCGTCGGGGGCCGTCTCGCGGAGGCTCCGGCCCCCTCGCGGGAGGCGGGTGGGCGCGAGGCGCGGGCCGGATAGGATCGCGGGCATGGCCAAGAGCTCTGCGACCGCCCCTGTCCTGCGTCCGTTCGAGGGTCTGCCGGGGGAGGCGGACTGGGTGGCGCTGCGCGAGGTGGTGCCGTCCGCCACGGCGACGGCGCGGACGACGCCGGACCACGGCGGGCGCGACGTCGTCGTCACGACCGTCCTGCCGGGCGGCTGGTGCGCGCTGCACCGCGAGGACGGCACGGTCCTGCTCGCGCTGCACGGCATGGGCAGCTCGGACGACCTGAGCCGCGACCTCGCGGCGGCGCTGCTCACGGCCGCAGCGGCGGAGCCGGGCACGGGCATCCTCCCGGAGGAGCTGCCGGCCCCGCAGGACGGCGACCCGCGGCTGCAGGACGTGCTCGACCTCGACGTCCCGTTCGAGGTGACCGTGCACGAGGGCTACGACTACTGGCTCGACGCCGGCACGGAGATGACCGACGAGATCCGCGAGTCGCTCGACGAGGCGGCCGAGGCGTCCATCCCGACGGTGAAGCTGGCGTCGGTGCCGGCGGCGTACTGGTGCCGGATGTCGCGCGAGTTCCTGCGCTGGGCGCGCACGGAGGACGAGGACCGCGTCGTGGACGCGATCGCCCGTCTGCACGCGCGCCGGGAGTCGGGCCTCGTGGGTGGCAAGTTCCTCGGCATGTTCCGTGCCTGCGGCCTCGTGGTGCCCGTCTGGGAGCTGCCCCGCGGCACGGAGGCGGCGGAGCTCGAGGAGCCGGTGGCGGAGCTCGCGACCCGCCTCGAGGAGGCGCTCGCGGTGACGGAGCCGCTCGACGCGAACGAGCGGCGGGCCCGGGCCGGTATCGTCTCCCGACAGGTGACGCTGCGCTGACGCGGCGCCCCGCGCGGACCGTCGCGCGGCGGGTCGGCGGGTCGGTGGCTCAGCAGGGCGGTGGCGGCTCCGCACGATCTTCACGGCACGTCCCGGACGACACCCTTTCTTGACCCGAGATCGGGCCTTCCGGGGGAGTACAGTTCTTCGGGAAAAGATTGCTCTTCTGATCCCCGGTGATTCCCCAAGGAGCCACCGCACAGCAGCGCCGGGCGGGCGTCGTCCGCACGGCCGACACGGGCGAGACCCAACAGGCAGGGAGTCGTGAACACGGACCACGGAGCGACCCGTACGGGCGCTGAGGTGTCCACCAGCCAGGACGAGGCCGGCGAGCGGAACAGCGTCGCCGGACAGGACGGCGCAGGCGCGACCGTCACCACCCGCGTGGGTGCGCTGCCCGTCGCCAAGACGCCGCGGCCGCCGACGGCGCAGGGGCGCCGCAACCCGCAGCGGGTCGCGGTGATCATCCCCGCCAAGGACGAGTCGGCGCGCGTCGCCGCCACCGTGCGGTCGGCCCGCGCGATCCCGCACGTCGACCTCGTGCTCGTGGTCGACGACGGCTCGACGGACGACACGCAGCACGTGGCGCGCGACGCCGGTGCCGTGGTCGTGCGGCACTCGCACAACCGGGGCAAGGCCGCCGCGATGGAGACCGGCGCGGCCGTGGTCGCCATGCGCGACGCCGACGGGCGCGCCCCGCGCCTCCTCCTGTTCGTGGACGGCGACCTGGGCGACACGGCCGTCAACACGGCGCCGCTCGTCGCGCCCGTGCGCGAGGGCGTGGCGGACCTCGCGATCGCCCTGCTGCCGAGGCAGACCGGGGCCGGCGGCCGCGGGATCGTCGTGGGCACGGCCCGGCGCGCCATCCAGCACCTCACGGGGTGGAGCCCTAGCCAGCCGCTGTCCGGCATGCGCTGCCTCACCCGCGAGGCGTTCGAGGCGGCGACGCCGCTGGCGCACGGCTGGGGCGTCGAGACCGGCATGACGATCGACCTGCTCCGGCAGGGGTACGTGGCCGTCGAGGTGCCGTGCGACCTCAAGCACCGGGCGTCGTCGAACGACCTCAAGGGGCAGCTCCACCGCGCCGGGCAGTACCGGGACGTGGTGCTCGCGGTGAACGCGCGGCGGGTGCGCGGCGCGGTCGACGCGGTCCGCGGCATCGGGCGCCCGCGCGACCACGCGTCGTCCTGATCTGCAGCGACGCGGGGATCCGCCCCGTGGGGGCGTCGGCGCCTGCGTCGACAACCCCACGGGGGCGTGGCTAGGCTCGCAGCCCGGGCGGGACTCCCCGTCCCGCCCATCCCGACGGAGGCCCGATGCCCACCTCTGACACCGGAACCCTTGACCCGCGGCGCGGGCCCGACGCCCGCGCCGTGCTGGACGTCCTGGCCGCCGGCGGGCCCGCCGGCGAGGACGCCCTCGTCGAGGCGACGGGCCTGCCCGCCGCGACCGTGGGTCGCGCGCTGGCCGCGCTGACGGAGGCGGGGGCCGTGGTCGCCGACGGGGCGCCGGGCCGGGTCCGCGTAGACCCGGACTCGGCCTTCGGGCTGGGCGTCGACGTCGCGCGCGACCGCGTGCGGGTGGCCCTCGTCGACGCGACGGGCACCGTGCGGGCGCGGGCCGAGCGCCGCGACGTGCAGCGCACGCCGGTGGCGCGGGCGCGGGCCGCGGCGGGGCTCGCGAACTCCTGCCGCGAGGACGTGGAGGCGCGGCTCGGGCCGGGCCGGCGGGTCGAGGTGGGCCGCGCGGTCGTGGCCTTCCCCGCCGTCGTCGGCGTGGACCACACCACCGTGCTGCACGTGCCGGGGTACGAGAAGGGCGGCACGACGCTCCACGACGCGCTCACCGACGCCCTCGCCTGCCCGGTCTCCCTCGACAACGACGTGAACCTCGCCGCCGTCGCCGAGCAGCACCTGGGGGCGGGGCGCGGCCGGTCGTCGTTCGTCACGCTGGCCTTCGGGGAGGGCTTCGGCGCGGGCGTCGTGCTGGACGGGCGCCTGCACCGCGGGGCGTCGGGCATCGCGGGCGAGGTCGCCTTCCTGCCGCAGCCGGGCCACGCGCTGGGCGAGCAGGTGCTCGGCGACGCCGCGATCGCCGCGCTCGCGAAGGACCACGACCTGCCCGAGGACATCACGGTGCGAGAGCTGATCGACCGGGCCGACGCCGGGGACGGCGTGGCGGACGCGGTCGTGGCCGAGATGGCGCGCCGCGTCGCCGTGGTCGTGGCGTCGCTCGCCATCGTGCTCGACCCCGAGCTCTTCGTCCTCGGGGACCAGGCGGCGCGCCCGCCGATCGCGCAGCGGGTCACCGCCTTCCTGCGCGACCGCATCTCCGTGCTGCCGGTCCGGATCGAGGCGTCCCCGCTGGGTGCGGACGGGGCCGTGCTGGGCGCCGGGCACGCGGCCGGCGAGGCGCTGCGTGCCGTGGTCGCCGAGCGTGCGGTGGCGGCGTCCGACGGAGTCACCGACGGAGCGTCCCGGTGACGGCGCAGGACGCGCCGTCCGACCTCACCGCGCCCTCCGACCTCACCGCGCCGTCCGACCTCACCACGCGCCTCGGGCTGGCCCCGGACGCCCGGGCGATCATCCTCAACGCCGACGACCTGGGCATGTGCCGCGCCGCGAACCGCGCGATCATGCCCCTGCTGGCCGCGGGGCACCTGGACTCGTCGACGGTCATGGTGCCGTGCCCGTGGGCGCCGGACGCGCTCGCGACGGCGGCCGCCGACCCGGGCCTCGACGTCGGCGTGCACCTCGTCCTCACCAGCGAGTGGACCCGGTACCGGTGGCGGCCGCTCACGGGCGTGGGGACGTCGCTCGTGGACGACGCCGGCTACTTCCCCGCGGGCGTGGACGCCGTGGAGCGGCGCGCGGACGACCAGGACGTGGCCGCCGAGCTCGCGGCGCAGCTGGACGCCGCGCTGGCCGCGGGCGTCGACGTGAGCCACCTCGACAACCACATGGGCTCGGTCTACGGGCTCGCGACGGGCCGCTCCTTCCTGCCGCAGGTGCTCGGGCTCGCCGCCGAGCGCGGCCTGCCGTTCCGGCTGCCGCGCTCGCTCGACGGGCTCGCGGCGATGGGCGCCGACCCGGACGCGCCGGGGTCGCAGGCACTGCTGGACGCCGCCACCGGCGCCGCCGACGCGGCCGGCGTCGTCATCGTCGACCGGCTGTGGACGCACCCGTTCGAGCTCGCGGGGGAGGGCACGCCCGACGCCGAGGACTACGCGACGGTGAAGGCCGGCTTCCTCGACCTGCTGCGGAGCGTGCGTCCCGGCGTGACCGAGATCTTCCTGCACCCGATGCTGGTGGGCGACGAGCTGACCGACGCGGTCGACTACGCGGCCCCCAAGCGCGGGTACGAGGAGCGGCTGCTGCGCGACCCGGACGTGGCGGCGACCGTCGCCGCGGAGGGGCTCGTGCGGATCGGCTGGCGCGACCTGCGTGCGGTGCAGCGGGGCGAGCGGTGAGCCGGCCGGACGGCGTGGCCGCCCGCGAGGGCGGGGCGCTCGCCCGGCTGCGCGACCGGCGCCTCGTCGGGGCGCCGACCCGGGCGCAGACCGTGGCGTACGGGGCGTCGGCGTTCCCGGCGAACCTCATGCTGCAGACGTTCTCCGCGTTCGTCGTCTTCTTCTACGTCGACCACCTCGGGGTGCCCGCCGGCTGGGTCGCGGCCGCGATGGTGGCGCACGGCATCCTCAACGCGCTGCTCAACCCCCTGGTCGGTGCGGCGTCCGACCGGCACCGCACCGCCTGGGGCCGCCGGGTGCCGTGGATCGTGCTGGGGATCGTGCCGCTGGTGGTGGCGTTCGCGCTGGTGTGGATGCCGCCGGCGTTCCCGCCCGCGGGGCTGGTCGTGTGGTTCCTCGTGGTCGTGGCGCTGTTCGACGTCGCGTACGTCGCGGTGGTCCTCAACGTGTCGGCGCTGTTCCCCGAGATCTTCCGCACGACGGCGGAGCGGGCCCGGGGCAACAGCCCCCGGCAGCTGTTCGCGCTGGTGGGCATGATCCTGGGCACCGCGGGCGCGCCCCTGTTGTACGACTCGATCGGCTGGGCGTGGATGGGCGTCGCGCTCGCCGTGGTGTGCGCCGGCTTCTTCGCCTGGTCGCTGGCGGGGATGGTGGAGCGCGACGCCGACGACGCGGCCCGCGCCCGCGAGTCCGCGGTCGGGCTGCGCGACCAGCTCCGGTACACCTTCGCCAACCGTGCGTTCGTCACGTACGTGCTCGGCTCGCTGCTGCTGCAGAGCACCACGGCGGTGCTGCTCGCGGGCGTGCCGTTCTACGTGAAGTACACGGTGGGCGGCACCGACGCGGACTCCACGCTGATGCTCGCGCCGATCTTCGTGGCCGCGATCCCGGCGATCTGGGGCTGGTCGTGGGTGGTGCGGCGCTTCGGGCCCCGCACCACGATGCTCGCGGTCGTCGCCGTCTACGGGCTCGCGACGTGCCTGTACCTCGTCCCCACCACGGTGCTCGGCGCCGCCGCGGCGGGGCTCGCCGTCGGCCTCGGCGTCGCGGGCCTCATGCAGGTGCTCGAGGTGGCGCTCGGGCAGGTGATCGACGACGACGAGCGGCGCACCGGCCTGCGCCGCGAGGGCATGTACTTCGGCGCCAACGGCTTCGTGGTCCGCGGGTCGGTGGTGGTGCAGGCCGTGGTCGTGGCGGGGGTGCTCGCCGCGAGCGGGTACGTCGAGGGCGTGGCGCCGGCGGCGCAGGTCGAGACCGTGTCCACGGGGGTCCGCCTGCTCATCGGCGGTGTGCCCGTGGTGCTCGCGGCGCTGGCGTTCGTCTGCTTCTGGCTCTACCCCCTGCGCTCCTCGGCGCCGAGCACCCCCGCGCCCGCCGTCGCGCCCTGAGCGCCCTGCGCCGGTTCGTCGTCCCGCCGGGCGACGAGCCGGTTCAGGCGCTCGGACATGAGCAGGCCCAGCACGACCAGGACGGCGAGGAAGAGCGGGAAGACCCAGAGCCCGGCCCACGTCGAGAGCACCCCGAAGACCGGGGGCGCGAGGGTCGAGCCGGTGTACGCCGCGGCCATCTGGATCCCGATGACGGCCTGGGAGTTCCGGGGGCCGAAGTTGACCGGGGTGGAGTGGATGATCGCCGGGTAGATCGGCGCGCACCCGAGCCCCATGACCACCAGCCCGACGAGGGCGGGCACCGGCGTGCCGAGGGGGAGCGCGACGAGCAGCACCCCGACGCCGACCGCCGCGAAGCCGCCGCGGATCAGCTGCCGGTCGCCCACCCGGTCGGCGAAGAAGCCGGCGAGGAACCGCCCCGCGGTGATGCCGAGCAGGAAGAGCGACGCGAACGCGGCGGCGGTGGCGTCCTCGACCCCGCGGTCGGTGACCAGGTACGTCGACGCCCACAGGATCGAGGTGCTCTCGAGCGCGCAGTAGGCGAAGAAGGCCGCCAGGATCAGCAGGACTCCGGGGATCCGCAGCGCCGTCGCGAGCGGGACGTGGGTGCTCCCCCGTCCTGCCGGCTCGGCGTCGGACGGCGGGGCGTCGTGAGCCTCGGCGTGCTCGGCCGCCGGGCCCGGCCGGACCTTCCCCCAGAGCGGGATGCTGACGATCAGCACGACCGTGAGCACGGCCTGCGCGACACCGACGATGCGGTAGGCGCTGGACCAGCCGAGGCCCGAGGTGAGGGCGTAGCTCATGATGAACGGGCTGATCGAGGCGCCCACGCCCCAGAAGCTGTGCAGCCAGTTCATGTGCCGTGCCGCGAAGTGCAGGGCCACGTAGTTGTTGAGCGCGGCGTCCACCGCGCCCGCCCCCAGCCCGTAGGGGATGGCCCAGAGGCACAGCACCCAGAACGAGCCCGACACGGAGAAGCCCACGAGGGCGGCGGCGGTCAGCCCGACGCTCACGGCGGTGACGACGCCGACGCCGAGGCGTCGTGTCATCCGCTCGGAGGCCAGGCTGGAGAGGATCGTGCCGCCGGCGATGATCATCGTGATGATGCCGGCGAACGCGACCGGGACGCCGAGGTCCTGGTGCATGACGGGCCAGCCGGCGCCGACGAGGGAGTCCGGGAGCCCGAGGCTGACGAAGGCGACGTAGATGATCGCCAGGAGGAGCGAGTACACGGCGGGGTGGGTCGCCTTTCACGGGACGCCGGGAGGGTGCGGGGCCATCGTCTCAGTCGTCGTGGGGCCCCCCCGCGGGGGGCCGCCGACCCCCGGGGGGTGGGAGGGCGGGGGCCCCGGGGGGGGGCGCCCCGGCCGCGCGCC
>NZ_JBHVFQ010000046.1:0-14429 GCF_042801555.1 Isoptericola sp. NPDC057559
CCTTGAGGATGGCGTGCTCGGCGAGCACGCCGAGCCGGCCGTCCTCCATTGCGTCGGGGCCGAACGCGGCGGCCAGGTGGCCGACCTCGCGGCGTGCGAGGTGCAGCGGCGGTCGGTCCGCGCAGTTCGCCAGGAGCACGCCTCCGGGCCGCAGCACGCGGTGCGCGGCGGCGGCGAAGCCGGCGTCGGCCAGGTGGTCGGGGGTGCGGTCCCCGGCGAAGACGTCGCGCACGACGACGTCGAACGACCCCGGCGCCAGGGAGGCGAGGGCGTGGCCCGCGTCGTCCGCCCGCAGCCGCAGCCGGGGCGCCCGCGGCAGCGCGAACCAGCCGCGGACGAGCTCGAGGAGCCGGGCGGGGACGGCGACGCCGAGCTGGCGCGAGTCCGGGCGCTCGTGCTCGACGTACCGGGCCAGCGCGCACCCGGCCGCGCCGAGGTGCAGCACGCGCAGCGGGCCGGCGGGTAGGCCGGCCAGCACCGCGGCCATCTGCTGCATGTACTCGAAGGACAGGAAGCCGGGGTCGGCGAGGTCGAGGGCGGAGCTGGGCACGCCGTTGACGTGCAGCGTCACGCGGTCCGGGTGGTCGGGGTCGCGCTCGACGCGGGCCGTGCCCGTGTCGATCGGCACCTCGCCGACCGGGAGTGTCGGTGCGTCGGTGGATGCTGGGTGGCGTCGGCCGGACCGGCGGTCGGGGCGGGAGCCGCCTCGGGAGGTGCGGGACATGGGCCCAGTCTCCCCGTTCGGCGGCCGGCGCCGGACCTCGGGTCCGGCGGTTGACAGGAATCGAACAGGTGTTCGACACTGGTCGGACGCGGGGAAGGCCGCGGAGCACGGGAGGTGCAGGATGTCGGCTCGCACGGGATCTGCCAGGGCGACGGGCGGTCGTGGCCCGGCCGGCGTGGGCGTGCTGCCCCCGAGCCCCGAGGTGACGAGGCTGCTGGACCGCTCGGACGCCGAGCTCGCCGAGGCGTCGACGGCGACCGACCCGGCGGACCGGTTCGTGCACGCGCACCTCGCCGCACTGCGCGCGGCGGCCGCGGTCGTCGCGCTGCGGGGCCGCCCCTCGTCGCGATCCCGGGCGCGGTCGGTCTGGGACATGCTGGCGCTCGTGGAGCCGGACCTCGCCGCCTGGTCCGGGTACTTCGCCTCGGGGGCACGGGTGCGGGCGGCCGTCGAGGCGGGGCTCGAGCCCGAGGTCGACGCCCGTCGTGCCGCAGAGCTGGTCGCGTGCGCAGAGGACTTCCGCGACGAGGTCGGCCTGCTGGTCGACCCGCGCGCCGGGTTCGCCCGGCCGCTCGCGGTCGCGCCGGCGGCGTCGTGAGCAGAGGCCCGCGGTCCGCGGAGGCGTTCCGCGACTGGGGCTCGGACGAGTCGGGCACGTCCGTGCTCCACGTCGACATGGACGCGTTCTTCGCGTCCTGCGAGCTCGTGCGCCGGCCGGAGCTGCGCGGGCGGCCCGTGATCGTCGGCGGCCGGGAACGGGGCGTGGTCCTCGCGGCGACCTACGAGGCCCGGGCGTTCGGGGTCCGGTCGGCGATGTCCATGGCGGCAGGGCTGCGGCTGTGCCCGCAGGCGGTCGTCGTGCCCCCGGACCACCGGCTGTACCACGACGTGTCCGAGTCGGTGATGGAGCTGTTGTCCACGATCACGCCGATCGTGGAGCGGATCTCCGTCGACGAGGCCTTCCTCGACGTGAGCGGGGCGCGCCGTCGGCTCGGGCCGCCGACGCGGATCGCGGCGCGGCTGCGCGAGCAGGTCCGCGCGGAGCACGGGATCACGTGCTCGGTCGGCGTCGCGCAGAACAAGTTCGTCGCGAAGCTCGCCTCGACCCACGCCAAGCCCGACGGGATGATGCTGGTGCCGGCGGACGCCACGGTGTCCTTCCTGCGCACCCTGCCGGTGGGCGCGCTGTGGGGCGTGGGGGAGAAGACGGAGGCGGCGCTCGCCCGGTGGGGCATCACCACGGTCGCGGAGCTCGCCGACACCGACGTGCCCACCCTGCAGGCGGCGATCGGGTCCGTGGCCGGTGCGCACCTGCACGATCTGGCCTGGGGGCGGGACCCGCGGCCCGTCGTCCCGGGGCACGAGGAGCGCAGCGTGGGGGCGGAGACCACGTTCGAGCGCGACCTGTGGGACCTGGGCGAGGTGGAGCAGCGGATGCTGCTCCTCGCGGACCGTGTCGCGGCCAGGATGCGTCACCAGGGCGTCGTGGCGCGCACCGTCGCGGTCAAGGTGCGCACCAGCGACTTCCGCACGCTGACCCGGTCGCGCACGCTCGCCGGGGCCACCGACGTCGCGCGGGAGATCTACCTCGTCGCACGGGAGCTCCTGCATGCCGCGGACCTGCGCGGGCTGCCCGTACGGCTGATCGGCGTGCGCGGAGAGAACCTGCAGGTCAGGTCCGGTCTGGCGGAGCAGGTGACCCTCGACGAGGCCGTGGATCCGCGCCAGGAGGCGCGGCGGGAGGCCGAGCTCGCCCTCGACGCGGTGCGGGAGCGGTTCGGGAGCTCGGCGATCACGCTCGGTGCCGCCTCGGGTCGCCGCCGAGGTTCACCCTCGTCGACTACCGCGCCGGGCAGCGCGGGCATATCCTGAGGGCGTTACCGTTCCACCGCGAGACCCGGGGGGACTCGATGCCACTGTCCGAGTACGAGCAGCGAGTGCTGGAGCAGATGGAGCGCGCGCTGAGCAGCGACGACCCCCGTCTGGCCAACACCCTGCAGCAGGCGCGCCGCCGGTCGCCCCTGCGGTATGTCCTGGCCGGCGTAGGAGTCGTCGCGGGGCTGTTGCTTCTCGTGCTCGGTGCCGCGCGGTCGGAGGCCTGGGTCGGCGTCGCCGGCTTCGTCCTCATGTTCGCCGGAGTCGCGTACGCGTTCGCTGCGCCCCGCCGGTCGAAGTCCGGCCCCACAGGCGTCGTCCGCCCCGACGGCACCGTCGACCCGACGACCAATCCCGACCGGGCGCGCGCCGGTCAGACGGCCCCCCGCCCCGCCCCCGCGGCGAAGAAGGAGGGCTTCCTGTCCCGGCTCGAGGAGCGTTGGGAGCGACGTCGCGACCAGGGTCGCTGAGGCCCGGCTCCGGGGCGCCGCGCCGGCGTCCGGCACCGCGCACCACCTGAACACCGCGAGAGCCCGACCGGTCCACCGACCGGCCGGGCTCTCGCGTGTCCTGGCACGTGCATCCCCGGGCCGGGACCCGGAGGCCGGAGTCCCGACGAGGTCGGTCCGGACGGGTGCCGTCGGGCTGGAGGGACCTGACCGGCTTCGCCGGGTCAGCGTGCGCCGAGCGTCTCGCCGAGCCCTGCGGTCACGGTGTCGGTGAGCCGTTCCAGCTCGTCCTGCTCGGGGGCGTCCGGCTCGCGCGCGTACCGGCTCGACTCGGCCGCTCCGGCGAGCGTCGTCAGGTCCTCGAGCACCTCGGGTGGCAGGGCCCGGCCGGACCTGGCGGTCACCGCGGAGGCGATCGCCTCGGGCGCGCGGCGGAGCGTCGTGTCCGGCGGGAGGCGCACGCCCTCGGACGCGAGGGCGGCGAGCACCTGCTGCCAGGCGAGCTCGGGGTCCAGGTCCTGCGAGGCGCGTCGGCGTCGTGCCAGGAGGAACACCAGCCCGCCGGCGAGCAGGACGATGAGGGAGCCGGCCGTGATCCACACCCAGGCGGGGAGCCCGGTGTCGACGATCGGCGTGGCGGTCACCGCGGTCGAGGCCGTGGGCGTCGCGTCGTCCGTGGCGGTGGCGTCCGACGTGGGCCGGTGGTCGCGGAGGTCGTTGGACGTCGGCGCCGGCGCGGGCTGCCCCTGCACGCGCGGTGTCGTGTACGACGGCGCGGAGCCGGTCTGCTGCGCCGGGGTGGGCTCGAACCGTACCCACCCGCTGCCGGGGAAGTAGACCTCGGGCCAGGCGTGGGAGTCCTGGCCGGTGATCTCCCAGGTGGTGTCGCCGGTGCGGTCGCCGGGCAGGTAGCCCACGGCGATGCGCGCGGGGATGCCGAGGGACCGCGCCATGACCACCATCGTCGTGGCGAACTGGATGCAGTACCCCGTGCGGTTCTGCAGGAAGTCCCAGACCGGGTCGCCGGTGCCGCCGCGCGGGATCGTCGTCGAGTAGGTGAACCGGGTCGGGTCGCGCAGCCAGCGCTGCAGGGCCACCGCCTGGTCGTACACCGTGTCGGCGTCGTCGACCACCTCGCGTGCCGCCTGCTCCACGTCCGCCGCGTGCGCCGTCTCCGGCACCTGCGTGTAGATCGGGTCGAGGTCGGCGGGCGGGGCCTCCCGCAGCCGGTCGGGGGTCAGCTCGCGCTCGTGCACGGTGAGCGTGTAGGAGTCGCCGGCGCCGGTGAGGCCGCCCACGACCTCGTCGCGGACCGGGTCGTAGCCCCAGCTCCCGCCCGCGTCCTGGGCGTCGACCGCGCGGGGGTCGATGGAGAGGGGGAGCTTGTCGTCCCGCAGCTCGCCGACGTCGAGGGCCACCGAGCGGACGGGGCCCTTCCCCGACGGCGGGTCGTCCGGCCACAGGACGTCGTCGGCGGTGAAGTCGCGGCCGGCGCGCTCCTCCCCGCGCTGCCAGCGGCGCCCGTCGAAGGCGGTGGCGGTGTAGCTGCGCAGGGGGCCGACGTCCGCGTCGGACCCGGTGTCGTAGGTGAGGACCACGGAGCTCGAGCGCTCGGTGAGGCTGCGCAGGATGTCGAGGTCCTCGGAGAGCCGGATCGTGTCGCCCGTCGTCGTGAAGGCGCGGTACCAGCCGGCGGGCCCGCCGGGCAGGGCGGCCGACGCGCTGCCGACGAGGCCCGCGACGATGGCGAGGACGGCGGCGGCCGCCGTCGTGGCCACGGCGCGGGAGCGCTCCGCGCGCCGCACCGGGGCGGGGGTGCGTTCCTGCCGCCGCGTGCGCGCCGCGAGCGGCCCGTCGAGGGTGAGGAGCAGCAGGAGGGCGGTGACGGTCACCACGAACACGCCCCACGGGACCCGTCCGGTGAGGACGAGGGGAGGCGCCCAGAGGGCGAGCAGCGGCAGGCCCACCGCGGCGGGCCGCCGCAGCGCCCCCGCGATCGCGTCCGCGAGCAGGAGCACCACGAGGGTGCCGCCCACCGCGAGCAGGCCGATCGGCACGCTGCCGGCGACGGGGGCGACCTCCGTGCGCGCGATCTCGCCGGCCTCGCCCAGCCTGGCCACCACGCGCGCGACGTGCTCGGGAGTGACGAAGAACGTCGGGTCGGCCGTGGGCCCGCCGAAGCGGGCCAGCACGAACCACGCGGCGACGACGCTGCCGAGGAGGCTGGGCCACGCGGACCCCGTCTCGCGGGCGCGGCGGCCCCGGGCGCGGGCGCGCCGCTCGAGGACCACCCGCGTCGTGACCGTCGTCGCGCTGACGAGGACGATGCCCACCAGCCCGGCGCGCGTCCAGCCGCCGGGCACCACGATGCTGGTGAGCGCGAGCATCGACGCCGCGACGGCGACGGCGACGAGCACCCCGGAGGCGATGGTGCGGGCGGTCGGGCCCGCGTGGGCGGGGATCATGCGATCCCCTCGGCGAGCAGCGCCCAGGCGCGGTCGGGCGGCGTCCCGGGCGGGCAGGTCGCGACCCGCCAGCCCGCGGCCCGCAGGTCGCCCACGACGGTCTCGGCGCCCGTCAGCGCGGCGGCGTCGCGCGTGCGCGCCTCGGGGGCGGCGACGACGAGCGCCCAGCAGGTGCCCTCGACGCCGAGCTCGGCGATCTCCCGCAGGGCCGCCCCCGGCTGCGACCCGAGCACCGCCACGAGCACCTCGTCCTGCGACCGGTTGGCACGGAGGGCCCGGACGGTCTCCAGGACGGCGCGCTCGGCGTCGGCCGCGCCACGATGCCCGTGCAGGTCGACGGTCGAGTCGAGGATCGTCGCGCGGCCGGTACGGGCGCCGGCCGCGAACGGCACGGGCGCGGGACCGGTGCCCGTGGGCACCAGGCGGGCGGGGTGCCCCGCCTCGAGGAAGGACACGGCGATCGAGGCCGCGAGCTCCACGGCCAGCTCGCCCTCCGCGTGCGTGCGGACGCCGCGCGAGGACGGCCAGACGCCGGTGCGGGGGTCGAGGGGCGGCGGGAGGAGGGACCGGTCCAGGAGCACGGTCACCGGCCGCACGCCGGCGCTCTCGTCCGCGCGGACCATGAGCCGGCCCTGCCGGGCCGAGCCGGCCCAGTGCACGCGACGGGGGTCGTCGCCGGGGACGTACTCGCGGAGCACGGAGTCGTCGGTCGAGGCGAACCGTGCGCCGGTGGCGGCGCGGTCGACCTCGCCGAGGACGCGGGTCCGCGTGGGCAGCTCGACGGTGCGCGGCCAGACGGCCACCTTCGTGGCGACGCCGAGGGGCTGGGTCGTGCGGACGAGCCCGAAGGCGTCGGTCCTCGTGGTGAGCAGCGGGCCGAGCGGCCAGCGCCCGCGCCGCGAGGGGGTGAGCGCGTAGGAGACGGCGATGCGGTCCGGGTGCGCTGTCACGCGGGCGCGGATGCCGTGCGGCCCCGCGAGCTCGTGCGCCGCCTGCTCGGAGAGCTTCAGCCGCGCGAGCCGCTCGTAGGCGGCGCCGGTGCGGGCCCGGGCGCCCACGACGAGGCGGACGGACGCGATCTGGTCGCGCACCACCGGGTTCGGCGTGAGCTCGCGCGTGACGACGAGGGCCCCGCGGCCGGCGTCGAGCCGTTGCGTGCCCATGAGCGCCCACGCGAGCAGGACCGCCAGCACGGCGGCCGCGCCGAGACCCACGACGTCGGGCAGCTCGAGGAACGCCCCGAGGGCCGCGAGCACGAGGCCCGCGACCAGCAGGGCCGTGCCGCGGCGGGTCGGGCGGACCCGGGTGAGGCGGCGCATCGCGGGGTGCGCATCGTCCCGCGGGGCGGCGCCAGGGGAGGTCGGGCCGGTCGCGCCGGCCTCGGCACGGCCCGGGTTGGGCCGGACGGCGGCGTCGTCGCCGGTCATGGTCGGTGCCCTACCGGCCGCGCGAGGGGCGTGCGTACGACCCGGCGGGCGGGAGCGCGGACACCGCGCGGCCGCCGGGCACGTCCGTGCGCCGGACGATCTCCTCGACGACGTGCTCGGGCGTCACGCCGCCGAGCCGGGACTCGGTGCTGAGGATGAGCCGGTGCGCGAGGACGGGGACCGCCAGGCCCTGGACGTCATCGGGGAGCACGTGCTCGCGGCCCGCCATGGCGGCGACGGCCTTCGCCGCGCGCAGGAGCTGCAGCGAGGCGCGCGGGGACGCGCCCAGGCGCAGGCCCTCGTGGCCGCGCGTCGCGCCGACCAGGTCGAGGACGTACTGCTTCACGGGCGCGGAGGCGTACACGGCGCGCACGACCTCGGCGTACCGCACCATGTCGTCCCCCGTCGTGACGGGGGACAGATGCGCGAGCGGGTCGGCGGACTCCTGCCGGTCGAGCATCTGCATCTCGGCGTCCGTGTCGGGGTAGCCGACCGTGAGACGGGCCATGAAGCGGTCGCGCTGCGCCTCGGGCAGCGGGTACGTGCCCTCCATCTCCACGGGGTTCTGGGTGGCGACGACGAGGAACGGTCGCGGCAGCACGTGCGTGGTGCCGTCGATCGTCGTCTGGCCCTCCTCCATGCACTCCAGGAGCGCCGACTGTGTCTTCGGCGAGGCGCGGTTGATCTCGTCGCCGATGACGACGTTGTTGAACACCGGGCCGGGCCGGAACTCGAAGTCGTGGGTGGCCGTCCGGAAGATGTTGACGCCCGTGAGGTCGCTCGGCAGCAGGTCGGGGGTGAACTGGATGCGCCCGACGCGGCAGTCGATGCTCCGGGCCAGCGCCTTGGCGAGGGTCGTCTTGCCGACTCCGGGGACGTCCTCGATCAACAGGTGACCCTCGGCGAGGAGGACGGCGACGGTGATCTCGGCGAGGCCGGGGCGACCCGAGACGACGGAGTCGACCGCCTCCCGCACCCGCGTGGTGGCGGCGACGAGCGCGTCGAGGTCGCGTGCCAGGGCGACCGGGTCGGCCCCTTCCGCGCGGAGGCCCCGAGCCGCGGTGCCCTCCGTCTCCGTGCGTGCGCCGGCGAGCGTGGGGGAGACGGGTTCTGGGTGCACGGGTGACCTCCGGTTCACGTGCTCGTGACGGTCCTCGCAGCCTAGTGGAATCGCGGCCCACCGTGATCACGATCACTCGGTTCACCCGCTCCACGTTCCTCCACGACCCGCCCCGCGACCGCCGTGCCGGCCCCGGAGGGGCGCGGGAGCCGCGTCACCCCGCCCCTGTCAGCGTGTGCGGCGCCGGCGGCGGCGCGGTTCCTCCACCGCCCTCCACCGGGCCCTCCACCACGCTCCGGAGCCCTGACCTGGGGCGATGTGTGCGGACTGTGAGGGGAGCGGGTGAGATGGGGAGAACTGCCCGTCCTTTGCCGCGCCCGGTGGAGCAAAGTGGAGTAGCGTGGAGGATGCGGGAGCGCGAGGGGAGGTGCGAGCCGTGGCAGGTCTGGAGGACACGTTTCCGGGAGCCGGGCTGCTGCTTGGCACCTACACCCCCAAGCTCGACGAGAAGGGCCGCCTGATCCTCCCCGCGAAGTTCCGGGCCCGACTCGCTCCCGGCCTCGTCATGACGAGGGGGCAGGAGCGCTGCCTCTTCCTCCTCCCCATGGACGAGTTCGGCCGCATGTACGAGCAGGTGCGGCAGGCTCCCGTGACCAGCCGGCAGGCGCGCGACTATCTCCGCGTGTTCCTGTCGGGTGCGAGCGACGAGCTGCCGGACAAGCAGGGGCGGGTCGTCATCCCGGCCGCCCTGCGCGCGTACGCCGGTCTCGACCGGGACGTCGCCGTGATCGGCGCCGGGACCCGCGTGGAGATCTGGGACCGGAGCACCTGGGAGACCTACCTGGCCGAGCAGGAGTCGTCGTACTCCGAGACGTCCGAGCAGATCTTCCCCGACCTGCAGTTCTGACCGACCACAACCGCACAGCAGCACCGACGCCCTCCACGGGGCGTCACCGGGCCCCGCACGACGAGGCCTCCTCCCGCAAGGGTCTGGCGCACTTCCCCGGCGCCAGAACGGCGCGGAGGGAGACCTGGCCGGGCGGGGCCCGAGCACCACAGGCAGACGAACGACGATCGACGAGAGGGGGCCACCGATGACGACACCGGACGACGCGCGGCCGACGGGCGACCGTCACCTGCCCGTGCTGCTCCAGCGGTGCGTCGACCTCCTCGCGCCCGCGCTCGCTGAGCCGGGCAGCGTGCTGGTCGACTGCACGCTGGGCATGGGCGGGCACACCGAGGCCGTGCTGGAGCAGGTCCCCACGGCCCGGGTCGTGGGCATCGACCGCGACACGCAGGCGCTGCGGCTCGCGGGGGAGCGGCTGGGCCGGTTCGGCGAGCGGTTCACGCCCGTGCACGCGGTCTACGACGAGATCGGCGACGTCGTCGCGGACCTCGGGCTCGACGGCGTGCAAGGCGTCCTCATGGACCTCGGGGTGTCCTCGCTCCAGCTGGACGAGGCCGACCGCGGCTTCGCGTACGCGCAGGACGCCCCGCTCGACATGCGGATGGACCAGACGCGCGGCGTGACGGCCGCCGACGTCCTCAACACCTACGACGAGCGCGCCATCGCGCGGCTGCTGCGGGAGTACGGCGAGGAGCGGTTCGCGCCGCGCATCGCCCGGTCGATCGTGCGGCGCCGCGAGGAGCGCCCCTGGGAGCGGACGGGCGAGCTCGCCGACCTGGTGCGCGCGTCCATCCCGGCCGCCGCACGGCGGACGGGCGGCAACCCGTCGAAGCGGACGTTCCAGGCCCTGCGGATCGAGGTGAACGGCGAGCTCGAGGTGCTCGAGCGTGCCGTCCCGGCCGCGATCGAGGCCCTGGCCGTCGGCGGGCGGATCGTCGTCGAGGCCTACCAGTCCCTGGAGGACCGCATCGTGAAGCGGGCCCTGGCGCGGGGGACGACGTCGAGCGCCCCGCCGGGCCTGCCCGTCGAGCCGGAGACGCACAAGCCGTACCTCGAGGCCCTCACCCGGGGCGCCGAGGAGGCCGACGAGGCGGAGCTGGAGCGCAACCCGCGCGCTGCCTCGGTGCGCCTGCGCGCCGCGCGCCGCGTCCGCCCCACCCCCGACCACCTGCGCACGACCACGCGTCCGACCACGACGCGCACCACCAAGGAGGACCGCCGATGAGCGCCCTGCGTGCCCCCGCCACCCCCGGGACCCGTCCCTCAGCGGCACCCCGCCGCGCGCCGCTGACCTCGCTGCCGGGCGGTGCGGCCGACCGGGGGCGCCGGCTCGACGCGGTCCGGGCCCCGCTCCAGGCGACGTCGGGTGTGCCCTTCCTCGTGCTGTGCGCGCTCATCCTGGCCGGGGCGCTGCTCGCGGCCCTGCTCCTGAACACCACGATGGCGCGCGGGTCCTACGAGGCGGCGCGGCTGCAGGCCCAGGTCGGCCAGGTCGCCCAGGACGTGCAGGGCAAGCAGGAGGACCTGCGGGCGGCGGAGGCGTCCCTCGCGAAGCGGGCGACCGACCTCGGCATGGTCCCGGCGCAGGACCCGACGATGATCAGCATCGAGAAGCGCGCCACCGTCGGCATCGGCGAGGGTGGCGCGAAGGCGGGCGGCACCGCCGGGTCCCGGTGAGCGAGCGGCGCACGTCCTCGTCCTCGTCCTCGTCGTCGCGCGGCGCGGGTCGTGGATCGGGGCAGGGATCGGCGGCCGGGCGTGCGACACGCCCGGCCTCGGGTCGCCCGGGGCGGGCGGCCGCCCCGCAGACTCGAGGAGTGAGCTCCTCCCGCACCTCGTCCGGCACCTCCGCGCGGTCCGCGGGCCGCAACGCGAACCCGGCGACGCCGCGGGGCGCGTCCGGGACGTCGCGGGGCGCCGGCGGCCGGCCGACGACCGCGCGGCGCACGGGCTCGAGCGCCGTCCGACCGGCGGGCGGGCGTGCCCCCGCCCGTGGCTCCGGGACCCCGCCGCGCCCGCGTCCGGGCTCCGGGACCCGGGGCGGCCCGGGCGACCCGAGCCGCCGGCAGCGGTGGATCATGGTCCTGGCGGCGCTCGTCCTGACCGTGTTCGTCGGGCGGCTCGTCCAGGTGCAGATCTTCCAGGGCCCGGCCCTGGCGGCGAAGGCGCAGAAGGAACGGACCACGCAGTCGGTCGAGATCGCGCACCGCGGGGACATCGTCGACGCGAACGGCCGCGTGCTCGCGACCTCGGTGGACCGCTACACGATCTCGGCCGACACTAAGGCGATCCAGGGCTTCCGCGGCGGGCAGCGCGCGGACACGGAGACCGGCAAGGCGGTCCAGGACGGCGCGCTGGGGATCGCCCAGCTCCTCGCTCCCGTCCTCGACGCCCAGCCGGCCGAGCTCGCCGCGAAGCTGAACGGCAACGACCGGTACGTGATCCTCAAGCGGGACGCGGTCCCGGAGATGCAGCGGGCCGTCACCAAGCTGCAGCTGCAGGCCTACATCCGCACCGACCTCACGTCGCGGCGCACGTACCCGGCAGGGGTCGTCGCCGGCACGCTGGTGGGCTACGTCGACCGCGACCAGGTGGGCCAGGGCGGGCTCGAGCGCGCCTACGACGACGTGCTCGCGGGCACGGACGGCAAGGTCACCTACGAGCGCGGCCGCGACGGCGTCCAGATCCCGAACTCCGAGCAGGACTCCACCCCGGCGGTCCCGGGGAGCGACGTCCGTCTCACCATCGACTCCGACGTGCAGTGGAAGGCCGAGGAGCTCATCGACGACGCCGTGTCGTCGTCGGGCGCGAAGTACGGCATCGCCGTGGTGCAGGACGTGCGCAACGGCACCGTGCTGGCGGTGGCGGACTCGGGCGACGTGGACCCGAACGACCGGTCGACGTCGGCGGTGGCCAACGGCTCGCGCGCCGTGAAGGACGTGTTCGAGCCCGGGTCGACGGGCAAGGTCATCACGATGGCCGCCGCGCTGGAGGGCGGCTACTGGAAGCCCGACAGCCAGTTCACGGTGCCGTACCGCTACACCGCCCCGAACGGTGAGACGTTCAAGGACTCGCACGAGCACCCCGTGCAGCAGCTCACGCTCGCGGGCGTCCTGGCGCACTCGTCGAACACGGGCACGGTGCAGATCGGCGAGAAGATCCCCGAGCAGGTCCGGTACGACTACCTGCGCAAGTTCGGGTTCGGGGAGCAGACGGGGCTGGGTCTGCCGGGGGAGTCCGCCGGCATCCTGCCGAGCAAGCAGAGCTTCGCGCACGACGCCCGCACGCCGTACACGATCCTGTTCGGCCAGGGCGTGGCCGTCAACGCGATGCAGGCCACGCAGGTCTTCTCCACGGTCGCGAACGGCGGCGTCCGGGTCGAGCCCAGCATCTACGCCGGGACCACGGCGCCGGACGGCACGTTCACGCCCGCGGCGGCCCCCCAGAAGACCCGCGTGATCTCGGAGAAGACGTCGACCTCCCTGATGCGCATGATGGAGTCCGTCACGGGGGAGGAGGGCACCGCGGCCAACGCGCGGGTGCCCGGCTACCGCGTCGCCGGCAAGACGGGCACCGCCCAGATGTGGCTGCCCGGCGGCGGGACCACCTACATGGCGTCGTTCATCGGCGTCGCCCCGGCGGAGGACCCGCGCTACACGGTGTCCGTCTTCCTGCGCAGCCCGCAGTCGTCGATCTACGGCGGCGTGGTCGCCGCGCCGGTGTTCAGCGACCTCATGGGCTACACCCTGCAGAAGATGGACGTGCCCCCGAGCACGAAGCCGTCCGACCCCTACGACCTCACCTGGTGAGCCCGGCGCCGATCGCCCGCGGGGCGGCCGTGACGGTCGTCATGCCCGGCACGTCCCGTGCCGGGCGGGCAGCGAGCAGACGGTAGGTTCTTCTCCGTGACATCCCCGCTTCCCCGTATCCGGCCCGCGGGCACGACGCCCCGACGGGTGCGGGACCTCGCCCTGACCTTCGGGCTCGAGGTGACGACGCCGGCAGGACCGCAGGACGGGCCCCGGACGCAGGTCCCCGCCGACGTCGTCGTCACCTCGGTCGCGTCCGACAACCGCGTCGTCGCCGACGGCGACCTGTTCGTCGCGCTCCCGGGAGCCCACGCGCACGGCGCGCGGTTCGCCGCCGACGCGGTGTCGCGCGGCGCCCGCGCCGTGCTCACCGACGCGGCCGGCGCCGCCGCCCTCGCGGCCGGGCCGGACGCGCTCGACCGCGCGGTGCCCGTGCTCGTCGCCGCGGACCCGCGCGCGGTCCTCGGCCCCGTCGCGGCGTGGGTCTACGGCGAGCCGGCCGAGCACCTCATGACGTTCGGCGTGACCGGCACCAACGGCAAGACCACCACGACCTACCAGGTGGACCACCTCCTGCGCGCCCTGGGCTGGACGGGTGGCCTGATCGGCACGGTCGAGATGCGCGCGGGCGACCGCGTGCTGCCGAGCCGGCTGACCACGCCCGAGGCCGCCGACCTGCAGGCGCTGCTCGCCGCCATGTGCGAGGACGAGGTGCGCACGCTGGCGATGGAGGTCTCGTCGCACTCGCTGTCCATGCACCGCGTGGACGGCATCGAGTTCGGCGTCGTCGGGTTCACCAACCTCAGCCAGGACCACCTCGACTTCCACGGCGACCTGCAGTCCTACTTCGCGGCGAAGGCGTCGCTGTTCACGCCCGAGCACGCACGCCGCGGCGTCGTCGTGGTCGACGACGTGTGGGGCGAGCGGATGGCGGCGGCCGCGCAGGTGCCCGTCGCGACGCTGCGGACCCGCGCGGCCCGCGACGGCGAGGCCGGCGCGGACTGGACCGTCACCGACGTCGCCCCGCACGGCACCGGCTCGGCCTTCACGCTCACGCACGCCGACGGGCGCTCCCTGCGCACGTCGACCTCGCTGCCCGGCGCCTTCAACGTGGCGAACGCCGCGCTGGCCGTCGCGATGGTGCTCGAGGGCGGCGCGCACGTCGAGGACGTCGCCGAGGCGCTCGCCGGCGCGGACGGCCTGTCGGCCGTGGTCCCCGGCCGCATGGAGGTCGTCGGGGCGGGCGGCGACGGGCACCCGCGCGTCGTCGTGGACTTCGCGCACAACACCGAGGCCCTCGAGCTCGCGCTCGCCGCGCTGCGCCCGACGACGGCCGGCCGGCTGGTCGTCGTCTTCGGCGCGACCGGTGACCGGGACAAGGGCAAGCGGCCCGCGATGGGCGCCGCAGCCGCCGCCGGCGCGGACGTCGTCGTCGTGACCGACGACGACCCGCACGGCGAGGACCCGGCCGCGGTGCGCGCCGTGGTGCTCGAGGGCGCCCGCGCGGCGGCGGACGCCGCCGGCGCGGCGGGGCGCGACGTCGTGCTGAGCGAGGTCGCGCCCCGCGCGGCCGCGATCGAGACGGCCGTCCTCGACGCGGGTGCCGACGACACGGTCCTGGTCGCGGGACGAGGCCACGAGACCATCCAGGAGGTCGCGGGGGTCGACCTCGAGCTCGACGACCGGGAAGAGGCCCGCCGCGCGCTGCAGCGG
>NZ_JBHVFQ010000047.1:0-14219 GCF_042801555.1 Isoptericola sp. NPDC057559
GCCCAGGGCAGCGGCGGGGGCGTCGACGAGGCCGGCGCGCTCACGGGCGCCGCCGGCGCGGCGGCCCGGGCGGTGGGCGCGGCGGTCGGCGCCGACGGCGCGCCGAACGGCGAGTCCGACCCGGTGGTCGCGAACGGCGAACGACGCGCGGGCCCGTCGGGGCGCGGGGCCACCGAGGCGGGCGGGGTCGCCGCGGGCGGGGCGGCGCTCGCCGGGGAGGACAGGGGCGGCAGCGTCATGCCCGTCGGGGCGGGCGAGGGCGCGGCCGGCGGTGCAGCGAAGTCACGTCGCATCGAGGTGCGCGTGGGGGCCGCCTGGGCGCTCGGCGCCGCGGGCCGCGACACCGGGGCGGGCGCGACCGCGCGGGACATCTCCCCGGTGGGGCGCTGGATGGGGGCCAGGCGGCCCGTCTCGTCGAGGCCGCGCACACCCGCCGAGGCCGACGGCGGCCGGACCATCGGCGCCGGGGCGGGTCCCGCCGCGGGGCTCTGCTCGCGCAGCGACCGGCGCGACGGGGCGCTGGTCGGCGGCGCGGCGAACCGGGACGCGGGGGCGCCGCCCGCCGACCCGGCGGGCGGGCCGAACGGGGACGGCGCCGCGGGGCGGCCGTAGTCCGGGCCGGCCGCGGGCGGCGGCGCCGCCGGGGCCTGGGGGGCCTGCGCGGCGGCGGCCGCCTGCTCCCGCTCGCGGATCTCGCGGCGGGTCAGCGGGCGGGACGGGTTGTTGTCACTCATCGAGACCTCGATACAGACCGTGCTTGGCGATGTACTGGACCACGCCGTCCGGCACCAGGTACCACACCGGTTGACCGGCCTGCGCCCGGCGACGGCAGTCGCTCGACGAGATCGCCAGCGCCGGGACCTCCAGCGTCGTGACCCCGTCGTGGGGCAGTCCGTCCACCGTGAGCTGGTGCCCCGGCCGCGTGACAGCCACGAAGTGTGCCATCTCCCACAGGTGGGCGGCATCCTTCCAGGTGAGGATCTGCTCGATCGCGTCGGCGCCGCTGATGAAGAACAGGTCGGCGTCGGGGCGTTCCTCGCGCAGGTCCCGCAACGTGTCGACGGTGTACGTGAGCCCCGGGCGGTCGATGTCCACGCGGCTCACGGTGAAGCGCGGGTTCGACGCCGTCGCGATCACCGTCATGAGGTAGCGGTGCTCCGCCTCGGAGACGTGCTGGTGCTGCTTGAAGGTCGGCTTGCCCGTGGGGACGAACACGACCTCGTCGAGATCCAGCAGCGCCGCCGCCTCGCTGGCGGCGACCAGGTGCCCGTGGTGGATGGGGTCGAACGTGCCGCCCATCACGCCCAGGCGCGGACGGCGCGGCTGCGACGACGGCTCGTTCACGCTGGCCGGACGGCGGTCGTCAGTGGCGGTTGGACACGTTGCGGAAGGCGTACGTCACCACGAGCGCGGCGACCAGGCCACCGAACGCGAGGAGACCCATCGCGATCGGGGAGATGGTCTCGGCGTGCTCGGCGGCCTCCTGGGCCACCTGGACGGCGGTGTGCAGCACGGGTTCCTCCTGTGCGTCGTGGGTGCGGCAGGTGCGATCGGGGCCCAGTCTCTCACGGGGCGGGAGCGGGGCCGACGGGCGACGGCGGGGCCGTCAGGGCCGGACGTGCCCGTCGCCGTGCACCACCCACTTGGTGGTGGTGAGCTCGGCCAGGCCCATCGGGCCACGGGCGTGCAGCTTCTGCGTGGAGATGCCGATCTCGGCGCCCAGGCCGAGCTGGCCGCCGTCGGTGAAGCGCGTCGACGCGTTCACCATCACCGCCGCGGAGTCCACCTCCGCGACGAACCGCTCGGACGCGGCGAGGTCGCGGGTGAGGATCGCCTCGGTGTGCCCGGACGACCAGGTGCGGATGTGCTCGATGGCGTCGTCGAGGGAGTCGACCACGCGCACCGCGAGCTCCAGCGCCAGGTACTCGGTGGCCCAGTCGTGGTCGGTCGCGGGCAGCACCTCGACGGCCTCGGGCGCCAGGGCGACGGAGCGGGAGTCCCCGTGCAGCACGACGCCGGCGCCGCCCAGGGCGGCCAGGGCGGCGGGCAGGAACGCCTCGGCCGCGTCGGCGTGCACCAGCAGCGTCTCCGCCGCGTTGCAGACCCCGACGCGCTGGGTCTTGGCGTTCAGGACGATCTCGACGGCCTCGGCGACGTCGGCCGTGGCGTCCACGTACACGTGCACGTTGCCGACCCCGGTCTCGATGACCGGCACGGTGGACGACTCCACGACGGTGCGGATGAGGTCCGCGCCGCCGCGCGGCACGAGCACGTCGACCAGCCCGCGCGCCTGCATGAGGGCGACACCTCCGGGGCGGCCGTACGCGTCGATGGTCTGCACGAGGTCGGCGGGCAGCCCCTGGGTCGCCAGCGCCGCGCGCAGCACGTCCACGACGACGGCGTTGGACGACGCCGCCGCGCTGCCGCCCCGCAGGATCACGGCGTTGCCGGACTTCAGCGCGAGGCCTGCGGCGTCCACCGTCACGTTGGGCCGCGCCTCGTAGATCATCCCGACCACGCCCATCGGCACGCGCAGCTGGCGCAGCCGCAGGCCGTTCGGCAGCGTCTGCCCGCGCACGACCTCGCCCACGGGGTCCGGCAGCGCCGCGAGCTCCCGCAGCGCGTCGGCGATGGCTCCCACGCGCGCCGGGGTCAGCGCGAGCCGGTCGAGCAGCCCGTCGGCGAGCCCCCGCTCCCGGCCCCGGGCCAGGTCGTCGGCGTTGGCGGCGACGATCCGGTCGGCCGCGTCCTCGAGCGCCGCGGCGAGCGCGCGCAGGGCGGCGTCCTTGGTGGCCCGGTTCGCGGTGGCGAGCGTGCGGGAGGCGACCTTGGCCCGCCGCGCGACCTCGTGCACGGCGGACGTGACGTCGGCGCCCTGGTCGCTGCCGGCGGCCTGCTCGGGGAGGGTCGTGGTCATCCCCCGAGGGTACGACGCGGCGCCCGCCCGGAGGAGCCCCCTCTCACCAGGAGGGACGGGGTGCGCGCGGGGGCACGAAGCGCGTGAACGCGGGCGCGTGGTCGAAGGTCTGCAGCGTCACGACCTCGAAGGTCGCCCGGTAGTCCGGGCCCAGGGCGTCGGCCGCGCGGTTCAGCCGCCGCGGGGCGAGCGAGGGCCACCGGCCGGTGTCGATCCGGCGCTCCAGGGTGCGCAGGGCCACGAGCTCCTCGCCGAGGCTGACCGACAGGTGCGCCCCGCGCTCGACGTACAGGCTGCGGAGGTTGCCGGGGTGGCCCACCTCCCGCACCCGCTGCGCGAAGGACCGCTCGCCCGACGGCGGGGCGCCGCCGTCGCCCGTCGTGTGCAGGGTGAGGACCGGGGACGGCGTCGTGCCCTCCGGCCGGTGGGCGACCATCGCCGCTCGGGCGGACGGGTCCGCCACGATCGGGGCGGCCGCCTCCAGGGCGGCCAGGTCGGCGCGCAGGTCGAGGCCCGCCGCGGCGTAGGCGGACCGCACCCCGGCGGCGTCGCCCGACCGCGCGAGCCGCGTCCGCAGCCGGGTGAGGTCGGTGCTGCTGGGGTTGCCGCCCAGCGTCGCCTCCAGGTGCACGCGCGCCGTCGGCCCCAGCCCGAGCGTGTAGGCGCCGATCAGCCACTGCGCCTGCCCGCGCGCCCATGCCTCGGCGTCCGCCGGGCGCGGCTCGTTCATCCAGTACCACCCGGTCACCGTGTTGAGGGAGGCGACGAGGGAGATCCGGGCGCGCCCCTCGGGCGTCTCCGCCGCCGCGGTGAGCGCGGCGACCAGCGCGTCGCGGCTCGCCTGCGGGTCCGCCGCGTCGACGAGCTCGATCGGGTTCCCGTGGGCGTCGGTGCCGTCGGTGAGCAGCACGCGGGTCGCGAGGTTCATGTCGAGGATCGCGTCGAGCTGCCCCACCCAGTCGATCACGCCGCCGACCGTGAGCACCCCGTCGATCCGGTCGGGCTCGGCCTCGGCGTGCGCGACCGCGGTGACGGCGCCCATCGACTGCCCGTAGGTGAGGGTGCGCGCCGGCTCCCCGACGTGCGCGGAGAACCAGTCCAGGAGGCGCGACTGGTCGGCCACCGCCGTCGGCACCGTGAAGTCCAGCCCGCCGCCCTGGAAGAGCGAGGCCGCCACGGCGTACCCCTGGTCGGTGAGCGTCTGCTCGCTCAGCTCCTGGTTGCCCAGCAGGTGCGGCACCGGGAAGCCGCCGAAGAACTCCGACGGGTAGTGCCCGTGGCTGAACAGCACGAGCGTGCCGTTCCAGTCGTCCGGGACCAGCACGCGGTAGCGGGCGCCCGCGAGCTCCCCCGTGTACTCGGTCGGCGGGGCCGGGGCCCGCGCGGCCGTCGGGGACGGGCGGGGCGCCGCCGACGCCGGGGCGACGGCGAGCGCCAGCACGGTGCCGACGGCGGCGACGAACGAGATGACGAGGGCGAGGACGGGGTGCGTGCGACGCATGGGAGCCTCCTGGGCGGGGGCGCGCACCGCGCGCGCCGCTGCCCCTACCGACGTCGTCGCCGCACCGAACTCATCGCCGGCTCGTCGCCGAGGTGTCAGCGGCGGTGCTCGAGCACGAGGTCGTCGCGGTGCACGACCTCCCGGTCGTAGCCCTCCCCCAGCTCGGCGCGCAGGTCGAAGGTCGACCGGCCGAGCAGGCCCGGCAGCTCGCCCGAGTCGAACGCCACGAGGCCCCGCGCGAGCACCACGTCGTCGGGCCCGACCAGCTCCACGGGGTCGCCGGCCTCGAAGGTGCCCTCGACGCGCGTGACGCCCGCCGGCAGCAGGGACGCCCGCCCGCCCAGGACGGCCCGTGCGGCGCCGGCGTCGAGGTGCAGCCGGCCGTGGGACTGCGCGGCGTGCGCGATCCACAGCCGCCGGGCCGTCGTGCGCCGGCCGGTCGCCTCGAAGAACGTGCCGACGTCCTCGCCCGCCAGCGCGGCCGCGACGTGCGGCGCGCTGGTCAGCACGACCGGCACGCCCGCGCCCGTCGCGATCCGCGCCGACTCGAGCTTGGTGACCATGCCCCCCGTGCCGACGGCGCTGCCGCGCGCGGTGACCTCGACCCCGTCGAGGTCGGCGAGGTCGGCCACGTGCGCGATGCGCCGGGCGCCGGGGCGCGACGGCGGGGCGTCGTGCAGGCCGTCGACGTCGGTGAGCAGCACCATCGCGTCCGCCCGCACGAGGTGGGAGACCAGCGCGGCCAGGCGGTCGTTGTCGCCGAACGTCAGCTCGTCCGTCGTGACGGCGTCGTTCTCGTTCACGACGGGCACGACGCCGAGCGCCAGCAGGCGCTCCAGCGACCGCTGCGCGTTGCGGTAGCGCGACCGACGCACCGTGTCCTCGGCGGTGAGCAGCACCTGCCCCATCTGCAGGCCGTGCGCGGCGAACGCCTCGGTGTACCGGGCCACGAGCTGGCCCTGGCCGAGCATGGCCGCGGCCTGCATCGTCGCCACGTCGCGCGGCCGGGCGCTGAGCCCGAGCGGGCCGATGCCGGCGGCGATCGCGCCCGAGGAGACGAGCACGACCTGCCCGCCGTCCGCCACCCGCGCGGCCAGCACGTCGACCAGGGCGCGCAGCGCGCCGAGGTCGAGGCGTGCGTCCGGACCGGTGAGCGACGACGACCCGATCTTCACGACGATCCGATGTGCCGTGGGCAGGCTGGCGCGGGAGGTGGCGGCGTTCACCCCGGCATTCTCGCCGGATCCTCGGTCAGGCGTCGTCGGGGTCCGTCCAGTGACCCGACTCGCGCTCCGTCCACAGCTCGCGGCGCGCCTCGGTCTTGGCGTCCATCCGCTCCTGGTGCTCGCGGCGCTTCTCGCCACGGGTCGGTCGGGCGCTCTCCTCGAGGCGCATGTCGGTGCCGCGCACGCCCAGCAGCTCGGGGCCGGTGGTGAGCGTCGGCTCCCAGTCGAAGACGACGGCGTTGGTGGGGTCGCCGATGCGCACCTCGTCGCCGGCGACCGCGCCCGCCTTGAGGAGCCGGTCCTCGACGCCCAGCTTGGCGAGCCGGTCCGCCAGGAAGCCGACCGCCTCGTCGTTGTTGAAGTCCGTCTGGCGCACCCACCGCTCGGGCTTGGACCCGCGGACCTCGTAGTAGACGCCCTCGTGCTCGCGCCGGGCCGTGACGGTGAACCCGGCCTCGTCGACCGCCCTGGGGCGCAGCACGACCCGCGTCGGCTCGGGCGCCGGGGCGGCCGCGCGGGCGCGCTCGACGAGCTCGCCGAGCGCGAAGGTCAGCGGGCGCAGGCCCTCGTGGCTCGCCGTCGACACCTCGAAGACGCGCAGCCCGCGCGCCTCCAGGTCGGGGCGCACCAGCTCGGCGAGCTCGCGCGCCTCGGGGACGTCGATCTTGTTGAGCACCACGAGCCGCGGGCGCTCGGTGAGCGGCACCCGGCCGCCCTCGATCCCGAGATCCCCGGCGTACGCGGCCAGCTCGGCCTCGATGACGTCCAGGTCGCTGAGCGGGTCGCGGCCCGGCTCGAGGGTGGCGCAGTCCAGCACGTGCACCAGGACGGCGGTGCGCTCGACGTGCCGCAGGAACTCCAGGCCGAGGCCCTTGCCCTCGCTCGCGCCCGGGATCAGCCCGGGCACGTCGGCCACCGTGTAGCGGGTCTCCCCCGCCTGCACGACGCCGAGGTTCGGCACGAGCGTGGTGAACGGGTAGTCGGCGATCTTGGGGCGCGCGGCGGAGATCGCGGCGACCAGCGACGACTTGCCCGCGCTCGGGTACCCGACGAGGGCGACGTCGGCGATCGTCTTGAGCTCGAGGACGACCTCGCGCTCCTCGCCCGGCTCGCCGAGCAGCGCGAAGCCCGGCGCCTTGCGCTTCGGGGAGGCGAGGGCGCGGTTGCCGAGGCCGCCGCGGCCGCCCTGCGCGACGACGTACTCCGCGCCGGCGCCGACGAGGTCGGCCAGCACGTTGCCCTCGCGGTCCTTGACGACGGTGCCGTCCGGCACGACCAGCACGAGGTCGCCGCCGTTGGCGCCGTCGCGGTCGTCGCCCATGCCCTGGGTGCCGCTCGTCGCCCGGCGGTGCGGCGAGTGGTGGTACTCCAGCAGCGTCGTGGTCTGCGGGTCGACGACGAGGCGCACGGTGCCCCCGTCGCCCCCGTTGCCGCCGTCGGGGCCCGCGAGGGGCTTGAACTTCTCGCGGCGGATCGACGCGACACCGTGGCCGCCGTCACCGCCCACGGCGTGCAGCACCACGCGATCGACGAAGCTGGCCATGGTCAGATCCTCTCAGGCAAAGCGACGAGGGGCGCACCGCGACGGTGCGCCCCTCGTCGTCGACTCGGGTGGGAGTCGAGGAAGTGTGTTGCGGCTCAGACCTCGGCCGCGACGATGTCGATGACCTTGCGGCCACGACGCGTCGCGAAGGCCACCGAGCCGGCGGTCAGCGCGAACAGCGTGTCGTCGCCGCCACGGCCGACGTTCTCGCCGGGGTGGAAGTGGGTGCCGCGCTGGCGGACGATGATCTCGCCGGCCTTGACGACCTGGCCGCCGTAGCGCTTCACGCCGAGACGCTGCGAGTTCGAGTCACGACCGTTGCGCGAGGAGCTCGCGCCCTTCTTGTGTGCCATCTTTCAGACCTGCTTTCTGCGAAGAACGAGGGGATCAGTGCCGCGGGCCGTGCTGCGGGGTGTCGCGCTCGGCCCGGCGGTGAGTCACTTGATGCCGGTGACCTTGAGGCGGGTCAGCGACTGGCGGTGACCCTGGCGCTTGCGGTAGCCGGTCTTGTTCTTGTACTTGAGGATCGTGATCTTCGGGCCCTTCTCGTCCCGCACGACCTCAGCCGTGACCTTGACCTTCGCCAGCTTCGCGGCGTCGGTGGTCACCTTCTCCCCGTCCACCAGGAGCAGAGCGGGCAGCTCCACCGTGTCACCGGCCTGGGCCTTGAGTCGGTCCATGACGACGATGTCCCCGACGGACACCTTCTCCTGACGGCCACCGGCCTTGACGATCGCGTACACCACGTTGCTGCTCATCTCTCCTGGTCTGGGCATGCCGCACGACGTCGAATCACCGACTTGGTCTGCAACTCGGCCCGCCGCGGCGGTCGAGTGCGGTGCGTCGTGGGCACACGGGACTGGCACACCAGAGGCGTGCCGACGTCCAAGACTACGCGAGCGAGCCGAAGGGTTCAAACCTCCGCCGCCCGCCCAGGGCGTGACGTCGCCCACCGCCGGCCGGCGGCGGGCGTGCCGCACCGTCCGCGGGCCTCTCAGTCGTCGAGGACGAAGGTCACCTGCAGGTCCACCTGCCACGCGACGACGGTGCCGTCGGACACGTCGACCTTCTGCTCCTTGACCCAGGCGCCGGTGATGTTGCGGACCGTCCGGCCGGCACGCTCGAGACCGACGCGGATCGCGTCCTCGAAGCTCGTGTCCGAGCGGGCGGTGATCTCCGTGACGCGCGCGACCGTCCCTGCCATGCCGTCCTCCGATCTCCGGGCCGGCGACGAGGACGCCGGCCGCTGGATCGATCGTCACCCCGCGTGCCGTCGCTCGCCCGTCGTCGCCCCGCCCGGTGTCGGACGCCGGGCGGGGCCACGATGGGGAGATGGCCGGACGGACCGGACCTGCCGACCTGCCGACGGGCGCGGGGGGCGTCGCCGACGCGGTCGCCGCCGCGCTGCGCGACGTCGACCGGCGCCGCTTCCTGCCCCGCGGCGTGGCCCGCTGGGCCGCCGCCGACCAGCCCCTCGAGATCGGGCACCGGCAGACCTGCTCGCAGCCGTCGACGGTCGCGGCGATGCTCCGCCTCCTGGAGGTGCACGCAGGCGCGCAGGTGCTGGACGTCGGGTCCGGCTCCGGCTGGACGACGGCGCTGCTCGCCCGGCTCGTCGGGCCCGACGGCACGGTGCTCGGCCTGGAGCGGTTCCCCGACCTGGCCGCGCGCGGGGCGGCCAACGTGCGCCGCACGGGCATGACCTGGGCGCACGTGGCCCACGCCACCCCCGGTGTCCTCGGGGCGCCCCGCCCGGGCGGCTGGGACCGCGTGCTCGTCTCCGCCGCGGCCACCCGGCTGCCCGACGAGCTGGTCGACCAGGTGGCCCGCGGCGGCCGCATGGTGATCCCGGTGCGGCACGTCATGGTGCTCGTGACGCGCGACGACGGCGGGAGGGTCCGCACGTCCGAGCACGGCACCTACTCCTTCGTCCCGCTGGTCGAGGACTGAGGGCCGCCCCCGGACGTGCCAGGATGCCGGACGTGACGCACCCCACGGCTGCTCCCCGTCCCGCCCCCGGGCCCCGCCCGACCGACGTCGAGGTCGCGATCTCCGCCGCCCTGGCCGGCGCCACGGAGGTCGCCGCCGCGTTCGGCCGCCCCGTGACGCGGCACGCGAAGTCCGCGCTCGACTTCGCCACCGACACGGACGTCGCCGCCGAGCGGGCCGTCCGCGAGGTGCTGGCCGCCGCACGCCCGGACGACGGGGTCGTCGGCGAGGAGCTGGGCACCTCGGGCGGGGACGCCGCACGGCGCTGGTACGTCGACCCGCTGTGCGGCACCCTCAACTTCGCCGCCGGGGTCCCGTCCTTCGGCGTCAACGTGGCGCTCGCCGAGCAGCGCGGCGCCACCGAGCACGTCCTCGTCGCGGCGGTCGCCGACCCGCTCACCGGCGAGGTGCTCTGGACCGACGGGGCCCGCGCCCGCCGCCGCGCGCCCGGCACGGGCGCCGACACCGACCTCTCCCCCAGCCCGGTGACGCGGCTGGTCAACGTGGACGTCGACAACGGCGACCCGACGCCCGCGCTCGTCGCGGACCCGGCCCTGCGCGCGGCGTTCGGGATGCGCGTGGCCTCCACGTCGCTCGCCCTCGCGTGGGTCGCCGCCGGGCGGCAGGCCGCGTACGTCACGGGTGCCGGCGTCGACGGCAGCGTGCACTTCCTGCCCGGCGTCGCGCTCTGCGAGGCGGCCGGCTGCGTCGTCACCGACCTCGACGGCGGGCCGGTCCGCGGGGGGCGCGGGATCGTCGCGGCCGCGGACGCCGACACGTCGGCCGCGGTCCTCGCACGGATCCGGGCGCTCGGGGGGACAGCCCCCTTGTCCTGAACCTACGGCACCGTAGGCTCGAGGCATCCGCACGACGGAGCAACCGCTCACCCCTCGGCTGGGAAGTCGACCCCGACCCCTGCGAGGCACGCATGCCCACAGTCGTCCCGGCCGCCCCTCAGGCCCCGTCCGCCGCTCGCGGCGGTCAGGCCGCCCGGTTCACCAGCACGTACGGCGCGCTGTCGAAGGAGGTCCGTGACGCCGGCCTCCTGCGCCGCGCGTACGGCTACTACCTCGCCACGGCCGTCGCCCTCGCCGTCGCGCTGGGCGGCGTCGTCGCCGGCTTCGTCCTGCTGGGCGACTCGTGGTTCCAGCTGCTGATCGCCGCCGCCCTCGGGCTGGTGCTCACCCAGCTGGCCTTCCTCACGCACGAGACCGCGCACCGCCAGGTCTTCGCGTCCGGTCCCCTCAACGACCGCGTGGGCCGGCTGCTGGCGAACGCCGTGGTGGGGATCAGCTACTCGTGGTGGATGACCAAGCACACGCGCCACCACGCCAACCCCAACCAGGTCGGCAAGGACCCCGACGTCGCGCCCGGCGTCATCTCCTTCACCGAGGAGGCCGCCGCCGAGCACCGCGGGTTCCTCGGCGCGATCACGCGCCGCCAGGGCTGGCTCTTCTTCCCGCTGCTGACGCTCGAGGGCCTCAACCTGCACGTCACGGCGGTGCGGTCGCTCCTGTCCGGCCCGCCGGAGGACCGGGCCGCGCGGCGGCGCGAGCTCGTCACCATCCTGGTGCGCCTCACCGTCTACGTCGCCGTGGTGTTCTGGGTGCTGCCCCTCGGGCTCGGCTTCGCGTTCCTCGGCGTGCAGCTCGCCGTGTTCGGCGTCTACATGGGGGCGACCTTCGCGCCCAACCACAAGGGCATGGCGATGATCCCCGCGGGCAGCCGCATCGACTTCCTGTCCAAGCAGGTGCTCACGTCGCGGAACGTGCGCGGGGGCGCCTGGATGAGCGTCCTCATGGGCGGCCTCAACCTGCAGGTCGAGCACCACCTGTTCCCGAGCATGCCCCGCCCCCACCTGGCGCGGGCCCGGGTCATCGTCCGCGAGCACTGCGCCCGCCTCGGCATGCCGTACACGGAGACCTCGCTGCTGGCCTCCTACGCGATCGTGGTGCGGTACCTCAACCAGGTCGGGCTGGCCGCCCGCGACCCGTTCGACTGCCCGCTGCGGCAGCAGCTCGGGCGCGGCTGACGGCTCGCCGCGCCACCCGACGCGTCACCCCGGCGCCTCACCCGGCGCGGTGGCGTCGGCAGCGCGCCTCGTAGCTCTCCGTGCCGCCGACGTGGCCGGCGGCGGGGGCGAGCGCGTCGGCGTCCCCGCCCGGCCGTCCCGCGCGCACACCGCCGAGCCGGACGTGGAAGGCGGCGTCGCGCCCGCACACCGCGCACACGGCGGTCAGCTTGGTGACCGACTCGGCCACCGCCATCAGCGCGGGCAGCGGCGCGAACGGCCGGCCGTCGAACGTCACCGACAACCCCGCCACCACCACGACGAGGCCGGCGTCCGCCAGCGCGGTGACGACGTCCACCAGCTCCGGCCCGAAGAACTGCGCCTCGTCGACCGCCACCAGCTCGGTGCCGGCCTCGACGAGCCCCGGGACCTCCTGCGCCGACCGCACGCTGCGCGACGGCAGCTCCAGGCCCGAGTGCGAGGCCACCCGGCCGGGGCCGCTGCGCGTGTCCAGCGCGTGCCCGACGACGAGCACGCCGCGCCGCGCGATCCGCGCCCGGTGCACGCGGCGCACCAGCTCCTCCGTCTTGCCGGCGAACATCGGCCCGGCGATCACCTCGAGCCGCCCGCCGCCCCCGTCGTCCATGGCCCGAGCATGGCACGCCGAGGTCGACGAGAAGGGCCCGAGGTCGATGTCGTGGACATCGATCTCGGGCCCTCGCCCCGACCTCGCGGTCAGGTCACTCGTCGCCGGTCATGCGGTGCCGGTCACTCCGGCCGCAGCCTCCCCAGCACCCGGCTGAGCAGACTTCGGTGCTCCGGCTCCTTTGCGCGCCCGGCGCGGCGCCTTCTTCACGGGCTTCTCGGCGGGCTCCCCGGCCGACGGCGCCGGGGCGGGCTCCTCCGGCTTGCGCTCGGGCAGCTCGATGAGGGTCTCGGGCGCGACGGGCGTCACGACCGCGGCCTCGACGGGCTCGGGGAGGGTCAGCGGCGCGGGGGCGTCGGAGGGCGCCTCCGCGGGCCGCGACGACTCGTCCTTCGCGTCGTGCTCGTGCTCGTGGGCGTGCGCCGCCGCGGCCGCGATCGTCGCGAGCGTGGCCTTGACGGCCTCGCGCGCCTCGGACCGGTCCTCGGGCAGCGTCGGCACCTCGGCCGCCGGGGCGGGAGCCGCCGGCTCGGCCTGCTTGCCGCCGCGCTTGCGGCGCGAGCGCTTGGCGCCCTCGCCCTGGTCGGCGTCCGCGTGCTGGTGCGGGGCGCCACCCTTCTCGATGGGCTCGCTGTGCACGATGAACCCGCGGCCCTTGCAGTGCTCGCAGGTCTCGGAGAACGCCTCGACCAGGCCCTGACCCACGCGCTTGCGGGTCATCTGCACCAGACCGAGCGAGGTCACCTCCGCCACCTGGTGCTTGGTGCGGTCGCGGCCCAGGCACTCGACCAGCCGGCGCAGCACGAGGTCGCGGTTCGACTCGAGCACCATGTCGATGAAGTCGATGACGACGATGCCGCCGATGTCGCGCAACCGCAGCTGGCGCACGATCTCCTCGGCCGCCTCGAGGTTGTTCCGCGTGACGGTCTCCTCGAGGGTGCCGCCCGCGCCGGTGAACTTGCCGGTGTTGACGTCGACGACCGTCATCGCCTCGGTGCGGTCGATGACCAGCGACCCGCCGGACGGCAGCCAGACCTTGCGGTCCATGCCCTTGGCGAGCTGCTCGTCCACGCGGTGCACGGCGAACACGTCGGTGTTCTCCGTCCACTTGGTGACGCGGTCGCGCAGGTCGGGAGCGAGCTCCTCGACGTACTGCGCGATCTCGTCCCACGCGCCCTGGCCCTGGATCTGCAGCGACGAGAAGTCGTCGTTGAAGATGTCGCGCACCACGCGGATCGCGAGGTCCGGCTCGCCCTGCAGCAGCGCGGGGGCGCTGGCGGACGACGACTTCTTCTGGATCGCGGCCCACTGCGCCTGCAGACGCTCGACGTCGGCACGCAGCTCGGCCTCGCTCGCGCCCTCCGCGGCGGTCCGCACGATGACGCCCGAGCCCTCGGGCACGACGTCGCGCAGGATCTTCTTGAGGCGGCTGCGCTCCGTGTCGGGGAGCTTGCGGCTGATGCCGGTCATGCCGCCGCCGGGCACGAGGACGAGGTAGCGGCCCGCGAGGGTGACCTGCGAGGTGAGGCGCGCGCCCTTGTGCCCGATCGGGTCCTTGGTGACCTGCACGAGCACGGAGTCGCCGGACTTCAGCGCCTCCTCGATGCGGCGCGGCTGGCCGCCCTCGAGGCCCGCGGCGTCCCAGTTCACCTCGCCGGCGTACAGCACGGCGTTGCGCCCCTTGCCGACGTCGACGAACGCGGCCTCCATGCTGGGCAGCACGTTCTGCACGCGGCCGAGGTAGACGTTGCCCACCATCGACGCCTGCGACTGCTGGGAGACGTAGTGCTCGACGAGCACGCCGTCCTCGAGCACGGCGATCTGGGTGCGGCCGTCGAGCTCGCGCACGACCATCGACCGCGTCACCGACTCGCGGCGGGCGAGGAACTCCGCCTCCGTGATGATCTGGCGGCGGCGGCCGGCGTCGCGGCCCTCGCGGCGGCGCTGGCGCTTCGCCTCGAGGCGTGTGGAGCCCTTGAGCGCGGTGACCTCGTCCCGGTCGCGCGTGCGCGCCACCGCGGCCTCGGCCCGCTCCGCGCGGGTGCCCCGGCGACGGCGGCGACGGCGACGGCTCGAGGCCGACTCCCCGCCCTCGTCCTCGGCGTCGCCGTGGTCGTCGTCCTGGTCGTCGCCGTGCTCGTCCGCGTCCTCGTCGGCGGGACGCCCGGCGGCCTCGTCGTGCGGGCCGTCCTCGGCGTCCTCGTCGCCCTCCGGCTCGGAGCCGTCCTCGGGACGACGCCCGCCGCGGCGGCCGCGGCCACCCCGGCGCCGGCGGCGGCGCGGACGGATCTCGTCGTCCTCGCCGTCCTCGTCGCTCAGGTCCTCCGGGCCCAGGTCGACGAGCTCGACGCCCTCGGCGACGAGCTCGGACTCGATGACGCCGACC
>NZ_JBHVFQ010000048.1:0-11195 GCF_042801555.1 Isoptericola sp. NPDC057559
CCCACGCCACCCGGGCCAGCACGGTCTCGCGGACGAGGCGCTGGAGCGTGGTCGCGGGCCCGGCGGGGCCGGGGTCGACGGCGTCCGCGCCGAGGAGGCGCGGCCACAGGCCCGCCGCGGCGCAGGCGGCCGCGGCGAGGGCGCGCGTGGTGCGCGGCTGGGGCCCGCGCAGCACGACGGGCGCGCCGCCCGCCCAGCGGCCCACGACGTCGCCGACGAGCGCGGCGAACGTCTCGCCAAGCCTGGCGGGGACGTCCAGCGGCCGGCTGGCGAGCTCCAGCTGCTCGTCCGTCCCCTCCACGCCCACCAGGTGGTGCACCACCCGCTCCGGGGGCACGAGCGGGCTGGTGAGCACGGCGTCCGGCTCGGCCAGTCGCAGCAGCTGCCAGCGACGCAGGGGGCGGCGGTGGATCAGGGCGTCCCAGTGCGCTCCGGGGAGCCGCTCCAACGCGGTGGCGAACGTCAGCCGGGGGCCGCCGCCGTGCTCGGCGAGCTCGCGCGCGACGTCGCCCACGAGGTCCGGCCCGCAGGCGAGCAGCAGCACCGACCGCTCGAAGCCCGAAAGCCCCAGTCCGTCCTGCAGCACGTCCAGCGGCGCGGGGACCCCCGTCCGGGCACGGAGGGCGGCGAGCGCGGCCTCGGCGGGCACCGGGTCGGCGCCGACGAGGCGGGCCCGCACCACGGCGAGCTCGGCGACGGTGAGGTCGCGGCGTTCCTCGGTGCCGGCGTCCGAGGCGGTGCGGCCCGCGGAGGCGACGGCGCCGCCGGAGTCCCCCGCGGCCGCTGCGGCCTGGCTCGGTGCCAGCGTCATGGGACGGTCACCGCCGGGGCGTCGTACGTGCCGTCCGGTCCCAGGGTGGGCAGCGACTCCACGCCGTCGACCGCGACGCGCACCAGCCACGTGCCGGCGGTCAGGTCGTCGTCGGGGACGTCGAGCACCGCGACGGGCGGGCCGGCGGGCGCGGGCGGCACCGTGGCCGCGACGACCGGCTGCACCGCGCCCGGCGGGTCGCCCGCCTCCGCGAGGCGCCCCAGCGTGACGACCGCCCGCTGCCCCTCGCGCAGCGGGGGCGCGAGGGGCACGTGGACCTCGCCGCCCGCCAGGCTCACGGTGCCCACCGTCGGCACGACCACCAGCGGCACGGCGTCCGACCGCCCGACCACGCGCTCCGGCTCGCCGGTCAGCGCGTCCGCCGGGCGCACGTGCACCACCTGCAGCGCCTGCACGCCGGCCGGCACGGCGTCGGTCAGCACGACCGTGGCGCGCGCGGCCGTCGACCCCGGCTCGGGCGCCAGCCGCGTGCGCCCCACCACGACGAACGGGTGCGCGGACGCCAGCCCCGAGCCCTCGACCACGAGGGTGGAGCCGGTGGCCGCGGGCCCGCCGTCGAGGGTCGTGACCGCCGCGACGTCCGCGCGGGCGAACGTGCGCAGGTCGATCCGCCGGGTCCGCACGGGCAGGGCGCGTCGGGGCGGGGCGTCGGCCTCCACCAGCACGACCGTCGCCGTGTACGCCTGGGACAGCAGGTACGGGGTGCCGAGCACGCCCCACAGCTTGGACAGCTCCTCCAGCGACAGCGGCGCCGGGCTGAGCTTGACCGGCTCCGCCTGGCCGGCGAGGTCGGCGTGCTGCAGGAAGGCTGTGTCCGTCTCGGCGCCCAGGAGGTCGACCGCCTCCTCGACCACGTCCTTGGTGAGCACGGGCGTCGCGGCCAGCGCCAGCGCGGCGCGCGCGAGGAGCCGCTGCGGCTCCAGGGCGGGCTCGTCGCCGTACGCGGTGACCAGGTAGTGCAGGTCGAGGGCGGCCAGCGGTCGCGCCACCAGAGCGCCCGCGCCGCTGCGGGTCGGCAGGTCGGTGAGGTTCCAGGCGTGGTTCGGCGTCACCTGGTAGAGGAACACGTTGAGGCCGCGCGCGGGGGCGTCGTCCGAGCCGAGGGCGGCGAGCTGCGCCGGCCGCAGCGTCGTGACCTTGCGACCCGCGACGGGGTCGGGCTCCGCGTCGACCGCCCGCTGCAGCACGACCCGCAGGGTGGCGGTGACCGCCGCGATCGCGTGGGTGTTGCTCATCGCCACCTCCGCTGCTGGCGGGCGAGGTAGTCCGCGTGGTCCACCCGGGCGCCCTCGCGCGCCGCACGGGGCGGGTCGGGCGCCGGCCGGTGCACGTCGACGCGCTCCAAGTGGACGTGCACGACGGCGCCCGCGGGCGCCTCGACCGGCCCCAGGCCGGGCGCGGCCAGGCCGTCGACCGCCGCGAGGTCCAGGACGCCGCGGCCCGCGAGCGCGGGCGCGACGTGCTCCCGCAGCAGGTCCTCCGGCGCGATGGCGGCGCTCGCCGGGTCCCGCTGCGTTCGCGCCGACCCGTCCCGCCGGGGCGCAGGCGCCGGCCCCTCGGGCGCGCCGGCGTCGCGCACGCCCCCCGGCGGGGTCTCCGGGCCCGGCCCGCGCAGACGCAGGGCGGACGCCGCGCCGGCGAGGCCCGGCAGCAGGGCCCGCTGCGGGGCGGCGTCGGTCGGAGCGGCGTCGCTCGGGCCGGCAACGGTCGGGGCGGCATCGGTCGGGGCGGCATCGCGCCCGTCGCCCTCGGGCCGAGCTCCGAGGGCACTCGCGCCCGCCCGGCCGGGCGCCGGGCCACCCTGCTCGAGCCGGTCCTGCGCCGGCCCGGTCGCGCCGGGCCGCACCGCACCGCGCCCGTCGCCGCCCCGGCCCGCGACCGCGCCACCGTCGTCGACGGCGCTGGTCCCCCCGCGCGGATCGCCGCGACGGGCCCGCGGGGTCGGGCCCGCGGACACGTCGTCGGGCACGGTCGCGCCGGACCGGCGGGACGGGGACGGCCCGGCGGCCCCGAGGTCGGAGGCGGACCCGTCGGGCCGCGCGCCCGGGCCGACCGCGCGGGTCGCGACGCCCTCCCCGCCCGGGCGCGACGCCCGCCCCTCCGGGGTGGCCGGCGTCGGACCCTCCTCCCGCGCGGGCGCGGGCCACCGTCCTCCGCCCGGCGCACCCGCCCCCGGCGCGGCCCCACCGGGGACGCCGAACGCCGGCTCGGCCGACCAGACGTCCCGGCGCTCGGTGAGCCGGGCCGCCGGGGCGCCCGCGGCGCGCGCCGCGATGCGGTCGAACACGTCGCTCATGGCGCCCCGCCCCTCGCGCGCTGGAACCCGTCGTCCGTGCGGGCCCGGCCCGCGAGGGCCAGGTACTCCGCGCGGCGCGCGGGGCTGAGGCCGAGCACCTGCGGCTCGGTCCACCCGAACGCGGCGGCGAGGGTCGCGACCTCGGCGAGCTCGGCGCGCGCCTGCTGGTCGACGCGGTCGGTGAGGAGCCGCACCACGTCGACGTCGGCGCGCACGTCCGCGTCGCACCCCGGGCAGCGCAGGCGCACGGAGACCCCGGCCGCGCCCGCCAGCCGTTCGGCCGCGGCGGCGACCCCCGCGGCGAGCTCCGGGTCGGCCAGCCCCGGGTCGGCGGCGCCGTCGTCCCCGCCCGGCCATCGCACGCACCGGGCCCGCAGGGCCGCCCCGGGGGCGGGGTCGGCGAGGGCGGCGAGCAGGTCCGCCGTCGTCGGGGCCCGCACCTCGACCGGGCCGACCGTCTCGACCTCCGGGCCCACCCGCTCCCCGTCCGCGGCGACGCCCTCGAGCGGCAGCGGCACGTCGAGGAGCTCCCCGCACGACGGGCAGGCGACCACCGTCTCGAGCACGCCCCCGGCCCGCTCGCGCAGCTCCTCCAGCGCGGCGCCGGCCGCCGCGGCCAGGGGCTGCTCGCACGCCGCGTCCAGGTCCGGGGCCAGCCCCCGCGCCACCAGCACCACCGCCCCGCGGGCGGGCGGCGCGGTGGCCGCGAGCGCCTCCCACAGGTCGAGGGTCGCCGCGGGCCGGCCCGGCACGGTCGGCCCGCCGTCAGGGCTCGACGAACGACGGCTCGGACGGCTCGGCGACGGCGACGTCGCGCTCCCAGCCCTCGTTCTCGAGCTTGATGGACTGGATCGCGACGCCGTTGGCGTTGGCGTCGAGGCCGGGCAGCGGCTGGTACTCCGACACCCACGCCCGGTACACCTTGTAGGCGAGGACGAGCTGCCCCGCCTCGTTGTACAGCTCGATGATGAGGTCCTTGCGGAAGCTCGCGAGCGACACCTCGGCACCGAGTCCCGCGCCGTAGTTCCACACGGAGCCCGCCCACCGCTCGAACTCGACGTCGTGCGTGACGCCGCGCTCCAGCGTGATCGCGTCGTACTCGGTGCGGCCGGGCGACTTGCGGCTCGACGACGGGTCGCCGCCGTGGCGGTGCTTGACCACCTCGGTGGTCTTCTTCAGCGCGCTCACCTTGGACACCCCCGCCACGTACTTCCCGTCCCACTTCACGCGGAACTTGAAGTTCTTGTACGGGTCGAACCGGGTGGCGTTGACCGAGAACTCAGCCATGTCGGGCTCCTGGTTGGGGGCGGCGCTACTGCGCCGCCGCGGCCGTCTTCTGCTGGACCGAGATGATGACGAACTCGGCCGGCTTCAGCGGCGCGAACCCGACCTGGATGTTCACGACGCCGCGGTCGACGTCGAGCTGCGTGGTGGTCTCGGCGTCGCACCGCACGAAGAACGCGTCGCGCGGGCTGGTGCCCTGGAAGGCGCCGCGGCGGAACAGGTCCTGCATGAACGCCCCGACGCTGAGCCGGACCTGCGCCCACAAGGGCTCGTCGTTGGGCTCGAAGACGACCCACTGGGTGCCGCGGTACAGGCTCTCCTCGAGGAAGTTCGCCAGCCGGCGCACGGGCACGTACTTGTAGTCGTCGCTGAGCACGTCCGACCCGCGCAGCGTCCGCGCCCCCCACACCACCGACCCGGCGTCGCGGAAGGTGCGCAGCGCGTTGACGCCCACGGGGTTGATGCGCCCGTTGGCGTCGTTGGTGAGGTCCTGCTCCAGCGCGACGACGCCGGTGAGGGCCGCCTCCAGACCCGCGGGCGCCTTCCAGACCCCTCGGCCGCCGTCCGTGCGGGCGAACACGCCGGCGACGGCGCCCGCGGGGGCGAACGTGTCGAGCTGGCCGCCGCGCAGCGGGTCGGCGTGCCGCACCCGCGGGTAGTAGAGCGCGGCGTAGCGGGCGTTCTCCCCGGTCACCCCGGCGGACGTCACGAAGGCGCCCACGTCGTCGAGCGCGAGGCCCGGGGGCGGGTCGACCACGAGGAAGGCGCGGCGCCGGCGGGCGAGGTCGGCCGCCACGGGCCAGACGGACGCGTCGAGCTGACCGGCGGGGGTCGGCGGCGGCACCACGAGGAGGTTGACGAGGTCCACGGTCTCCAGCGCCAGGAGCCCGCGCCCGCTGCCCGTGTAGTCGTCCGCCCCGACGGGCCCGCCGTCGGCCCCCTGGTCGGCCGTCGCGACGGTCACCGGCACGAGGGCGCCGTCGGCGTCGACGCCGCTGGCCGCGGGCCGCGTCGCGGGCGCGGTGCCCGTGGCACGGACCAGCCGCGACGAGGAGAGCAGGTGGCCGATGCGCGCCGGGCCGTCCACCACGGTGACGTTGCGGTACACCTCGACCTCGTCGCCCAGGCTCAGGGTGAGGGTGAACAGGTCGTCCGGCTCGACGCCCTGCCCGGCCGCGATGTCCGTGGCGTCGGGGTCCGCGGGGTGCTCGACGGTCGCCTCCAGGTCGTTCGCCCACGCGCCGGGGCCGATCGCCTCCAGGGTGAGGTCGCCCACCGTGAGCCGCGCCGCCGTCGCCTGCAGGTCGGCGTCGGCGTCCTCCAGGTGCGCCACCCGCACGACCAGGGCGGGGCCGCCGCCGTTGAGGTAGAAGTCGCGCACCGCGTACCCGAGGCCGCTGGTGCGCACGAGGCCGCCGAAGGCGCGCTCGAACTCGGAGAAGTTGCTGACGGGGACCGGCACGTCGACCGGGCCGCGGCGCGCGACCCCGACGAACGCCGTGATCGACGTCGCCACGCCCGTGACGGTGCGGTTCCCGCTGGGCACCTCGGTGACGTACACGCCCGGGTAGCTGGTGGCGATGCTCATGACGGCTCCTTCGACGGTCCAGGCCACTGCGAGCATCGCCCGGGGCCGTCAACCCCCCGTCACGGGCCCGTCACGCGGAGGCGTCGGCACCCTCGCGGGCGCCGTGACGCCGTGGTGACCGCCCGGTGACGACCGCGCGCGACGCTGGGCGGGTCCGGTCGCCGACCGGCCGTGCGCCCTCCCGCACCCGCCCCGCTCCCGCCTCCTGGAGGTCACCATGGTGCAGATCTCGCTCAGCGCGAGCGTCAGCGTCGCCGGCGGTCCCGTGCTCCCGGTCAGCCTTCCCCTGACGCCCGACAGCTACGTGGTCTCCGACGCCGCCCTCGCGCCCCAGGGCCAGGCGGGCGACACCGCCGAGATCCCCCTCGTGCCCGACGACGTCGCCCTGACGCTGCTGGCGATCGCCGCGACGGAGACGACCGGCGGCAAGGGAGCCTCGGTCACCGTCGTCCCGGCGCACGACGCCACCGACGGCGACCCGGTCGCCGTCGACGGCACCTTCGTCCTCGCCAACGCGGACGTGCTCGGCCGGCTCGTCGCCGACGGGCCGCAGGTGTTCAAGGTGACGAACGAGGGCACGGTCGCGGCGACGGTGCGGCTCCTCGCCGCGTTCGAGGAGGTGTGAGGTGCCATGCCCTCGAACGCGCCCTCGACCAGGACCGAGACCGTCCCGTGGCAGGTGCGCCCGACGCCGGCCGGCCCCGTACCCGTGTACATCCTCCAGTTCGACGCGGCCGGACGCCTGACCTCGCCGCGCTCGCTGGAGGCGCTCGTCGACGCCGCCGCCGACGCCACCGACGTCGTGCTCGTCTCGCACGGCTGGAACAACGACTGGGCGGCGGCCACCTCCCGGTACGACAGGTTCTTCGACCGGCTCGAGGACGTCGTGCGCTCCCAGGGGCCGCCGCCGGACCGCCCGTACCGCCCCGTCTACGCCGGCGTGCACTGGCCCAGCACCGCGCTGGTCATGCCGTGGGAGCGCGGCCCCGACATCGCCGGGGGCGGCGACGGCCTGGCGGGCGAGCTGGCGCCGGAGCTCGCGGCGCTCGAGGACGACCTCGGCCCCGAGCGGACCGCGGAGCTGCGCGCCGTCCTCGCCGACCCCGACGCGGGCGAGGCGGGCTGTGCGCGCGCCGCGGAGATCCTCGCCGGCCTGCCGCGGGCCGAGGACGCCGACGACGACGCGGACGGCGGTGCGGGCGGGGACGCGGGCGCTCGCGAGGAGCCGGCCGGCTCCGAGGAGCTCCTCGCGCTGTGGGCCGACGCCCGCCGCCGTCTCGCGCCGCCCGCGGTGAAGCCGGGCGGGATCATCGAGGAGGACCAGGCCGTCGCGGGCCCGGAGGCGGCGGGCTTCCTCAACCCGCTGGAGCTGCTGCGCGGCGGCGTCCGGCTCGCCACGGTCCGGCAGATGAAGGACCGCGCCGGGCGGGTCGGGAGCGCCGGGGTCGCCGACGCCGTGCGCCGGCTCACCGCGCCCGCGGACGGCCGTCCCGGCGCCCGGCTCCACCTCGTGGGCCACTCCTACGGGTGCCGGGTGGTCCTCTCCGCCGTCGCCCACGGCGCCGCCCCGGCGACCGACGTCGACTCGGTGCTGCTGCTGCAGCCGGCGCTGTCCGCCTGGGCGTTCGCCCCGGACGTCGGCGGGCACCCCGGCGGCTACCGCGTCGCGTTCGACCGCGTGCGCCTGCCGATCCTCAGCACCTTCTCGGCCCACGACATGCCGCTGACCCGCGTGTTCCACCTCGCGATGCGGCGCGCGTCCGACCTGGGCGAGGCCGAGATCGCCGGCCGCCCGCCGTCGCGGTTCGCGGCGCTGGGCGGCTTCGGCCCGCAGGGGCTGGGCGCCGAGGCCGCGACCCTCGCGCCGATGCCCGACGTCGGCGGGGCGTACCCGTTCGGCGCGGGGTACGCCGGCGCCGCGCACGAGATCGTCGGCGTCGACGGCACCTGGTGCATCCCCGGCCACGGCGAGGTCGAGTCGGTCCAGACCGCCTGGGCCCTGCTGAGCCAGGTCCGGGCGCCGGAGACCGCGTGAGGAGGTCGTCATGGCGATGGCGCTGCGCTCGGAGATCGGGCTGCCGACGCTCCGGATCAGCCTCGACCACGGGTCGTCCGACGCCGTGTTCTCCGTCGTCCGCGGCCGGGAGCGCCCGCGGGAGGTCGCGCGCTGCACCCTGCGCGCGCTGGGCCTGCCCCGCTCCGTCTTCGGCCGGGTGGACGACGCCGCGCTCGCGGTGCCCGACGACGTCCTCGCGCGGCTGAGGGCCGAGGCGGCCGACCTCGGGGAGTCCCCGATCCCGCCGCGGGACGTGCTGTGGCTGGAGATCCCCGTCCCGCGCGGCGAGGTGCACGTGCTGCCGTGGGAGCGCCTGCTGGCTCCGCTGGACCGCCCGGTGTTCCGGCTGCCGTTCCACCCGGTGCGTGCCGAGCGGCCCGGCCCGCACCTCGACATCGCGATCTGCTGCAGCCTGCCGGCCGACGGGGGTGCCGACCCGCCCGACCTGGTGGCGCGGCTGACCGGCCAGTACGTGGCGTACACCCCGGGCGTCCGGGTCCACGTCTTCACCGACGCCGAGTGGGCGAGGGCGACGCGGGCCGTCGTCGAGCCGCTCCGTGCCGGGGGCGGCGACGTCGTCGTGCACGCCCCTCCGACGCCCGGGAGCGCCGGCCGCCGGGCGCGGCGCCACGGGCCCGCGGTCGCCACCCCGTGGCTCACCTGGCTCCTCGAGGAGCTGGACGGCCACCGCGTCGACGTCGTGCACCTGGTCGTGCAGGGCCACCTCGCCGACGGGCACGGGGCGTTCGTGCTGCGCCCCACGACCCCCGACGACATCCCCGCGTTCGTCGAGCCCACCGAGCTCGTCGAGGTCCTCACCCGCGTGGGCGCGGTGGCCGTGACCTTCTCGGCCCCGCCGGGCAACCCCAGCACCGCCGGGCTGCGGGAGCTCGCCGACGAGCTCGCCAGCGTCCGGCCCGGGCTGACCACGGTGCACGACCTGGTGGCCGACCCCTCGGCGGAGCAGATCGGCGCGGCCCTGCGCACCATCTTCGTGCGACCCGAGCGGATCGGCCGCACGCTGCCCGCGCTGACGTCCTGGGTGCACCCCTTGTTCGTCGAGACCCCGGGCACGACGCCGCCCGACGCCGAGCCGGGCCGGCAGAGGTGGACGGCGGAGATGCGGCTGCTGCGCGACGGCCGGTCGGCGTTCCTGCACGAGTCCACCCGGCGGGCCGCGACGCAGGTGGAGCAGGAGTCGTGGGTCGCGTCGGCGGCGCGCAGCATCGAGCAGCTCCAGATGAGCTGGCTCCCCGCCGCCGTCGACCGGCCCGTCGACCATGCCGCCGCCGAGGCGCTCGAGCGCGTCTCGCGGCTCCTCGAGCAGAGCGTGCAGCAGGCGTACCCGGGCGCCGAGGACGCCCCGCCACCGGACGCCGCGCCACCGGACGGAGGCCAGCCATGAGCCGCGTCGTCTTCCAGATCACCGCCGTGAACAGCGACGACCACCTCGTGCCGCACGTGCACCTCGTCGAGCCGATCGACGACACCGCCGTGGACGAACGGTTCACCTGGTCGTCCGTGGCGCCGAACGCCGCCGACGCGGAGATCAACGCCCACCTCGGCGAGGAGCTCTACCGGTCGCTCGCCGTGCACAAGGAGCTCGGCACGTCGCTCACCGTGGCGATGCGCAGCACCGACGCCCGCGTGCCGGTCTACGCCGACATCCTGCCTCTGAGCGGCGCCGAGGGTGTGCCGTGGGAGGCCCTGCGCTTCCCGGGCGAGGGCCCGTTCCTGGCGCTGGAGTCCAAGTACGCGCTCGCCCGCGTGGTCCGCACCGCGGAGCCGCGCGTGCCGCTCTACCAGCTCGAGCCCCCGCTGCGCGTCGTCGCCCTGCTGTCGTGCCTGGGCCTCACCGCGGCGGGCGAGCTGGCCGAGCTGCGCCGCGTCGCGCGGGACGCGGGGCCGGGGCGGGTCAGCCTCCTGGTGGTGCTGAGCGAGGCCGACCTCGCGGAGCGGCTCCAGGAGGAGGTCGACGCCGGCACCGCGCCCGAGGTCGCCGAGGTCAGGCTCGTCCCGCCCGACTTCCACGAGCTGCGGGGCGTCGTGCAGGGCTTCCGGCCGCACGTGCTGCACCTGTTCTGCCACGGGTCGACGGACGGCACCGTGCGCCTCGCCCTGAAGAACGACTGGGGCGCCGAGAGCCCGGGCATCGGGCTCGCGCTCGAGAAGGAGCAGCTCGCGCAGCTGACACGGGCCAACGACGGCGGCTTCTGGCTGGTCGTGCTGAACTGCTGCGAGGGCGCGGCAGCCGGCGACGACGGGCTGACGTCGCTGGCCCGCGAGCTGGTGAGCAAGGGCCGGTCGCACGCCGTCATCGGGATGCGGGAGCCGATCCGCGGGGAGCTGGCGCGCCTGCTCACCGGCGGCCTGTACGGCGCGCTGGTCGACGAGCTCAGCCGGCGGATCGCGGCCGCCGACGACCAGCCGCGGCCGCTCGACTGGGCCGCGCTGACCGTGCTCGCGCGCAACCGGGTGGTCGACGGGCTGGCCGAGGGCACCACGGCGGCGCGGGTCCGCGACGGGCTGCGGGAGTGGACGCTCCCGGCGCTCTACCTGCGGTGGGACGAGTTCCAGCTCCAGGTGGTGGGGCCCGCGGGCGACGCCGCCGCCCCCGACTCCGCCGCCGCCCGGGCGAGCCGCCTCGAGGTCGCCGCCCTGCAGTTCGTGCTCGCCTCGCTGCCGCCCGACCAGGGGGAGAAGTTCCGTGCCGAGGCGGCCGCGCGCGTGGGCGAGATCGCCGCCCAGCTCGGCGTCGCGCCCGCCGCCCTCGGGGACGCGCCGTGACCGCCGCGCCGCCGGTCGGGGGCGCGGCGGTGTCCGTCGACGCGTGGACCGGCTCCGGCCCCGTCACGGGCGCGTTCGCCGCCGACGTGCGCCCCTGGCTCGGGGGCCCGTTCGCGTTCGCCGAGCGGACGGCGCGGCCCGCGCCCGCCGACCCGTGGGACTGGCGCCACCCCGACGTCGGGTGGGGGCTGGTGGCCCGCGAGCCGGACGGCCTGTCGCAGGCGGACCTCGTCGCCGCGACCGACCTGCCGGCCGACGTCCACCGCCTCGTGGCCGCGCGGGCCGGGCGGATCTTCCGCTACCGGCCCGGCGGCGCGTACGCGAGCTGGACCCTCGTCGACCACGCGGGCGG
>NZ_JBHVFQ010000049.1:0-10602 GCF_042801555.1 Isoptericola sp. NPDC057559
TCGCGGGCCGGCTCGGCCGCCTCCGCGCGCTCGCGACCGGCCCGCCCCCGCGAGCTGTTCACGGTGCGGCCGCGCACGATGCCGATCATCTCCTCGACGAGCTCACGCTCGTCGTCGGACAGCCCGTCGACCAGCCACGCGAGGCCCACGGGGGCGTCGGGGCCACCGTCGAGCACCCGGTACGTGACGTCCTTGCGCCGGTGCAGGCGAGCCAGCGACATCGGCACGACGGTGACGCAGACGCCCGTCGCCACCAGGGCGATCACGTCCGCCGCGGTGGCGGGCCGCTCCGGCTCGACGACGCCGCCCGCGCCGTCGTCGTACGGCTCGGGCCTGCGGCCGGGCGTCGCGGCGTCGCCCGGGTAGAGGACGTCGTCGGCGGCCAGCCACACCACGTCGTCGGCGAGGTCGTCCGCCGTCACGACCTCCTCCTCCTCGGTCGCGGCGAGCAGGTGGTCGCGCGACACGACCGCGACGGGCAGCTCCGTGTACAGGGGGATGGCGTGCAGCACGTCGCCGTCCACCGGCAGGCGCAGGACGGCGGCGTCCACGCGCCGCTCGGCCAGCGCGGCGGGCGCGTCGGCGGCCCCGACCTGCACCAGCTCCAGGCGGACGTCGGGGAGCCGGTCGCGCCAGGTGCCGGCCCAGCGGCCCGGCGTCGCGCCCGGCACGTACCCGAGCCGGAACGTCGGGCGCCCGTCGTCGGGCTGCTCCCCGAGGGCGTCGTCCGGGGGGTCGTCGAGGGCATCGCCCGGCTGGGAGGTCACGGGTCCAGGCTACGTGGGCGTGCCGTGCCGTCCGCCGCGACTACGCTGGGGCCATGGCCGGAACCCCCTTCTCCCAGCAGGTCCTCAAGCCGACGAACGCGGCGAAGAAGCTCGGGGTGTACCTGCCCGCCACGCCGCCCGAGTTCCAGGAGCACGGCATCACGCGCGCCGAGCTCGAGGAGCTCGAGAAGAACCCCCCGCAGTGGCTCGACGACCTGCGCCGTCAGGGCCCGCACCCGCGGCCCGTCGTCGCCGGGCGGCTCGGCGTCTCGATCGCCGGTCTCGCGCGCGGCGGCATCACCGAGCCGCTGACCACCGAGCAGATCGACGAGCTGCGGCAGGACCCGCCGGCCTGGCTCGTCTCCGAGCGCGAGACGGCGGCGAAGGTGCGCGAGGAGGAGGACCGCGTCGCGGCCGAGGCCGCCAAGAAGGCCGAGAAGGCCGCCCGCGCGGAGCGCCGCTCCCGCTGAGCACCCCTCCCGATCGGTTCGGTTCGGCAGGCGGTCGATCACGTCGGCAGGCGGACGTGCCGACGCGATCGACGAGCTGCCGAACCGATCGGCTCAACGGCCCGGCTGGACCCGGTCCGTGTGGCCCAGGGAGAGATCCGGCGCGACGGCGTCGCGGATCGCCTTCTTGAGCGGCGGGATCTCCGGGAACCCGCCCTCGACGGCGCGGTCCCACAGCAGCACCACGGGACGACCGTCACCCGGCTCGAGCTCGACGCGGAACACCCCGCCCGTGCCCGGCACGATGGCCACCTCCGCGAGTCGGGTGCGGAACGTCTGCAGCAGCTCCTGCGCCACCCACGCCGCGCGCATCAGCCACCGGCACTGCGTGCAGTAGGTGATCGACACTCGCGCGGTCGACGTCGGCTCCGGCGCGTCAGAGGCTTCGCTCATGGCGCCAGGGTAGGGCGCCGCCGGGCCGCCCAGGCCGCCCGGTCCGCAGGACGAGGTCCGGTCGGGGACACTGGACGGGTGCACCACTCCCCCGCGCCCGACGACACGCCCGTCACCTCCGACCCGACCTCGCGGCTCGCCACCGTCCTCGCGTCCCTCACCCCGTGGCCCGACGACGGCTCCCGCGCCGACGGCCCCGTCGCCGTCGACGCCACCGACCGGCTGCTGCTCGACGAGGCCGCGCCCCTGCTCGCGGAAGCCGGGCCCGGCGACGTGGTGGTCCTCGGCGACCGGTTCGGCGCGCTGACCCTCGGCGCCGCGACCCTGGGCGCCCCGGACGTGCGGTCGTGCACGGACACCGTCACCGCCGAGGCGGCGCTGGAGCGGAACATGGCCGGCGCGGGCGTCCTGGACCTCGTGCGCGGGGACCGGCCCTCCGTGGAGATCGACCTCCGCGACCGGGTCGACGAGCACCTGCTGGGCGGCGCCCGCGTGGTGCTGCTGCAGCTCCCGCCGTCGCTCGCGGAGCTCACCGAGATCGCCGAGGCGATCGCCCGGCACGCCGCCGAGGACGTCACCGTCCTCGCGGGCGGGCGGGTCAAGCACATGTCCCGCTCGATGAACGACGTGCTGGCCGCGTCGTTCGCCGACGTCCGCGCCAGCCTCGCGCGCCAGAAGTCCCGGGTGCTCGTCGCGTCGGGCGTGCGGCCCGAGGCGCGCGACGCCGAGCCCAGCTTCCCCGTCCGCGCCGTCCTGCGCGACGCCGAGCTGCTCACGGCCGCCTCCGCCGCGGGATCGGCGCCGGACGGGATCACCGTCGCCGCGCACGGCGGCACGTTCGCCGGGCCGTCGCTCGACCTGGGCACCCGCTTCCTGCTCACGACGGCGGCGAAGTGGCCCGCCGCGGACCGTGTGAACGACGCCCTCGACCTGGGCAGCGGCACCGGCCTGCTCGCCACCGTCCTCGCGCTCCGCTACCCCGAGGCGCGGGTGCTCGCGACGGACCGCTCCGCCGCGGCGGTCGCCTCGACGAAGGCCACGGCGGCGGCCAACGGCGTCGGCGAGCGCGTCGCCGTGCTGCGCGACGACGCGGGCGAGGACCTCGAGCCCGCGAGCCTCGACCTGATCCTGCTCAACCCGCCGTTCCACGACCGCGCCGCCGTGCGCACCGACGCCGCGCACCGGATGTTCCGCGCGGCCGGGCGCGCGCTGCGCCAGGGCGGCGAGCTGTGGTGCGTCTTCAACACCGCCCTGCACTACCGCCAGGCGCTGACCCGCGACGTCGGGCCCACCGTGCACATCGAGCAGAACCCGAAGTTCACCGTCACCCGGTCCCGCCGCCGCTGACGCCCGCACCCCGGCCCCTAGGGTGAGGCCATGCCGCGCACCGTCACCCTCAACTACCCCGCGCCGATCGCCGTCGGGCACGCCGTCGAGATCACGGAGTTCACGGACACCCGGCCGGAGAAGAAGCGGCGGGGCTTCGCGGGCGCGGAGCCGTCGACGCACCCCGTGGTGGTCGACCTCGACACCGGCATCCGCTACATGAACCACGTCCACGCGTCGGCCGGCGGCAACGGGGGCAACAGCTTCACGCCGAACCGCTACCCCCTCGACCCGCGCCCGGACCTGCCGGTCGCGGCGACCTGGCGGGGCCGCGTCACGGCCTGCACGCTCGTGATGGTCGAGGGCCTGGAGAACCAGCACACGACCCTGCTGGTCGAGCCCGCCGAGGGCTGACCGGCGGCGGTCGCCGCACGACGAGGGGCCGCCACCCGGACGGGTGACGGCCCCTCGTCAGGAGCGGTGCGAGGTCAGCGCACGCCGACGACGTCGACGACGAAGACGAGCGTCGCGCCGCCGGGGATGCCGGCCTGCGGCACGCCGCGCTGGCCGTAGCCGTGCTCGGCCGGGATGGACAGCAGGACGCGGTCGCCGACGTTGCGGCCGACGAGGCCCTTGTCCCAGCCGCCGATGACGGCGCCGACGCCGATCGGGAAGTCGATGGTCTGGCCGCGGTCGTAGGAGTTGTCGAACACCCCGCCGCCCCAGGTCTGGCCGAGGTAGTTCACGACGATGGTGCGGCCGGCGTCGACCACCGGGCCGGCGCCCTCGGTGAGCACCTGCACCTGCAGGCCGGCGGGCGCGTCGCCCTCGGGGAACGTGATCTGGGGCTTGTCGCCGAAGCCGCCGGTGGCGGTGGGGAGCGTGGTCACAGGGGTACCTCGTCTTCGTCCGGGAGCCGCGGGGCGGGGCCCGCGCGGCAGTGCGTCGTCCAGCCTACGACGCGGACGCCATCGACGACCCGGCGGCGTCGTGCAGCGCCGCGAGCGCCGCCCGCACCGGCGGGGTGTCGGCGACGGCGTCCTGGACGAGCGCGTAGATGGACCGCACCGGCACGGGCCGCACCACGGGGACGGCGACGGTGCCGGCGGCGGGCTTCGCGGAGCCGAGCGCGGGGAGCACGGTGATGCCGATGCCGGCGGCGACGAACGCGAGCGCCGTCGGGTAGTCGTGCGCCTCGACGGCGAAGGCGGGGCTGAACCCGGCCGCGCGGCACGCCTCGAGCAGGTTGCGGCGGCACCACCCGCGGGCGAAGTCGTTGTCGATCCACCGGTCGCCGACCAGCTCGGCCAGCTCGATCTCGTCCCGGCCGGCCAGCGGGTGGTCGTCGCGGACGACGGCGACGTAGGGGTCGTCGAGCAGGTGGTGGGCGGTGGTGCCCGCGGCGGGCCGGAAGTCGGGCTGCGCGACGGCGAGCTGCACGTCGGCGCGCCGGGACGGGTCGGACGGGATCTCCTCGGTGAGCTCGAGGTCGAGCCGCACGCCCGGGAAGCCCTCGGTGAGCGTGCTGACGACGGCGGGCAGCCAGGCGGAGCCGACCGACGCGAAGTACGCGATCGACAGGCTGCCGGACCGGCCGGAGCGCAGGTCGGCCACGAACGTCTCCACCTCCCCCAGCCGGGCGAGCAGGCCGTCGGCCTGGGCGGCGAGCGCCTGGCCCGCCGCCGTGGGCCGGACGCCCCGGCCGTGGCGCGCGAGCAGCTGCAGGCCGGTCTCGCGCTGCAGCGCGGCGACGTGCTGGCTCACGGCCGACGGCGTGTAGCCGAGGTTGCCGGCCGCCGCGGCGACGGAGCCGCTGGCGACCACGGAACGGAAGACGCGGAGGCGGTGGACGTCGAGCATGTCGTGACACTACAGCGAGACTGAAGCATTCGGTAGATATCTGAACTGGTGCTGATGGGTCGTGGCAGGGCAGGATCGGCGTATGGCCACGAGGACCCCCGACGTCACGCGCGTCGCCGCCCCCGCCCGCCCGGCCCCGCTGGGCGCGCTCACCGCGGCGGCGATGGCCGTCACCGTGGTGCTGTGGGCGTCCGCGTTCGTCGGCGTGCGCGCCGTCGGCCACGACCTCGACGCCGGGGCGCTCACGCTCGGCCGGGTCGCCGTCGGCACCGCCGCGCTGTCCGTGATCCTCGGCGTCGCGCGCCTGCGCCGCCGCACCCCCGTGCGCCTCCCCCGCGGCCGGCTGCTCGTCCTCGTGCTGGCGTGGGGCGTCGCGTGGTTCGGCGCCTACAACCTCACGCTCAACGCGGCCGAGCAGCACCTCGACGCCGGCACCACCGCGCTGCTGGTCAACATCGCGCCGATGCTGGTCGCCGTGCTGGCGGGGGTGCTGCTGCGCGAGGGCTTCCCGCGGCGGCTGCTGGCCGGCATCGCCGTCGCGTTCACCGGCGTGGTCGTCATCGCCGTCGCGACGACGTCGGGCCGCTTCGACGTCGCGGGCGTCGTGCTCGGCCTCGCCTCCGCCGTCCTCTACGCGGGCGCCGCCACGCTGCAGAAGCGCCTGCTCCCCCAGGTCGACGCGCTCACCATGACCTGGCTCGGGTGCCTCGCGGGCACGGTCGCGGCGCTGCCGTTCCTCCCGGCGCTCGTCACGCAGGCCGCGGCCGCGCCGACGTCGTCCCTGCTCGGCGTCGTCTACCTCGGGATCTTCCCGACGGCGATCGCGTTCACCACCTGGGCCTACGCGCTCGCCCGCGTGAGCGCCGGCCGGGCGGCCGCCTCCACCTACGCTGTGCCGCCGCTCGTGGTGCTCCTGTCGTGGGCGCTGCTCGACGAGGTCCCCGCACCCGTCGTCCTGCTGGGCGGCGTGCTCGCGCTGGCCGGCGTCGCCGTCGCCACCCTCCCCCGCCGACCTGCCCGGGCGGCCCGGGCGGCCCGGGGGTCGAGCCCGGCCTGACAGGTCGTCGGTCAGAGGCCGGCGGCCTTGCGCTCCAGCACGCCGCGCTCGCGGGCGTTGCCGCACAGGCGGGCGGCGAGCTCGAGCTCCTCGCGGGCCTCGTCGCGGCGGCCCAGCCGCGCCAGCAGCTCCCCGCGCACCGACGGCATCAGGTAGGAGCCGGACAGCACCTCGCGGGCCACGAGGTCGTCGACCATGGCGAGCCCCGCGGCCGGCCCGGACGCCATCGCGACCGCGACCGCCCGGTTGAGCTCGACGACGGGCGACGGCGCCACGCGGCCCAGCGCCTCGTAGAGCAGCACGATCCGCTCCCAGTCGGTGGTCGCCACGGAGCGGGCCGTGTCGTGCTGCTCGGCGATCGCCGCCTGCAGCCCGTACGGGCCGAGGCCACGCCCCACGGCGACCGCCCGCGCGAGCGCGTCCCGCCCTCGGCCGACCGCCGACCGGTCCCACCGCCGTCGGTCCTGGTCCTCCAGCAGCACCGGCTCCCCGTCGGGGCCGGTCCGGGCGGGGAACCGCGCCGCGGTGAGCTCGAGGAGCGCGAGCAGCCCGTGCGCCTCCGGCTCGTCGGGGACGAGGCGCGTCAGCACGCGTGCCAGCCGCACCGCCTCGTAGGCCAGGTCGGGGCGCATCCAGTCGTCACCCGCGGACGCCGTCGAGCCCTCCGAGAAGATGAGGTAGAGGACGTTGAGCACCGAGCCGAGCCGCTCGGGCCGGTCCGCGGCGGTGGGCACCTCGAACGGCACGCGCGCGGCGGCCAGCGTCTTCTTCGCCCGCGTGATGCGCGCCTGCACGGTCGGCACCGGCAGCAGGAACGCCCGGGCGATCTCCTCGCTGGTCAGGCCGCCCACGACCCGCAGCGTCAGCGCGACGCGCGCCTCCTTGGCGAGCACGGGGTGGCAGGAGACGAACAGCAGAGCGAGCCGGTCGTCGTCGATGCGGTCCGGGTCCCACAGGAGGTCGTCGCTCACCTCGACCGCCGTGCCGGGCCCGCCGGTCACCACGCCACCCTCCCCGAGGTCGCGGGCGAGCGCCGCGTACCGCTCGTCGCGCCCGGCCCGGCGGCGGAAGGCGTCGATGGCGCGACGGCGGCCGGTGGCCAGCAGCCACGCCGTCGGGTCTCGCGGCACGCCGTCCCGCGGCCAGGCCACCAGCGCCTCCGCGAGCGCCTCGGACGCGACGTCCTCGGCGAGCGCGAAGTCGTTCGTGTACCGGGCGAGCGCGCCGACGATCCTGCTGGACTCGATGCGCCACACCGCCTCGACGGCGCGACGGGAGGCCGCGCCGTCGTCGGCGCGGCCCCCGTCCCCGGTCGACGGCGAGGTCGACGGCGAGGTCACCGGCGAGGTCACCGGCCCTGCTGGGCCTGCTCGGCCTGCTGCTCGCGCCAGCCCTTCTCCTTCTCGATCCACTCGTTGTCCTGCGGGAAGTCCTCGACCGCGTTCACGCGGCGCACCTCGAGCTTGGTGCCCGCACCGCTCAGCGGCGCCCGCTTGGCCCACTCGATCGCCTCCTCCTTGGAGGCGACGTCGACGATCCAGAAGCCGTTGAACAGCTCCTTCGTCTCGCCGTAGGGGCCGTCGGTCACGACGGGCGTGTCGGTGGTGAAGTCGACGACGGCGCCCTCCGACGCGTCGGCCAGGCCCTCGCCGGCGGCGAGCACACCCGCGTCCATCATCGACTCGTTGTAGCGGCCCATCGCCGCGATGACCTCGGTGAAGTCGAGCTCCTCGTAGGCAGCCTGGCCCTCGTCGGTCCCGCGCATGATCAGCATGTACTTCGGCATCGTCATCACTCCGTTCGGTCGTGGGGGGGTGTCGGCGGATCGCCGGCTCAGAGCTGGTGGGTGCGCTCGCGCCAGGCGCGCTCCCGGCGCACCCACTCGTTGTCCTGCGGGAACTCGTCGATCGACGGGACGCGGCGGATCTCGGCCTTCACCCCCGGCCCGGCGAGCGGCGCCTTCCGCGCCCAGGCGACGGCGTCGTCGATCGTGTCGACCTGGAGGATCCAGTAGCCGTTGAACAGCTCCTTGGTCTCGCCGTACGGCCCGTCGGTCACCACCACCTCGTCGCCCGAGTAGTCGACGACGACGCCCTTCTCCGGCGCGTCGAGCCCCTCGGCGGCCACCAGCACACCCGCGTCGATCAGCGAGTCGTTGTAGCGGCCCATCCGCTCGAGCATGTCGTCGAAGCTGAGGCCGGACTCCTCGAACGCGCGCTGCGACGCGTCGTCGGCCCGCATGATCAGCATGTACTTGGCCATCGTGGTGCTCCCTGTCGTGATCGCGGCCACCCTCCTGGCGACCCTCTCATCCCCAGGTCGAACGGGGAACGACGGGATCGACACGGGCGCAGAACTTTATTCGACGAACCTCTTGCGCCGTTCGGCTAATGGTATTAGCTTTGCGGCTATGGACATCAACCCGACCGCGTCGCTCCGGTACCTCGGCCGCCCCGAGGGGCGCATCGCCTACACGGACGCGGGCACCGGCCCGCTCGTGGTCGCGGTGCCCGGCATGGGCGACCTCCGCTCCACGTACGACGACCTCGTCCCCGCGCTCGTCGCCGCCGGCCACCGTGTCGTCGTCGCCGACCTGCGCGGCCACGGCGACTCCGACACCACGTTCCGCACGCACGGGGACGTCGCCACCGGCACCGACCTCGTGGCCCTCGTCGAGCACCTCGACGCCGGGCCCGCGGTGCTGGTCGGCAGCTCGATGGGCGGCTCCGCCGCCGTCTGGGCCGCGGCGCAGCGCCCCGAGCTGGTGCGCGGGCTCGTGCTCCTCGCCCCCCACCTGCGCGAGACCGCCTCGCCCGCCCAGGCCCGGACCTACCGCCTGCTGTACCGCGCGCTGTTCGTCCGCCCGTGGGGCGCCGCGGCGTGGGCCTCCCTGTACACCTCGATGTTCGCGAAGGGCCGCAAGTCCTCCCGGCACGCGGAGCACGTCGCGCAGATCCGCCGCAGCATGTCCGACCCGGCGCACCTGCGCTCCTTCCGCGACCTGGCCGTCGCGCTCGACCACTCCGTCATCGAGCCGCTGGTCCCCTCGGTCGAGGCGCCGTCGCTCGTCGTCGTCGGCGAGCTCGACCCCGACTACAAGGACGCCGGCGCCGAGCTCGGGCGCATGCGGGACGCGCTCGGCGGCGACCAGCTCCTCGTGCCCGGCGTCGGCCACTACCCGCAACACCAGGCGCCCGAGGTCGTGACCCCGGCCGTCGTCGAGTTCCTCGCGGGCCTGCCCGCCGCCCGGCACGACGACGAGCGCGACGGCGCCGACGAGCGGGGTGCCCGTGCCTAGGGCGGGCCTGTCCCGCGACGCCGTCGTGCGCATCGCGCTCGAGCAGGTGGACGCCGGCGGGCCGACCGGGCTCGCCGACCTCACGCTCGCGAAGGTCGCGGCGTCCGCCGGGGTCGCCACCCCGAGCCTGTACAAGCACGTCGGCTCCCTGGCCGCGCTGCGCCGGCACGTGGCGCTCGTCGCGCTGGAGGAGATGACCACGACCTCCGCCGCCGCGACCGTCGGCCGCGCCGGCCCGGACGCCCTGCGCTCCCTCGCGCGGGCCTGGCGCGGCTACGCCCTCGCGCACCCGGGCCGGTACGCGGCCACCCAGCTCGCGCCGGACCCCGACCCCGACGTCGCCGAGGACGCCGAGCACCGCGCCGCGGCGACCCGCGTCGTCGCCCTCGTCGGGGCCGTGCTGCACGGCTTCGGGCTCCCCGACGACCGCACCATCGACGCGGTGCGCGCCGTGCGCGCGGGCGTGCACGGCTTCATCACCCTCGAGCTGGGCGGCGGGTTCCGCCTCCCGGAGGACCTCGACCGCAGCTTCGACGCCGTCGTCGACATGCTCGTCGCCGGCGTCACCGCCCTCGCCGACGCGCCGCCGTCGGCCGCCCCGAAGGAGCAGCCATGACCGCCGCACCGCACCCGGCCCCCGCCCGCACCACTCCGTCCACTCCGTCCACTCCGTCCGCTCCGTCCACGCCGCCCGCGCCGCCCGACGCCGCGCCGTCCCCCGCGGTGGCGCGCTGGACCGTGGCCGGCGCGGTCGCCGCCGGCGCGCTCCTGCTGCTCTTCCCCGCCCTGCGGCCCTGGCCGGACGAGTCCGTGCCGACCCTCGCCCTCGCCGCCGGCTTCGCGTCCGACCGCTGGGTGGTCGCCCACCTGTGCGGGATCGCCGGGCTCGGGCTGCTCGCGCCGACGCTCCTCGGGGTGCGGTCGCTGCTGCGCGGGCGGCCCGGCGCCCGGGCGGCCACGGCCGCGGTCGTGACCGCGTGGGCCGGCGCCGGGCTCAGCGCCCTGTACTTCGGCGCCGAGATCTTCGGCATCCGCACCCTCGCCCAGGCCGCGCTGCGGACGGGCGACACCGCCCTCCTCGCCGACGTCGACGTGCTGCGGGAGCAGCCCGCCGCCATGACCCTCTTCGGCCTCGGCCTGGCCCTGGTCGCCGCGGCCGGCGTGCTCGCCGCCGTCGCCCTGTGGCGCGGCGGCGCGGCCCCGCGCTGGTCGGGGGTGGTCCTCGCCGGCGGCCTGGTGCTCTACCTGCCCCAGTTCTTCGGCACCCCCGCCGTGCGCGTCGGGCACGGCGCGCTCGTGGCCGTCGGCCTGGGCCTCGTCGCCTGGGCCGCGCACCGCCTGGCCGCCCGCGACTGATCGGGGCGGCGACGAACGACGACGAACGGCGACGGC
>NZ_JBHVFQ010000050.1:0-10272 GCF_042801555.1 Isoptericola sp. NPDC057559
CCGGCGCACCGTCCGCCGCGCGGGGGACACGGTGCCGCGCCCGCCGTCGCGCGCGACCCGCCGCGAGGTCCGGCACGTGACGGCCCCGCGGGCGGGCACCCGCCGGGTGCGGCGGATGCTCGGCGCGCTGGGCGCCGTCGGGCTGGCCGTGGTGCTGACGGCCGTCGTGGTCCAGGTGCGCCTGCCGGCCGACGCCGTCGACCGGGCCGCGACGGCGAGCTCGACACGGGTCCCGGCGGCCGCCGCGCCGACGACGGCCCCGACAGCGGCCCCGACAACGGCCCCGGCCGACCGCCCCACGGCCGCGCCCACGTCGCCCGACCCGACCCGGGACCGCGCCGACCCCGCCGCGGCCGCGGCCGAGCTCACCAGGCGCCGGGCGGTGCTGCTGTCCGGCGTGGCGGACGGCGCCGCGAGCCCGGTCGGGCTCGCGGACGTGGACGTGCCCGGGTCGCCCGCGCACGACGCGGACGCGGCGCTGCTCGACGACGTGCGGCAGGCGGGCACGCGCGTGCGCGGCGCCGCGGTGCACGTGGACGGCGCGCGGACGCAGGAGCACGACGACGAGGAGGCGGACGTCGTGGTCCGCTACGCGATCGGTGCGCACGAGCAGGTGGCGGCCGACGGCGCCGTCACCGCGGTGCCCGCGACCGACGCCCGCACCGCCACGCTCAGGCTCGCCTGGACGCCCGACGGCTGGCGCGTCGCCGAGGTCGCCTGACCGGCGCGCCGCTCGATCGCGCCGGGAGAACGGCGCAGGGCGCCCCGGCCGTAGCCGGGACGCCCTGCGCCGTCAGTCAGGAGGTGCCTGTCAGAGCCCGACCTCGGACTCGAACGCGGCCTCCTCGATGCGGGCCTTGACCGCGGTGAGGAAGCGCGCGGCGTCCGCCCCGTCGACCAGCCGGTGGTCGTAGGACAGGAACAGGTACGCGAACTGGCGGATGGCGATGGTCTCCTCGCCGTCCGGGCCCGTCACGACGGCCGGCTTCTTGGTGATCGTGCCGGTGCCGAGGATCGCGACCTGGCCGCCGGGGACGATCGGCGTGTCGATGAGCGCGCCGCCCGAACCGGTGTTCGTGATCGTGAAGGTCGCACCGGACAGCTCGTCCGGGCCCACCTTGTTGGCCCGGGTGCGCGCACCCAGGTCGCCGATCTGGCGGGCGATGCCCGCGAGGTTCAGGTCGCCGGCGTTCTTGATGACCGGGACCACCAGGCCACGCTCGGTGTCGACGGCGATGCCGACGTTCTCCGCGGGGTGGTAGGTGATCTCGCCCTTCTCCTGGTCGATCGAGGCGTTGATCTTCGGGAACGCCTTGAGCGCCTCGACCGCGGCGAGCGTGTAGAAGGGGAGGAAGGTGAGGTTCGCGCCCTCGCGGGCCTTGAACGACTCCTTCGCCTTCGCACGCAGCTTGGCGACCTTGGTGACGTCCACCTCGACCACGGTCGTGAGCTGGGCCTGCGTGTGCAGGGCCTCGACCATGCGCTCGGCGACGATCTTGCGCAGGCGCGACATCTTCTCCGTGGTGCCCCGCAGCGGGGAGACCGGCGGCACGGTGGCCTTGGCGGCCGGGGCCGCGGCAGGCGCGCTCGTGGCAGCGGCCGGAGCCGGGGCGGCGGGCTTCTCCGCGGCGGGCGCCGGCGCGGGGGCCGGAGCGGGCGCAGCGGGAGCCGCCGGGGCAGCCTCGGCGGGGACCGGGGCGGCGGGCGCGGCGGGCGCGGCCGGGGCCGCGGCACCGGAGCCGACGACGGCCAGCACGGCGCCGACCTCGACGGTCGCGTCCTCCTCGACGAGGAGCTGCTGGACGGTGCCGGCCACGGGGGACGGGATCTCGGTGTCGACCTTGTCGGTCGAGACCTCGAGCAGGGGCTCGTCGACCTCGACCGAGTCGCCGACCGCCTTGAGCCAGCGGGTGACGGTGCCCTCGGTGACGGACTCGCCCAGGGCGGGGAGCGTCACCTCGGTGCCCTCGCCGCCACCGGCGGCGGGGGCCTCGGCGGCAGGGGCCTCGGGGGCTGCGGGTGCCGGCGCCTCGGGAGCCGGAGCCGGCTCGGCGGGTGCGGCGGGCTGGGCGGGGGCCTCGGGCTCGGCGGCGGAGGCCTCGGCGGCCGGGGCCGCGTCGTCGGCGCCTGCGCCGGAACCGTCACCGATGACGGCGAGGGTGGCGCCGACCTCGACGGTCTCGTCCTCCTCGGCGAGGATCTGCTCGAGGACACCCGCGACGGGCGACGGGATCTCCGTGTCGACCTTGTCGGTCGAGACCTCCAGCAGGGGCTCGTCGACGGCGACGGTGTCGCCGACGGCCTTGAGCCATCGGGTGACGGTGCCCTCGGTGACGGACTCGCCGAGTGCAGGGAGCTGCACGTTCTCAGACATGACCTGTGGAGTCTCCTTCGATCAGTGGGTCAGGCGACGTGCCGAGGCGAGCCGGTCCTGCCGGCCCGCGACATCTCTGGTTGCCGCGTTCTGGTCACTGCCTGCCATCTTGTCACCTCGACCGGGTGCGCCCCAATCGTTCCGGGGTGCCGGTGGGTGTGACGCTGGGTACACCTGACCGCTCCATGACCTTCAGGACACCTCCGGTCGGTCTCCAGAACATGGCGCCGACGGCGGCGGTATTCTCGCGCCATGTCGCTTCGGACCTCCCTGGGACGCCTGCTGGGCAGGTCGTCGTCCCCGGCCCCCGGCACCGCGCCGACCTCCGGCTCGCGGGGCGAGACCGTGGCGTACCTGCAGGACTTCGTGCGGACGCGCGTCGGCGTCGAGGCGTACGTCGAGCCGCCCAACGCGCAGACCCCCAGCACGGTGCTGCTCGTCGCGACCACCGGGGAGTGGACGCGCCGCCGCGTGCCGGACGAGCGCACGGGCTTCGAGGTCGCGCGCTCGCTGGGCGTCCCGGTCTACAACGTGCGGTTCACGGGCTACCCGCAGCGCATGCGGGACTGGACCTCGGCGCAGCGACGCAAGGACTGAGCGGGGCATGACCGTCCCCGACGACGAGTGGTCGGCGGTGGCCGGCGCGTGGGCCGACCTGTGGGGCGGGCTCGCCACGCCCGTGTGGTCCCCGCTGATGGCGGCAGCCGGCGTCGTGCCCGGGGCCCGCGTGCTCGACGTGGGCTGCGGCACCGGCGAGCTCCTCGCCCGGCTGACGGGCCGCGGGGCGCAGGCCACGGGCGTGGACCCGGCCCCGGCGATGGTGGGGCTGGCCCGAGAGCGTGCCCCGGGCGCGGCGGTCCTCGTCGGCGAGGCGGAGCGCCTCCCCCTCGGGGACGGCACGTTCGACGTCGTCCTGGCGGTGAACGCCCTGCAGCTCGCCGACGACGCGGGCGAGGCCGTGGCCGAGCTGGTCCGCGTGCTCGCGCAGGGCGGCCGGCTGGGTCTGGCCGGCTGGGCGGAGGGCTCGCGCAACGACCTCGACGTCGTCGAGCGCGCGGTCGCGGCGGCGTTCGAGGACGACCCGCCCCAGGACGGGCCGCTGCGCGGGCCGGGCGGCTTCGAGGCCGTGCTCGCCGCGGCCGACCTCGACGTCGTGGGGGCGGGCCTCGTCGACGTCGCGTGGGAGGTCGCCGACGACGACACGCTGGTGCGCGGCGTCCTGCTCGGGGAGGACGCGGCCACCCTGGCCGAGCTCGCCCCGGTGGTGGTCGCCGCGGCCGCGCCGTTCCGCGCGCCGGGCGGCGGCTACCGCCTCGAGGGCGCGTTCCGCTGGGCCGTGGGCCGCGCCGCCTGACCACGCCGGCCGGCGCAGGTCCCATCGAGGACGAGGACGGCGCCCGACCACCGGGGTGGCCGGGCGCCGTCCTCGTGCGGCGGGGCGGGTCAGAGACCGGCGCGCCCCTCGAGGAACGCGAGCATCGTGCGCACGCCGACGCCGGTGCCGCCGGCGGGGGTGTACCCGAACGACGAGCCCTCGTTGTACGACGGGCCGGCGATGTCGAGGTGGGCCCACGGGGTGTCGCCCACGAACTCCGCCAGGAAGTGCGCGGCGAACAGCATGCCGCCCCAGCGGCTGGGGGCGGAGTTGACCATGTCCGCGACGTTCGACTTCAGGCCGGACTTGAGCTCGGCGGGCATCGGCATCGGCCAGAACGCCTCGCCGGCGACGTCCGCCGCGGTCTTGACCTCGTCGCGCACCGCGTCGGTGCCCATGACGCCGGAGGTGCGGTTGCCGAGCGCCACCATCTGCGCGCCGGTGAGGGTGGCGATGTCGAGGACGACGTCGTGCCCGTCCTCGACGGCGGCGACCAGGCCGTCCGCCATGACGAGGCGGCCCTCGGCGTCGGTGTTGGTGACCTCGACGGTCTTGCCGCCGCGGATCGTGATGACGTCCGCGGGACGCTGCGCGTTGCCGCCCGGCATGTTCTCCGCGAGGCAGAGGTAGCCGGTCACGGCCACGGGCAGGCCGAGCTTCGCGGCGGCGACCACGGTGTGCAGCACCGCGGCGGCGCCCGCCATGTCGGACTTCATGGTCGGCATGCTGGCCGGCGGCTTGAGCGAGATGCCGCCCGTGTCGAACGTGATGCCCTTGCCGACGATGGCGACCTTCGCCGCGGCCTTGGCCGGCGTGTACGAGAGCTTGACCAGGCGCGGGCCGCGCGAGGAGCCCTGGCCCACGCCCACGAGGCCGCCGTAGCCGCCGGCGGCGAGCTGCTTGTCGTCCAGCACGGTCACCTTGACGCCCTTGACGCCCTTGAGCGCGGCCTTGGCCGCGTCGGCGAACGCCGCGGGGAAGAGCTCGTTCGGCGCGTCGTTGACGAGGTCGCGCGTGCCGTGCACGGCCGCGGCCAGCACCTCGCCGCGCGCGACGGCGGCCTTGGCGCGGCCCGAGCGGGCGAACGACGTGACGACCTGGATGCTGCCGACGGCGGACTTCTGGTCCTTGCCGGAGCGGTAGCGCGTGTACGTGTAGGCGCCGAGGAGGGCGCCCTCGACGACGGCGGCGAGCTCGTCCTCGTCGACGGCGGGCAGCGCGACGGCCACGGAGTCCGTGCCCGCGAGGTCGCGGGTCGCGGCGCCGGCGGCGGAGCGCAGCACCTCGTGCGCGAACGTGCCGTCGGCCGCGCGCTCGCCGAGGCCCGCGAGCACGAGGACGTCGGCGGCGACGCCGTCGCCCGCGGGCAGGCGGCGCACCTCGTCCGGGGCGCCGGTCACGCCGAGGCGGGGCGCGAGGGTCTCGATCTGCCGCACGAGCGCCTCGGGGAGCTGGTCCGCGACGACGGCGACGCCGTCCGACGTGGAGCAGGTCCCGACGACGAGCGCGTCGACCTTGAGAGAGGTGGGATTCTTGCCGGTGAGGGTGAGGTCAGCCACGCGCCGATGCTATCCCCGTCCCCGGGGGCCCACCGCCCGCGTCGTCCGGCCCGGCCGGCCGGTAGTCTGCGGGCGTGGTTCTTCCCCTCCTGCTCCTCGTCCTGGTGGCGTGCGCCGCGCTGGCCGGGTGGGCGCTCTGGTTCGTCGTCCAGGACCGGGCGGTGATCCTGCGCCAGCTGTTCGGTGCGGCCGTCGTCGAGGCGCTCGTCGTCGTCCAGGCGGTCGTGGCCGGCGTGCTCATGGTCACGCGCGACCATCCCGTCGACGGGCCCCTGTTCTGGGGCTACGTCGCGACGGCGCTGATCGTGCTGCCGATCGCCGCGGTCTGGGCGTTCGCGGAGCGCACCAAGTGGTCGTCGGTGGTGCTGGCCGTCGCGGCCGTCACCGTCGGCTTCCTCGACTGGCGGCTGTGGCAGATCTGGGGTGCGGCATGAGCGGGTCGAACGGCACGAGCCGGTCGGGCGGCGCGAGCCGTCAGAAGGGCGAGGCGCGGCGCACGGGCGCGGGCTTCGGCCGCCTGCTCGTCACCGTCTACGGGATCCTCGCGTTCGCGGCGATCGGCCGCTCGTCCTACGAGCTGGCCACCAAGTTCTCCGAGGCGCCCGTCGCCTACTCCCTGTCCACGCTGTCGGCGGTCGTCTACGTGCTGGCCACGATCGCCCTCGCGAAGGGCGGCCCGCGGTGGCGCGTCGTCGCCTGGGTGACGGTGGGCTTCGAGGCCGTGGGCGTGCTCGCGGTCGGAGCCGCCTCCGCGGTCTCGCCCGACGTCTTCGGCGAGACGACCGTGTGGTCCGGGTTCGGGCAGGGCTACGGTTACGTGCCGCTCGTGCTCCCGTTCGTCGGCCTGTGGTGGCTGTGGCGCACGCGCCCCCGCGCCGACGACGGGCGCGCGTCGAGCGCACCCGACCCGACCGCACCCGAGCCGACCCCACCCGACCCGGAGGTCCGATGAGCCCCTACACGCTGCTGTTCAACGGCGTCTTCCGCAAGATGGACCCCGAGCGGGCACACGAGCTCGCGTTCGGGGCCATCTCGCTCGCCGGCCGCGTCCCGGTGCTGCGGGACGTCGTCCAGGGCGCCGTCGCCCCCTTCCTGGGCCGCGGCAGCGGCGGGCCGGGCAGCATCGAGGTGCTCGGCCGGACGTTCCCGGCGCCCTTCGGCCTGGCGGGCGGCTTCGACAAGAACGCGCGCGCGATCCGCGGCCTGACCATGCTGGGCTTCGGCTTCGTGGAGATCGGCACGGTCACCCCCCGCCCGCAGCCGGGCAACGAGAAGCCGCGCATGTGGCGCGAGCTCGACGTCCGCGGCGTCCGCAACCGCATGGGCTTCAACAACGAGGGCGCGCCCGCCGCGGCCGCGCGGCTGCGCGAGCTGCGCGCCACGCCCGCGGGCCGCGCCGTCGTCGTCGGCGCGAACATCGGCAAGAACAAGACGACCCCCGCCGAGGGCGCCGCGGACGACTACGCCGCCTGCGCACGCGAGCTCGCACCCTGGGCCGACTACCTCGTCGTCAACGTCTCGTCCCCGAACACGCCGGGCCTGCGCGACCTGCAGACCACCGCCGAGCTGCGCCCCATCCTCACCGCGGCCCGCGACGCCGCGGACGAGGCCACCGCCGCGGCCGGCACCCGGCGCGCGCCGCTGCTCGTGAAGATCGCGCCCGACCTGGCGGACGCCGACGTCGACGCGGTGGCCGACCTCGTCACCGAGCTCGGCCTGGACGGCGTCGTCGCGGTGAACACGACCATCGGCCACGACCGTGGCCCCGGCGGGCTCTCCGGCCCGCCGCTGCTCGAGCGCGGGTTGCAGGTCGTGGGCCGGCTCCGCGAGCGGCTGGGGCCCGAGCCCGCGATCATCGGCGTCGGCGGCATCGCGAGCGCCGACGACGTGCGCGCCTACCTGCGCGCGGGCGCCGACCTCACGCAGGGCTACACGACGTTCATCTACTCCGGGCCGCTGTGGCCGTCGCGGGTCAACCGCGCGCTGACGCGCACCCGCGGCTCCGTCGCGGCCGGCGCGCTCGCCGGGTCCGAGCCGGGGAGCGCGTCGTGATCCGCCCGCGCTGGGAGTGGGCGCTCGACGACGCCGACGGCGGCGCGCTGTCGGTGCCCAGCCCGGTCTTCACCACCCAGTACGACGCCGAGCAGTGGCTCGGGGAGCACTGGCGCGACCTGTCCGCGGAGGGCGGGGCCGTCGCGCGGCTGCTGCACGACGGGAACCAGGCCGCGCCGAGCGTGCCGCTGCCCGCGGTCTGACCGGATCCTGCGGGGCGCTCGCGCCTCACCGGCCCGCGGTCACCTGGGCCCAGGCCTGCGCCAGCCGCGGCACGGCGGCCGCGAGCTGGTCCGGCTCGCGGGTGAACGTCAGGCGCACGCGGTCGCGGGAGGACCGGTCGGGGGTGAAGGCCGGCCCCGGCGTGACCAGGACGCCGTGGTTCACAGCCGCCGCGGCGAGCGCCTGCGCCAGCGGCCGTCCCAGGTCGGCCCACAGGCACAGGCCGCCGGCGGGCACGGGTACCCGCCAGTCCGGCAGGGCGTCGCGGACGAGGCCGACCAGCAGGTCGCGACGGCGCCGCAGCTCGGCGACGCGCCCGGGCAGGATCTCGTCGGCGCGGCGCAGCAGCTCGACGACGGCGAGCTGCTCCAGCACGGGCGTCGCGATGTCGGCGGACTCGCGCACCCGCGCCAGCCGCCGCACCACCTGGGGGTCCGCGCGCACCCACCCCACGCGCACCCCGCCCCAGAACGACTTCGATGCCGACCCGATGGTCACGACGTGCGGCGACGTGCCCTCGCCCGCGAACGGCCCGGGGACGCCGGCGCCGGCGTCGAGCGCCAGGTCGGTGAGGGTCTCGTCGCCCACGACCGTGACGCCGGCCCGGTCGGCGAGCTCGCGCACTGCGGCGCGGCCCTCGGCGGACAGCGTGTGGCCGGTGGGGTTGTGGAAGTCCGGCACGAGGTAGACGAGCCGCGGACGGGTGCGCCGCACGGCGGACGCGAGGGTCTCGACGTCCCCGACGGGCACGCCGACCAGCCGGCCCCCGAGGCGCCGCGCGGGCTCCAGCGCGTGGAAGTACGTGGGGGACTCGACGACGGCCGTCTCGCCCCGGCCCACGAACGCGTGGGTCAGCACGGAGATCGCCTGCTGCGCGCCCGTCGTGACGAGGATCTGCTCCGGCGTGGTCGGTACGCCGCGCGCCGTGTAACGGTCGGCGATCGCCGCCCGCAGCGGCTCGATGCCGAGGTGGGCGTAGCCGCCGGTGCCCAGGTAGCCGGGCAGCATCTCCAGCGCGGCGGCGTACGCGTCGTGCAGGGCCGGCGTGGCCGACGGGGTCGCCTGCGCGAGGTCGACGGGCGGCTCTCCGTGGTCGCCCGCGGGGGAGTCGGTCGGGGCGTCGCCGGCCTCTGCCGGGACCCGGCCGCGCGCCGTGCCGGCGCCGTGGGGGAGGGTCGTGACGGTGCCCGACCCCACCCGGCTGACGAGGAAGCCGAGCTCGCGCAGCCGCGCGTACGCGCCGGACGTCGTGGTGCGCGAGACGTGGAGGGCCGCGGCCAGCTCGCGCTCGCTCGGCACGCGCGTCAGCGGCGGCAGGCTGCCCGACAGGACGGCGGCGCGCAGGGCGTCCGCCAGCGCGAGGTAGGCCGGACCTCCGGCCCGCCAGTCGCCGAGCAGCCGGGCCGTCGCGGCGGGGGAGAGCTGCCGGACGGCGGGGGCGGCGGTGGCCGCGGGAGGCGGCGGGGCGACGGTCACGGGGCCACTGTCACCCCATTGGCCATGGATTGCAAGGCCAATGTGTCCCATGGTGGGACCATGAGCACGACGCCCGCCCCCAGCCGCCGCCCCGCACGCCGGGGCTCCCGCCGCCTCCCCGGCCGTCCCTCGCGTCGGGCCGTCCTTCGGCGCACGGGGGCCGCGCCGTCCGACCCGGGCCCGGCGTCGGCGGCGGCGGTGTCCGCCGCGGAGGCGCCGCGGGCACCGCAGGGATCGGGCACGCAGGGATCGGGCACGCAGGGATCGGGCACGCAGGGATCGGGCGCGCAGGCGGCACCGGGAGCGTCGCCCGCGTCCGGGGCGTCCGGAGCGTCCGCGCCGGCGGCGTCGATGGGGCCGGTCCGCCGCGGCGTGCAGCTCGTCCTGGGACTGCTCGGTTTCGCGTGGTCGATGGCGATGCTGCTGCACGCCGGCGAGGGCGGCATGCCCTGGGACGTGCTGCACCAGGGGCTGGTGCGGAGCACCGGGCTCGGGTTCGGCGCCGTGGTCGCGGTGACGTCCGTGCTCGTGCTCCTCGCGTGGATCCCGCTCCGGCAGCGGCCCGGCATCGGCACCGTCGCGAACGTCGTCGTGATCAGCCTGGCGATCGGCCCCAGCCTCACCGCGATGGCGTGGCTCGTGCCGGATCCCGGCCTGGCGGCGCGCGTCGCGCTCGCCGTCGGCGGCATCGTCCTGAACGGCGTCGCCACCGCGGCCTACATCGGCGTGCGGCTCGGCCCGGGCCCGCGCGACGGGCTGATGACCGGCCTCCTGCAGCGCACGGGGTGGTCGGTGCGCCTCGTGCGGACCGGTATCGAGGTCGCCGTCGTGCTGGTGGGTGTCCTGCTCGGCGGCACGTTCGGCTGGGCGACGATCGCCTACGCGCTCGGCGTCGGCCCCGTCGTGCAGGCCACGGTGCGCTGGCGGTGGCTGGTGCCCACGGGTCTGACGGGAGCGGCACCCGTCCCGGCCGCGCGGCCGGGGCCGACCGACGCCGACACGGCCCGCCGCGCCCGCGAGATCTCCCGCGCGCTCGACCTCGTCTCCCGCGAGCACGGCGACCGCTGACCGACCCTCCCTCAGGTGCCGGAGGCCAGGTCGCGGCGGTAGAACGTCGCCGACGCGTCGTAGCCGAGGGCCTCGTAGAAGGCGCCCGCGCGCCGGGTGGCCAGCGAGACGTAGGCGGCCCCGCGCGCCGCCGCCCAGCGCTCGGC
>NZ_JBHVFQ010000051.1:0-7422 GCF_042801555.1 Isoptericola sp. NPDC057559
GGCCGAGACGGTGCCCGCGGCGGCGACCACCTGCGCCACCTCCTGCACGCTGGCGCCGATCCAGAGGCCGGCCTGGTGGTCGGTGAGCCCCAGCGCGCTCGCGAGCGGCGGCAGCGCGAAGATCGCGATCGTCCCGTAGACGGTGACGAGGGCGAGCGCGGCGGCGACGTCGTCGCGCAGGCGGGCCTGCTCGGCGCCGCCGGAGCCCGGGTCGCGCTCGAGCACGCTCGTCATCGCGGAGACGGCTGCGGCGCCGCAGATCGAGAACCCGGTGGCCACGAGCAGCGAGGTGGTGCGCGGCACCCGCAGGAGCCGGCCGAGGCCGAGGATCGCGGCGAACGTGCACGTCACGGTGACGACCACGACGGCGATGCCGCGCCAGCCGAGCGCCAGCACGTCGGGGATGGAGAGCTGGAGGCCGAGCAGCACCACGCCGGCGCGCAGCACGGTGCGCGCCGTCCAGTCCGTGCCGGGCCCCACCCGCTCGGCGAACCGCGCGGCGCGGCCGCTGCGGGGCACCACGCGCCCGAGCACGGAGCCGACCACCGCGCCCACCAGCAGGGCGAGCACGAGCGGGGACACCGCGCCGCCCGTCACGGGGGCGAGGAGCCGGCTGACGCCGAGCAGGACGAGGGTGGCGACGGCGGCGAGCACGAGGCCCGGCGCGAGGCGGGTGGCGGCTGCGCGGGTCTCGGGGCGTCGCGGTGCGGCGAGGATGGTGGGCACAGGACCAGGTTCGTCACCCGCGCGGCGCCCCGGAAGCGCCAGGTGCCGATCGATCCATAGACTCGCGCTATGGCAGAACGTCCCCCGCTGGCCGCGCTCGAGCTGCTGGTCGCCCTCGACGCCCACGGATCGATCAGCGCGGCCGCCCGCGCCGCCGGGGTCTCGCAGCCCACGGCGTCGGCCGGGCTGCACCGGCTCGAGCGCCGGCTCGGCCTCGAGCTCCTCTCCCGTGGGCCGCGGGGGACCGCGCTCACCGCCGCCGGTCACCGGGTGGCCGAGGCCGCCCGCGACGTCGTGGCCGCCGTCGACCGGTTCGAGGCCGCCGCCGCGGCGCTGCGGTCCGCGCCCGTGGCCGGCCTGCGCGTGGCGGCGAGCCTGACGATCGCCGAGTACCTCGCGCCGCGCTGGCTGGCCGCGTTCGCGCGCGCCGAGCGCGAGCACGGCGCGGCGCCCGAGGTGGAGCTGGTCGTGCGCAACTCGCGCGAGGTCATGGAGCTCGTGCTCGACGAGGGCGCGGAGCTCGGGTTCGTCGAGAGCCCGACGGTGCGGCGCGGGCTGCGGTCGCGCACGGTCGCCCACGACGAGCTCGTCGCCGTCGTCGCGCCCACCCACCCCTGGGCGCGCCGCCGTGCGGTCGACCCGGACCTGCTGGTGAGCGGCCGCCTGGTGCTGCGGGAGGCCGGCTCGGGCACCCGCGACGTGCTCGAGGACGCCCTCGGCCAGGCCGGCGTGCGGCTGCCGGCGCAGGTCACCGCGCTCGGGTCGACCGCGGCGGTGAAGGCGGCGGTGCGCCACGGGGAGGGCGTCACGGTGCTCTCCGCCCTCACCGTGGCCGACGAGGTCGCCGGCGGCCACCTCGTCACGGTGCCGATCTCGCGCCTCGACCTCTCGCGTCGGCTGCGCGTGGTGTGGCGCGACGGGGCGGCGCTCTCCGCCCCCGCCCGGCGGCTCGCGGCGGTGGCGGGGGCGCGCTGACCCGGGCCATGGAGCGGCCCGGCCCGGCTCGGCCCGGCTCGGCCCGGCGCGGCCCGGCGCGGCCCGGCGCGAGGTCAGCGCCGGGTCGCCCGGTAGGCGTGCGTGACGTAGGGCAGCTCGATCTCGGTGCGGCCGGCCAGGGCGGGATGGGTGGCGACCAGCGTGTCGACCTCGGCCAGGCGGGCCGCCCGCTCGTCGTCGGGCAGCGTCAGCAGGTAGCTGCGCGTCCCGGCGAGCACGCGCAGCGCGCCGGCGGGGATCCGGTCGGTCCAGCGGACCGTGTGCGCCTCGACGGCGGTGAACGCCGCGCCGAGCCCGGCCAGCGGGTCGTTCCCCGCCGCGGGCTCGAGGCGGTCCCCCCGGTGCAGGATCTCGCCGAACCGGGCGACCCACTCCACGTCGGCGTCCCGGTCGTTCCACGCGACGCCGAGGGTGCCCCCGGGGCGCAGCACGCGGGCGATCTCCGCGGCGGCGGCGGTCGCGTCGAACCAGTGCCACGCCTGCCCCACGAGCACGGCGTCCACCGACGCGTCCGCCAGCGGGACGTCCTCGGCGGTGCCGCGGTGCGTCGTGACCCCGGGCAGGCGGGCGGACAGCTCCTGGAGCATGGCGGGGGAGAGGTCGACGGCGACGAGCTCCGCGCCGGGGCCGGCGACCTCGGCGGCCACCTCGGTGAGCTTGCCCGTGCCCGCGGCGAGGTCCAGGACGCGTCGCGGCCCGGCGGGCAGCATCCACTCGACGGCCTCCCGCGGGTACGAGGGCCTGACCTGCGCGTACACGTCCGCGTCCCGCTCGAAGGACGCCGCGCGGTCGGCGTGCGCCTGGGGGTCGGCCACCTGCGCGGGGTCGACGGGCATCGGGTCGGGCACGGCCGGCGGGGGCGGGGTGGAGGTCATGGGGCGAGCCTTCCACGACGGCCGCCGCGAGGTGACGTACGGCACCCCACGCGCGTTTTGGACGTCGGTCCGGCATCCGGTAATGTTCTCTGACGTTGGGCCTGACGCGGTCGCTCCGACGATGTCGGAATCGCCCGGAGGGTCTGATTCTTTGGGGTATGGTGTAATTGGCAGCACGAGAGATTCTGATTCTCTTAGTCTAGGTTCGAGTCCTGGTACCCCAGCGCAACGCTCTTCATCCGCCGACGCGGCGTGAAGGGTACGCACGGCACGGAGTCCCTCGGGACGTCGAGTCATAGGCCCCCATCGTCTAGCGGCCTAGGACGCCGCCCTCTCACGGCGGTAACGCGGGTTCAAATCCCGCTGGGGGTACGCAGGTCGACCGTCGCCGGTCGATCGCCAGGTCAGCGCCTCGCGGCACGGACCAGTTCCAGGCCCCCATCGTCTAGCGGCCTAGGACGCCGCCCTCTCACGGCGGTAACGCGGGTTCAAATCCCGCTGGGGGTACAGAGCACGAGGCCCGGTCCGACAGGACCGGGCCTTCGTCGTTCCCGGACGTCGCTCGTCTCGGGATCGGGACCATCGCCGTCGTGCCCGCCGCTAGAGGAACGGGTCGGGCACCGTCGCGCCGTCGCTGCTCGGGTGGGGGTAGCTCGCGCCGGTGGGCTTCCAGGTCACCGGGTGCGCGCCCTCGCTCGGCTGCGCCTCGGGCGGCCGCGGCGCCGGGGTGGCGGGCTGGACGGCGATCGGCTGCGTCGTCGGGCGCGGGCCCTCGGGGTCGGTGCGGCCCGGGACGATCGTCGGCCCGCCGGGGACACGGCCCCCGGGCGTCCCCCCGCCCGCCGGCGCGTCGTCATCGTCGTCGTGCGAGCGGCCGGGGGTGAAGAGCGTGTCGCACAGCGTGCGGTACGTGGCGTCGGGGTGCGGGACGTGCGTGATGGTGCGCAGCGCCTGGTCCTGGCCGGCGGACTCCATGTCGAACCGGCCGTACCCGAGGACCTGCCCCAGCGGGCTGCGCGAGTAGCCCATGTCGGTGACCTTCTTCAGCGGCATCATCGCCACCTTGTGCACCACGAGCCCGTACAGCAGCAGGAGCCGCTTGTCCGTCGCGACGAACCACTCGTAGCGCCACTCGAGGCAGCGCCAGGCGAGGCGCCCCGCGACGACGAACCAGACCAGCCACAGCCACTGCGCGGTGCTGCGCACGTCCACCGGGGTGGACATGACGATGGTGCCGATCAGCAGGAACGCGCCGACGGTCAGGGCGATCGGCCCGAGGAGGACGGCCCAGTGCCGCCGGGTGGCGACGATGACGTGCTCGCGGGGGAGCACGTACCGGCGCAGGTGCCCGTGCGCGCGGACGGCGTCGCGCTGCCGGGGCTCCTCGGTGACCATGGGTCGGCTCAGGACGCGATGGTGGAGAAGAACTGCACGAAGCTGGAGATCGTGTTGGCGATGAAGTCCCAGATCGAGGTGACGATGTTGCCGGCTCGGTCCGGGTCGTTCACGATCGCGAAGATCAGGAAGATCACCACGATCCAGATCAGCAGGGTCTTGGCCTTCGCGGGCATCAGGTCCTCACGCCTCTCGGGTCTCGGGGCAGGGTTGCCCCACCAGCCAGGAGCGTACTGACCTGGGACGGGGCCGGACAGCACCGGGCCCGGCGCGCCGCGTCGGTACGCGGCGGCCGGGCCCGTGGCGCCCTGGCGGAGATCAGGAGGGTGCGGGGCTCACTCGCCCGCGCGGCGGAGCACCTCGGTGAGCCGGTTGGCGGCGGAGACGACGGCGGCGGAGTGCAGGCGCCCCGGCTGGCGGGTGAGCCGCTCGACGGGGCCGGAGACGGACACCGACGCCACGACCCGCCCCGACGGCCCGCGCACGGGCGCGGACACCGACGCGACGCCGAGCTCGCGCTCGGACACCGACTGCGCCCACCCGCGGCGGCGCACGCCGGACAGGATCGTCGCGGTGAAGACCGCCTCGCGCAGGCCGCGGTGCAGGCGGTCCGGCTCCTCCCAGGCGAGGAGGATCTGCGCCGCGGAGCCCGCGTGCATGGTGAGCGTGGCGCCCACGGGGATCGAGTCGCGCAGGCCGACCGGTCGCTCGGCGGCGGCCACGCAGACGCGGTGGTCACCCTGGCGCCGGTAGAGCTGCGCGCTTTCGCCCGTGTGGTCGCGCAGGGCGGTCAGCACGGGGTTGGCCGCGGCGAGGAGCCGGTCCTCGCCGGCCGCCGTCGCGAGCTCGTTGAGGCGCGGTCCGAGCACGAACCGCCCCTGCATGTCTCGGCCCACGAGCCGGTGGTGCTCGAGCGCGACGGCCAGGCGGTGCGCCGTGGGGCGGGCGAGTCCGGTCGATGAGACCAGCTGCGCCAGGGTGGCGGGACCCGCCTCCAGAGCACCCAGCACGGACGCGGCCTTGTCCAGTACGCCGACTCCGCTAGTATCGTCCATAGGACGATATTGGCGTCTCGCCCACTGAGATTGCAAGTCGAGGACCGCATCTCACTGGACGGAACCGTCTCGCGGACCGAGCCTTGCCGGTCCCGACCGGCGGTATCGACCGAGACACACGCACACGCACGACGGCCGCGGGACGCGGCGGACGAGGAGCTCATGATGGCCGGCACGCTGGCGGAGAAGGTCTGGGAGGCGCACCTGGTGCGCCGTGGCAGCGACGGGGCACCCGACCTCCTCTACATCGACCTGCACCTCGTGCACGAGGTGACGAGCCCGCAGGCGTTCGAGGGCCTGCGCCTCGCCGGGCGCCCCGTCCGTCGTCCCGACCTGACGATCGCGACCGAGGACCACAACACCCCGACGCTCGACATCGACCTGCCGATCGCGGACCTCACCAGCCGCACGCAGATCGACACGCTGCGCAACAACGCCCGCGAGTTCGGCGTCCGGATCCACTCCCTCGGCGACGCCGACCAGGGCATCGTGCACCAGGTGGGCCCGCAGCTCGGCCTGACGATGCCCGGCCTCACCGTGGTCTGCGGCGACTCGCACACCTCCACGCACGGCGCGTTCGGCGCGCTGGCCTTCGGCATCGGCACCTCCGAGGTCGAGCACGTGCTCGCCACCCAGACGCTGCCGCTGGCGCCGTTCCGGACGATGGCGATCACCGTGAACGGCGAGCTGCCCCCGGGTGCCACCAGCAAGGACATCATCCTGGCGATCATCGCCAAGATCGGCACCGGCGGCGGCCAGGGCTACGTGCTCGAGTACCGCGGCGAGGCCATCCGCAAGCTCTCGATGGAGGCGCGGATGACCATCTGCAACATGTCCATCGAGGCGGGCGCCCGCGCCGGCATGATCGCCCCCGACCAGACCACGTTCGACTACCTCCAGGGCCGCCCGCACGCCCCCGAGGGCGAGGACTGGGACGCCGCCGTCGAGTACTGGTCGACGCTGCGCAGCGACGACGACGCCGAGTTCGACGCGGAGGTCGTCCTCGAGGCGGCCGACCTCGAGCCCTTCGTCACCTGGGGCACCAACCCGGGCCAGGGCCTGCCGCTGTCGGCCTCCGTGCCGGTCCCGGCCGAGATCGCCGACGAGAACGAGCGCGTCACCGCCGAGCGCGCCCTGGAGTACATGGGCCTCGAGGCCGGCACGCCGCTGCGCGACGTGAAGGTCGACACGGTCTTCATCGGCTCCTGCACCAACGGCCGCATCGAGGACCTGCGCTCGGTGGCCAAGGTGCTCCAGGGCCGGCACAAGAACGACGACGTGCGCGTCCTCGTGGTCCCCGCCTCGGCGCGCGTGCGCCTGCAGGCCGAGGCCGAGGGCCTGGACGTCATCTTCAAGGAGTTCGGCGCGGAGTGGCGCAACGCCGGCTGCTCGATGTGCCTCGGCATGAACCCGGACCAGCTCCAGCCGGGCGAGCGCGCCGCGTCGACGTCCAACCGCAACTTCGAGGGTCGCCAGGGCAAGGGCGGGCGCACCCACCTCGTGTCGCCGCTGGTCGCGGCGGCCACGGCCATCCGCGGCACGCTGTCGTCGGTCGCCGACCTCGAGTTCGAGGGCGACGTCGACCTCACGACGTTCGACGGCACCCCGCTGGCGCCGCTGTCCGCCCCGTCCTTCGTCTGACCCCCCACCCCGTAGCAGGAGATCGTCATGGAGAAGTTCACCACCCACACGGGCGTCGGGGTGCCGCTGCGCCGCACCAACGTCGACACCGACCAGATCATCCCCGCCGTCTACCTCAAGCGCGTGACGCGCACGGGCTTCGAGGACGCGCTGTTCGCCGCCTGGCGCGGCGACCCGACGTTCATCCTCAACCAGGACGCGTACAAGGCCGGCTCCGTGCTCGTCGCCGGCGCGGACTTCGGCACCGGCTCGTCCCGCGAGCACGCCGTCTGGGCGCTCAAGGACTACGGCTTCCGCGTGGTGCTGGCGCCCCGGTTCGCGGACATCTTCCGCGGCAACTCGGGCAAGCAGGGCCTCGTGGCCGGCATCGTCGCGCAGGAGGACATCGAGATCCTCTGGAAGATCCTCGAGACCAAGCCCGGCACCGAGGTGACCGTGGACCTCGAGGCGCGCACCGCGCACGCCGACGACGTCACCGTGCCGTTCCAGATCGACGATTACACGCGCTGGCGCCTCATGGAGGGCCTCGACGACATCGGCCTCACGCTGCAGCACGAGGACGACATCGCGGCCTTCGAGGCGGAGCGCGCGGCCTGGCGGCCCAGGACGCTGCCGGCCAAGCACCTGCCGAGCGTCCCGATCGAGCCGGCGCGCCCGGTCGGCTGACCCCGCCCCGCGGCATCGAGCGTGCTGGCTTGCTCCTCAAACGATGCGTTTGAGGAGCAAGCCAGCAC
>NZ_JBHVFQ010000052.1:0-6370 GCF_042801555.1 Isoptericola sp. NPDC057559
CCGCTGCCCTGGGCCAGCCCCGCGGCGGAGCGGCCCGCCGCCCTCCCGCCCTCGCGCCCGACGGCGGGCGCCGCGCCGGCCGCGCCCGCGCGCCCCGCCGCGTCCCCGTTCGACGCCCTGGTCGCCTCGGAGCAGCCCGTGCGGGCCCGCTCGGCGGCGCCGCAGGTCGAGGAGGACGACGAGGAGGACTGGGACGAGCCCGAGGCGTCCTACACCTGGTTGCACTACATCGTGCTGGTCGTCGTCGCGTTCGTGCTCGGCCTGCTGGTGTGGAAGCTCCTGCTCGCCGGCTCGGACGACAAGAGCTTCAGCACCGACTCCGCCGCACCCGCGGTGACCCACTCCCTCACGACACCCCAGCCTGGAGCCGCAGCATGACCGCCACCCCCCGCGCCGTCGAGCTGGCGATCGCCGCCGCCCGGGCCGCCTCGGACCGCAAGGCGCAGGAGATCATCGCGCTCGACGTGAGCGAGCAGCTCGTCCTCACGGACGTGTTCCTCATCGCGTCCGGCACCAACGAGCGCCAGGTCTCGGCGATCGTGGACGCCGTCGAGGAGGCGATGATCAAGGCCGGCGCCAAGCCGATCCGTCGCGAGGGCAAGGCGCAGGCGCGCTGGGTGCTGCTCGACTTCGGCGACGTCGTCGTGCACGTGCAGCACGCCGAGGACCGCGTGTACTACGCGCTGGAGCGCCTCTGGAAGGACTGCCCCGCCATCGACCTGCCCGAGGACGCGCGGGGCGGCGACGGCGCGGCCGCGGCGGCGGAGTACGGCGACGCCGCGGGCGACGGAGCGATCCGCCTCGCGGGCGACGAGCGGTGACGGCCGGCACGGTCGTCCTGCTCCGCCACGCCCGTACGGCGTACAACGCGTCCCTGCGGCTGCAGGGGCAGATCGACATCCCCCTCGACGACGTCGGCCGGTGGCAGGCGGGGGAGGGCGGCTCCGCCCTCGCGTCGTCGCACCGGGCGACGCGCATCGTGTCCTCCGACCTGGGCCGCGCCCTCGAGACGGCGACCGCGTACGCGGAGGCGCTCGGCGGCGCCCCCGTGCAGACCGACGTGCGGCTCCGCGAGCGCGGCTTCGGCGACTGGGAGGGCATGACGGGCGCGGAGATCTCCGCGCGCTGGCCCGAGGAGTACGCCGCCTGGCGGCGGGGTGCCGAGCCGGCGGGCGCGGGGGCCGAGTCCAAGGCGGCCGTCGCCGCGCGGATGACCGAGGCGGTCGCCGAGCACGCCGAGCAGCTGGACGACGACGCGACCCTGGTGCTGGTCTCCCACGGCGCCGCGATCTCCCTGGGGGTCACGGCCCTGCTCGGTCTCGACCCGACCTCGTGGCGCGGGCTGGCCGGCATGCACAACGTGCACTGGTCGCACCTGCACCGGTCGGGGGAGGGCGCCGTCCCGGCCTGGCGGCTCGTCGCGCACAACGTGGGCGCCGGATACCCGCTGGACCACTGGCAGGCCGGTCCGGACTGGAATTTGGAACCTGACCCGAAGTCTGCCTAAGATATCGACGTTCCGAGGGGCGCAAGACCGGAGGAACACACCGAATCAGACGAATCGTCGGTCGCTCGCGGCCACGAGAGTCGGTTCTCGGGGCTGTGGCGCAGCTGGTAGCGCACCTGCATGGCATGCAGGGGGTCAGGGGTTCGAGTCCCCTCAGCTCCACCCCGACGAGAAGGCCCGGAACCCTCAGGTTCCGGGCCTTCTCGCATGTGCGGGGTCTCGCGCCGGCCCACGCTGCGGGACGACCTTGCGCCCGGCGACCGGTCGCCTAGGGTGGGCTGCGGCCGCGTCGTCGGCCGCCACATCTGAAGACACCCATGACAGGGGAGCGCCGTCGAAGGGGCGCTGAGAGTGCGGGCACGAGCCGCAGACCCTTGGAACCTGCTCCGGTTAGCACCGGCGAAGGGAGTTACCTGGAATGTCCGCGCCCATCGCACGTCCGACCGTCCTCGGGACGGTTCGCGCGAACCTGCGGTACCGCACCGTCGACCTGGTCACGATGGCGATGCTCGGCGTCGCCGTCGGCGTCGTCTTCTGGGGCTGGACGCAGCTCTACCACCTGCTCTCGGCCGGTCTGGTCGTCGTGTTCCCGCCGGCCACCGGCCTGCTCGGCGGCGGATGGCTGCTCGGTGGCGTGCTCGGCGGACTCATCGTCCGCAAGCCCGGCGCCGCGCTGCTCACCGAGGTCGTGGCCGCGAGCGTCGAGGCCCTGCTCGGCGCAGGCTGGGGCTTCTCCGCCATCGTCTCGGGCGTCGTGCAGGGGTTCGGCGTCGAGCTCGTGCTGGCGCTGTTCCTGTACCGGCGGTTCGGCAGCGCCGTCGCGGCGCTGTCGGGCGCCGCGGCGGGCGCCTGCGGCGCCGTCTACGAGTGGTTCGCCTACTACCCCGACTGGCAGTGGGGCTTCCGCCTCGCCTACCTCGGCCTCTTCGCGCTGTCCGGCGCGCTCCTCGCCGGGCTCGGCGGCGCGGCGCTCGTGCGCGCCCTCGCCCGCGCCGGCGTGCTCGACGCGTTCGGGCCCGGCAGGGACCTGGCCGACCGCGCCGCCCGGGGCTGAGGGGTGGCGCGCGCACGGCTGCAGGGCCTCACGTGGCGCCCCACCGGTCGGGCGGCACCCGTGCTCGACGGGCTCGACCTCACGGTCGGCGCCGGGGAGCGCGTCGGGCTCGTCGGGCCCAGCGGGGCCGGCAAGTCGACCGTGCTGCACGCCCTGGCGGGCGTGCTCGGCGACCCGCTGCCGGGCGACCTGTCCGGCACCGCGCACGTGGACGGCGTCGTCGGCCTCGTGCTGCAGGACCCGGGCGCCGCCGTCGTCGCCGAGCGGATCGGCAGGGACGTCGCGTTCGGGCCCGAGAACGCGGGCCTGCCGCGCGACGAGATCTGGCGCCGCACCCGCGGGGCGCTCGACCGCGTGGGCCTGCGGTACCCGCTCGACCGGCCCACGTCGGCGCTGTCGGGCGGCGAGCTCCAGAGGCTCGCGCTCGCCGGCGCGCTGGCCCGCGACCCGGACCTGCTGCTCCTCGACGAGCCGACCGCCATGCTCGACCCGGACGCCGCGGCCGAGGTGCGGTCCGCGGTGCTCGACGCGATCGCCGGCACCGACACCTCGCTGGTGGTCGTCGACCACCAGGTCGGGCCGTGGCTGGAGCACCTGGACCGGGTGGTCGTGCTCGGCCCGGGCGGCGTCGTCACGCACGACGTCGCGCCGGGCGCGCTGCGCCCGCCGGGGCCGGGGACGGAGCCCGCGCTCCGGGCAGCGCTCACGGACGCCGGCGTCTGGCTCCCGGGGGTGCCGGCGCCCACCCCGCTGTCGGTGCCCGCGGCGCTGGTCGCGCCGGAGGACGCCGGGCCCGACGTGACCGTCGACGCGCTCGGCGTCGACCTCACGACGCGCGGCCTGCACGGCCGCACCACCACCCGCGCGCTCGACGGCGTCGACGCCCGCCTCCCTGCCGGCCGTCTCACCACGATCACCGGCCCCTCGGGGGCCGGGAAGTCCACGCTCGTCGCGGCCCTGGCCGGGCACCTGCGGCCCGCGCGGGGCCGCCTCGCCGGGGCGCCCGGACGCGGCACCCGGTCCCGCGAGCTCGCCCGCCGCTGCGGCTGGGTGCCGCAGCACCCCGAGCACGGGCTGCTCGCCCTGCGCGTGCGCGACGAGGTGGTGCTCACCGGTCGGCGGCTGGGCGTGCCGGTGGACCTGGAGGCGGTGCTCGGGCTGCTGCGTCTCGACCACCTCGCCGACGCGCACCCGTTCCGCCTCTCCGGCGGCGAGCAGCGGCGCCTGGCCCTGGCGGCGGCGCTCGCGCACCGGCCTCCCCTGGCGCTGCTCGACGAGCCGACCGTGGGCCAGGACCGGCACACGTGGGCGGCGGTGGCCGGGTGGGCCGTCGCCGCGGCGGGGCACGGCGCCACCGTCGCGGCGAGCACCCACGACCGGCACCTCGTCGGCCTCGCCGACCACCGCGTCGCCCTGCCGCCGTGCAGGCGGGACGGGCAGGACCGGGGCGCGTCCGGCCCGGGGCGGGTGGTGGCGGCGTGACCGGGGTGCTCGGGCGGGTGAACCCGCTCGTGCTCGTGGCGCTCGGGCTGCTGGGGTTGGTCGCCTCGTTCGGGGTGCGCGACCTGGCGTCGGCGGCCGTCGCGCTGGGCGCCTGCCTCGTCTGCGGGGTGGCGGGCCTGCCGCGGAGGTCCGGCGCGCCGGCCCGCTATCTGGCCGTGGTCGTGGCCGTCGCGTCGGTCACGTGGTCCACGTGGCTGCTGGGCGGGCGCGACCTCGAGGTCGCGGCCGTCGCGGGGATGCGGATCGCGGTGCTCGCCCTGCCCGGGGTCGCGCTCGCGCCCCTGGTCGACCCGAGCGGGCTGGCCGACCAGCTGGGCCAGCGCCTGCGGCTGCCCGCGCGGTTCGTGGTCGGCGTGGCTGCCGCGCTCCAGCGGTTCGAGCGGCTCGGCGCCGTCTGGGAGCAGGCGTCCCGCGCCCGCCGGTCACGCGGCCTCGGGCCGGGGCGCGGGCACCTCGACCGCGGGCGGCACGCCGCCTCCGTGACGTTCGCCGTCCTGGCGGCGACGCTGCGGGACGCGACGACGATGTCGGTGGCGATGGACGCCCGCGGTTTCGCGGGAGCGGGGTCGCGGACGTGGGCCGAGCCGGCGCCGTGGGCCCGGCACGACACGGTCGTGCTCGGCGTCGGCGTGCTGGTCGCGGCGCTGCCGTTCGCCGTCCTCGCGGCCGGGTAGACGGCAGGCGCGCACACTGGGGGAGGAGGTGCGCGCATGGACCGACCGGAGGCACGCACGGAGCACGACTTCGACGCCCTGTACGCGGGGGACGTCCCGCCACCGTGGGAGATCGGGCGGCCCCAGCCCGCGCTCCTCGCCCTCGTGCGCCGGTCCGTGCTCGCGGACCCCGTGCTCGACGCCGGGTGCGGCACCGGCGTGCTGGCGCTCGCCGTCGCGCGGGCCGGGCACCGGGTCCTGGGGGTCGACGGCGCGGCCCACGCGATCTCCCGCGCCCGGGAGCGGGCCGCCGAGGCGATCCTCGAGCCACCCGGCGAGGTGCGCTTCGAGGTGGCCGACGCCCGCCATCTCGACCGGCTGGACGTGCGGCCGCGCACCGTGCTGGACTCCGGCCTGCTGCACACCCTCGACGCGGGCGGCCGCGCCGCCTACGTGGCCGGGCTCGCCGCGATCTGCCCGCCGGGCGCGCTCGTCGCCGTGCTCGCGATGTCGGTGCACGCCGGTCTCGGCTGGGGCACCACCGCGGACGACCTGCGCGCCGCGTTCGCGTCGGCGGACTGGACGTCCACCGAGGTCACGGACGCGGAGCTCGTCGCGCGGCCGGCCGACGACGAGCGGCACCTGCCGGCGCTGCTCCTCACGACGCGGCGCGCGTGAGCCCCTGCCTCTCGACGGCGGCGAGCAGCGCGCGGGCCTTGGCCGGCCCCACGGCGCGGCCGGGTCGCGCGGCGACCGCCTCCAGCCCGGGGAAGGTCGCGGCGTCGGCGGGGACGAGACCGCGGCGGGCGGCCTCCGCGAGGTAGGGCAGCGAGGCGTCGGCGACGTCGAGCACGCGGGGGAGCCAGCGGGGCAGGGGACCGTCGGTGGCCCCCGCCGCGGCGACCGCCTCGGTGAGCACCGGCCAGAGGGCGGGCAGCGTGGCGGGGCGCCGCTCCACCAGGCGGACCATGCGCGCGGGGCTCGCCGCGGGCTGCGTCACCAGGGCGCGCGCGGCGAGGCGGACGCCCGCCCACCCGAGGGCGCCGTTCCCGATCAGCTCGCGCACGACGCGCTCCCCGCCGATCCCGGCGTCGCCCTCGTGGCACAGCATGGACAGGGCGACGGCGTGCAGGGCCGCGCTGCGCGGCGGGATCCCGCCGGGCGGTGTCCGCAGCGGCCCGCCCGTGCCCTCGGTGCGGTTGCGGTGCTCGTGCGCGCGCAGCAGGCCCGCCTCGGCGTCCCAGGCGAGCCACGCCTCGGTGCCGCGCGCGGGGTAGCCGGACGGGTCGGGCTCCTCGCCCTCGGCGCGCACGACGGCGTCGCACTGGCCCTCGCGCTCCAGGTCGTAGGCCCACACCTTGACGACCCGGTAGACGCGCCCAGGGTGGGCGGGGAGCCGCAGGTCGAGCGCGAGCAGCTTCGTGGGGGCGTCCGGGTCCTGCCAGGCGGCGGCGATACGCACCCCGTCGTCGACGACGGGGAGCGTCGCGACCCCCGCGGGCCACACGGCGTCGAAGTCCGCGGGCGCGCTCGCGGGCACGGGCCGCGGCGCCGGCGCGGGGTCCGCCGCGGACGGCGCCAGGGGTGCCGGGGGGTGCGCCGTCACGGCCACCCGCCCGGCGGCGACCGGCCGCGGGGCGCCCGGGCGTGCGG
>NZ_JBHVFQ010000053.1:0-2058 GCF_042801555.1 Isoptericola sp. NPDC057559
GGTTCTGGTCTTGTGGGTGTGCGTCGGTTGTTTGAGAACTCAACAGTGTGTTTGATAGTCAATGCCAATTATTTGGAATCTTTGATGGTTCCTATGGATCGGACTGAGCAGTTCAGCTTGGTCTGGCCAGTATCGAATGGACACTGACATCTCCTCGTGGGGTGTGTGGTGTTGTTTCTCTTTTACGGAGAGTTTGATCCTGGCTCAGGACGAACGCTGGCGGCGTGCTTAACACATGCAAGTCGAACGGTGAAGCCCAGCTTGCTGGGTGGATCAGTGGCGAACGGGTGAGTAACACGTGAGCAACCTGCCCTCCACTTCGGGATAAGCCTTGGAAACGGGGTCTAATACCGGATATGAGCCTGCATCGCATGGTGTGGGTTGGAAAGTTTTTCGGTGGGGGATGGGCTCGCGGCCTATCAGCTTGTTGGTGGGGTGATGGCCTACCAAGGCGTCGACGGGTAGCCGGCCTGAGAGGGCGACCGGCCACACTGGGACTGAGACACGGCCCAGACTCCTACGGGAGGCAGCAGTGGGGAATATTGCACAATGGGCGAAAGCCTGATGCAGCGACGCCGCGTGAGGGATGACGGCCTTCGGGTTGTAAACCTCTTTCAGCAGGGAAGAAGCGCAAGTGACGGTACCTGCAGAAGAAGCGCCGGCTAACTACGTGCCAGCAGCCGCGGTAATACGTAGGGCGCAAGCGTTGTCCGGAATTATTGGGCGTAAAGAGCTCGTAGGCGGTCTGTCGCGTCTGGTGTGAAATCCCGAGGCTCAACCTCGGGCTTGCATCGGGTACGGGCAGACTAGAGTGCGGTAGGGGAGACTGGAATTCCTGGTGTAGCGGTGGAATGCGCAGATATCAGGAGGAACACCGATGGCGAAGGCAGGTCTCTGGGCCGCAACTGACGCTGAGGAGCGAAAGCATGGGGAGCGAACAGGATTAGATACCCTGGTAGTCCATGCCGTAAACGTTGGGCACTAGGTGTGGGGCTCATTCCACGAGTTCCGTGCCGCAGCTAACGCATTAAGTGCCCCGCCTGGGGAGTACGGCCGCAAGGCTAAAACTCAAAGGAATTGACGGGGGCCCGCACAAGCGGCGGAGCATGCGGATTAATTCGATGCAACGCGAAGAACCTTACCAAGGCTTGACATGCACCGGAAACACCCAGAGATGGGTGCCCCGCAAGGTCGGTGCACAGGTGGTGCATGGTTGTCGTCAGCTCGTGTCGTGAGATGTTGGGTTAAGTCCCGCAACGAGCGCAACCCTCGTCCTATGTTGCCAGCGGGTTATGCCGGGGACTCATGGGAGACTGCCGGGGTCAACTCGGAGGAAGGTGGGGATGACGTCAAATCATCATGCCCCTTATGTCTTGGGCTTCACGCATGCTACAATGGCCGGTACAGAGGGCTGCGATACCGTAAGGTGGAGCGAATCCCAAAAAGCCGGTCTCAGTTCGGATTGGGGTCTGCAACTCGACCCCATGAAGTCGGAGTCGCTAGTAATCGCAGATCAGCAACGCTGCGGTGAATACGTTCCCGGGCCTTGTACACACCGCCCGTCAAGTCACGAAAGTTGGTAACACCCGAAGCTCATGGCCCAACCGGTTCGCCGGGGGGAGTGGTCGAAGGTGGGACTGGCGATTGGGACTAAGTCGTAACAAGGTAGCCGTACCGGAAGGTGCGGCTGGATCACCTCCTTTCTAAGGAGCATCTGATACCCCCGTGAAGCGTCACGGCCTGGCCGCAGGGTTTCCTGTGGTGGGTGTGTGGTGTGGGGGTCAGGCAGACCATCTGAGGCGCCGACAGTGCGCCTGGTGGTTGCTCACGGGTGGAACATTGACTAGAAGGACTGGTCGGGCTGTTGCCGGCTGGTGAGTACACATCGTGTTCGGAGCGTGTCTTCGGGCTGGGTCTTCGGGCCGGGTGGCGGAAAGCTGGTGGTGAGGGTCGGGTTGGTTCGCAAGCACACTGTTGGGTCCTGAGGCAATCGGCGTCCCGGGTTCTGCTGTGCTGGTCTTGTGTGTTGTGGCCCTGAGGGTTGCGGCGCGTGGGGCC
>NZ_JBHVFQ010000053.1:2156-5564 GCF_042801555.1 Isoptericola sp. NPDC057559
TGATCGGCTTCGGTCGGTGACTGGTTTCGGCTGGTGTGGGTGTGGGTGGGTGTCGGGGTAGGCGTGCCGTGGGGTCTGCGGGTTCGTCCGTTGCTTGAGAACTGCATAGTGGACGCGAGCATCCCAGATGTTCAGTACTGGTTTGGTCGGCGGTCGGCTCCTTTGGGGGTTGGTTGTTGATCGGACTGGTTTTCTGATCTCTGTGAAATATTGTAGTGTGTCGAAGTTTTTAAGGGCACAGGGTGGATGCCTTGGCACTAGGAGCCGAAGAAGGACGTTGTAGCCTGCGATAAGCCTCGGGGAGTTGGCAAACGAGCTGTGATCCGAGGATGTCCGAATGGGGGAACCCGGCTGGGGTCATGCCCAGTCACCTGCATCTGAATACATAGGGTGTAGGGGGGAACGTCGGGAAGTGAAACATCTCAGTACCGACAGGAAGAGATATTCCGTGAGTAGTGGCGAGCGAAAGCGGATGAGGCCAAACCGTGTGTGTGTCAAGCTGTCAGGCGTTGCACATGCGGGGTTGTGGGACCTTCTGACCAGATCTGACAGTCTGGTAGCCAGTAAGAAAGCCGTGTCATAGTCGAACCGCATTGAAAGGCGGACCGTAGTGGGTGTGAGTCCCGTAGACGAAATGGTGCGGCCTGGTTGAGGGGATCCCAAGTAGCACGGGGCCCGAGAAATCTCGTGTGAATCTGGCAAGACCACTTGCTAAGCCTAAATACTACCTAGTGACCGATAGCGGACAAGTACCGTGAGGGAAAGGTGAAAAGTACCCCGGGAGGGGAGTGAAATAGTACCTGAAACCGTGTGCCTACAATCCGTCGGAGCCTCCCTAGCAGGGGTGACGGCGTGCCTTTTGAAGAATGAGCCTGCGAGTTAGTGCTCGGTGGCGAGGTTAACCCGTGTGGGGAAGCCGTAGCGAAAGCGAGTCCGAATAGGGCGATACAGTCGCCGGGTCTAGACCCGAAGCGAAGTGATCTAGCCATGGGCAGGTTGAAGCGCCGGTAAGACGGCGTGGAGGACCGAACCCACTTAGGTTGAAAACTGAGGGGATGACCTGTGGTTAGGGGTGAAAGGCCAATCAAACTTCGTGATAGCTGGTTCTCCCCGAAATGCATTTAGGTGCAGCGTCACGTGTTTCTTGCCGGAGGTAGAGCTACTGGATGGCTAATGGGCCCTACCAGGTTACTGACGTCAGCCAAACTCCGAATGCCGGTAAGACATAGCGTGGCAGTGAGACTGCGGGGGATAAGCTTCGTAGTCGAGAGGGAAACAGCCCAGATCATCGGCTAAGGCCCCTAAGCGTGTGCTCAGTGGGAAAGGATGTGGAGTTGCACAGACAACCAGGAGGTTGGCTTAGAAGCAGCCACCCTTGAAAGAGTGCGTAATAGCTCACTGGTCAAGTGATTCCGCGCCGACAATGTAGCGGGGCTCAAGTACACCGCCGAAGCCGTGGCACTCACACGTTAGCCCAGCACCGACTTGATCGGTGTTCAGGTGTGTGGGTGGGTAGGGGAGCGTCGTGTGGGCAGTGAAGCTGCAGGGTGACCTAGTGGTGGAGCCCACACGAGTGAGAATGCAGGCATGAGTAGCGAATGACGGGTGAGAAACCCGTCCGCCGAATGACCAAGGGTTCCAGGGCCAGGTTAATCCGCCCTGGGTAAGTCGGGACCTAAGGCGAGGCCGACAGGCGTAGTCGATGGACAAGGAGTTGATATTCTCCTACCGGCGAAGAACCGCCCATACCGAGCCCGGTGATGCTAACCGCCCCAATGGCGACATCGTGACCTTCGGGTCACACCGTCGCCGGCGGCGTGGGACCCGAACCGGTAGTAGGTAAGCGTGTTAACAGGGGTGACGCAGGAAGGTAGCCCGGCGTGGCGATGGTAGTCCACGTCCAAGGTTGTAGCCCGCTTCGTAGGCAAATCCGCGAAGCACATAGGGTGAGAACTGATAGTGACCGCGTATGCGGGAAACGGGTGATCCTCTGCTGCCAAGAAAAGCCTCGACGCGAGGTTCTAGCCGCCCGTACCCCAAACCGACTCAGGTGGTCAGGTAGAGAATACTAAGGCGATCGAGCGAATCGTGGTTAAGGAACTCGGCAAAATGCCCCCGTAACTTCGGGAGAAGGGGGGCCTGATCCGTGAACACCCTAGCGGTGGGAAGCGGTGAGGGCCGCAGAGACCAGGGAGAAGCGACTGTTTACTAAAAACACAGGTCCGTGCGAAGTCGCAAGACGATGTATACGGACTGACGCCTGCCCGGTGCTGGAAGGTTAAGAGGACGGGTCAACTTCGGTGAAGCCCAGAATTTAAGCCCCAGTAAACGGCGGTGGTAACTATAACCATCCTAAGGTAGCGAAATTCCTTGTCGGGTAAGTTCCGACCTGCACGAATGGCGTAACGACTTCTCCGCTGTCTCAACCGCGAGCTCGGCGAAATTGCACTACGAGTAAAGATGCTCGTTACGCGCAGCAGGACGGAAAGACCCCGGGACCTTTACTATAGCTTGGTATTGGTGTTCGGTGTGGCTTGTGTAGGATAGGTGGGAGACTGTGAGACCCGGCCGCCAGGTCGGGAGGAGTCATCGTTGAAATACCACTCTGGCCATATCGACCATCTAACCTCGGTCCGTAATCCGGATCAGGGACAGTGCCTGGTGGGTAGTTTAACTGGGGCGGTTGCCTCCCAAAATGTAACGGAGGCGCTCAAAGGTTCCCTCAGCCTGGTTGGCAATCAGGTGTCGAGTGCAAGTGCACAAGGGAGCTTGACTGTGAGACCGACAGGTCGAGCAGGGACGAAAGTCGGAACTAGTGATCCGGCGGTGGCTTGTGGAAGCGCCGTCGCTCAACGGATAAAAGGTACCCCGGGGATAACAGGCTGATCTTGCCCAAGAGTCCATATCGACGGCATGGTTTGGCACCTCGATGTCGGCTCGTCGCATCCTGGGGCTGGAGTAGGTCCCAAGGGTTGGGCTGTTCGCCCATTAAAGCGGTACGCGAGCTGGGTTTAGAACGTCGTGAGACAGTTCGGTCCCTATCCGCTGCGCGCGCAGGAAACTTGAGAAGGGCTGTCCCTAGTACGAGAGGACCGGGACGGACGAACCTCTGGTGTGCCAGTTGTTCCGCCAGGAGCACGGCTGGTTAGCTACGTTCGGAAGGGATAACCGCTGAAAGCATCTAAGCGGGAAGCCTGCTTCAAGATGAGGTTTCCATCCCCCTCGGGGGTGAAGGCACCCAGCTAGACCACTGGGTAGATAGGCCGGATGTGGAAGACAGGACGAAAGACTGTCGGAGCTGACCGGTACTAATAAGCCAACAACTTCACACACACCCAACACTGTTGGCAATAACATGCTTGCGTCCACTATGCGGTTCCCGAGAAACGGGCACCACCCCCACCCCCC
>NZ_JBHVFQ010000054.1:0-4132 GCF_042801555.1 Isoptericola sp. NPDC057559
GCCAGGGGCACCTGCGCGAGCAGCGCGGCGACGGCCCCCGCGAGCGGCGTGGCGGACGCGACGCCGCCCGCCGTGCCCCCGCCGACCGCGCCCTGGGCCACGGCGCTGCCGACGAACGCCCCGACGGCGGCCGCGCCCGCCACGAGCCACGCCGCGCGGCGGCGGAGCACGTCGTGCGGGGCGAACTGGCCGCCCAGGGCGAAGGTCGCCTCCGCGGGGCTGGTCCACAGCGGGCCGCCCCCGCGCGCCGCCGCGATCCCGCCGGCGCCCAGCGCGCCCAGCGCCAGGGCACCCCCGGCGACCGCGGACACCACGCCCCCGCCCCCCGCGGGCCACGCCACCGCGGCCGCGGCCTGGACGAGCGCGGACCACAGGATCGGCCCGTACACGAGCGCGAGGAGCACCACGCCGTACGCCAGGTAGACCCGGTCGTGCGGGTCCCCGCCGCTCTCTGCGGCCCGCACGACGACCGCCCGGCGGCGCAGCGACGCCACCCAGCGGCGCCAGCGGCGGTAGGGCACGCGGGAGCCGTCGTCCACGTGCCCCGCGTCGGCGACGCTCACCGCGGGGACCCCCCGCAGGTCGCGGCGCCCGCGCCCGAGCGGGTCCCGGGGTCCGTCGTCGCGCCCGTCACCGGGGCCCCGGCGCCGCGAGCTCGACCGCGCGCCCCCGGTGCGCGAGGTCCGCGCGCAGGTCCGGGTCGTGGGTCGCGACGAGCAGCGCGCGGCCGGCGTCGAGCGCGCCCGCGACGAGGCGGCGGGCGACGGCGCGCCAGCGGGCGTCGAGGCGCTGCTCCGGCTCGTCGAGCAGCACGAGGCGGGCGGGCCGGTACAGCGTGGTCACGAGGGCGAACATCTGTCCCTCGCCCGAGGACAGCTCGCCGGGGAGCTGGTCGCGGACGCGGTCGAGCTCGGCCGCCGCGAGGGCGGTCTCGACGTCGGGGCCCGGGTGCCGACCCGCCCACGCCGACGCCACGAGCCGCAGGTGCTCGGCGACGGTGAGGTCCGGGTAGGCGGACAGCCCGCCGAGCAGCACCGCGACGTCCTCGCGACGGCGCAGGCGCGCCTGCCCGGCGGGCAGGCCGAGCACCCGCACCCGCCCGGTCGTCGGCTCGTCCTTGCCGGCGACCAGGCGCAGCAGCGTCGACTTGCCGCTGCCGTTGGGGCCGACGACGGCGGCCGCCTCCCCCGGGCCGAGCGTCAGCGACGTCGGCCCGAGCACCTGCACGGTGCCGTGGGTGCGGGTCGCGTCGCTGACCTCGACGAGCGGTTCAGTAGCCACTGCCGCCGGCGGCCGGGGCCTCGCCGGAGAAGCCCGCGAGCACGCCCGCGGTCCCCGAGAGGCCCAGCCGTGTGGCGCCGGCGCCGATCATGGCGAGCGCGTCGTCCAGCGTGCGGACCCCGCCCGAGGCCTTCACGCCCAGGGCGTCGCCCACGGTCTCCGCCATCAGGGCGACGGCGTGCACGGACGCGCCGCCCGCGGGGTGGAACCCCGTGGAGGTCTTCACGAAGTCGGCGCCCGCGTCCCGCGCCGCCCGGCAGACGGCGACGATCTCGTCGTCCGTCAGCGCCGCGGCCTCGATGATGACCTTGAGCAGGTGCTCGGCGGGCACGGCCGCCCGCACGGCCGCGATGTCGGCGCGGACGGCGTCGAACGCGCCCTCCTTGGCCGCCCCGACGTCGATCACCATGTCGACCTCGTCGGCGCCGTCGGCCACCGCCCGGGCGGCCTCCGCCGCCTTCACCGCGCTGACGTGCTTGCCCGACGGGAAGCCGCACACCGTCGCCACGGCGATCCGGCCCGCCGCGACGCGGGCGGCGTGCGCGACGAACGTCGGCGAGATGCAGACCGAGAAGACGCCGAGGCGGGCGCCCTCCTCGACCAGCGCCGTCACGTCCGCCGTCGTCGCCTCGGGCTTGAGCAGCGTGTGGTCCACGAACTGGGCCAGGGCCGCCGCGTCGGTGGGGACGGTGCGGGCTGCGTCGCTCATCGCTGCGCTCCTTCGACCTGCTGGTAGCCCGGCAGGATGACGTCGTCGACGAGGGCGCGGCGCTCGTCGTGGTGCATGAACGTGCTCCACGCGGCGGTCAGCGTGACGTCCGCGAGGTCGTCGATGGTCCAGCCGGCCTCGGTGACGAGCCGCGTCATCTCGTGCGACATCGAGGTGCGCGACATGAGGCGGTTGTCGGTGTTGAGCGTGACCGCGAAGTCCAGCTCCTTGAGGCGCGTGATGGGGTGGTCGGCCACCGACGTCGCCGTCGTCGCCGCGGTCTGCAGGTTCGAGACCGGGCAGACCTCCAGCGTGATCTGGTGGTCGCGCACCCAGTGCGCCAGGCGGCCCAGCTCGGCGCGCCGCTCGCCGTCGTCGTCGAAGCCCTCGTGGAAGGTGACGTCCTCCACGATGCGCACGCCGTGGCCGATCCGGTCGGCCTGGCCCAGGTGCACCGCCTGGGCGATCGACGCCGGGCCGGCCGCCTCGCCGGCGTGGATCGTGGTCGGGAAGTCCTGCTCGGCGAGGTAGCGCCAGATCTCGGCGTGGCGCGACGGCGGGAAGCCGTCCTCCGGGCCGGCGATGTCGAAGCCCACGACGCCGCGGTCGCGGTACGCGACGGCGAGCTCGGCGATCTCCTGCCAGCGGTCGGTGTGCCGCATGGCGGTGACCAGCTGGCCCACGCGGATGATCTGCCCGCGGGCGGCGGCCTCGCGGATGCCCTCGTCGATGCCCGCCTGCACGGCCTCGACCGTCTCCTGGAGGTTGAGCCCGCGGCCCAGGTGCTGCTCGGGGGCCCAGCGCTGCTCGGTGTACACGACGCCGTCCGCGGCCAGGTCCAGCACGGCCTCCCGCGCGACCCGGGCCAGGGCGTCGGCCGTCTGCATGACGGCGATCGTGTGGTCGAACGTCTCCAGGTACCGCACCAGGGACCCCGAGTCCGCGGCCTCCACGAACCACGTCCCGAGCGACTCGGCGTCCGACGCCGGGAGCTCGTGGCCCACCTCCGCGGCGAGCTCGAGGACGGTCTGCGGTCGCAGTCCTCCGTCGAGATGGTCGTGCAGGAGCACCTTGGGCAGGGCCGGGATCAGGTCGACGAGCGCTTGCGTCATGGGGCCAACCTACCGGCCGTCAGGCGTCGTCGTCGGCGTCGGGATCGTCGAGCCCCGGCACCTCCTGGCTCTGCTCCACGACGTCCGCCTCCGCGGCCTCGTCGTCGAGGTCCGGGCGGGCGTGCCGCGGGCGGTACTCCTCGGCCGCGCGGGGCTCCTGCTCGGTGGTCTCGGCGTCCTCGACCAGGCTGGTCGTGTCGTCCGTGCCCTGTGCGCCGGCGTCTTGCCGGGCGTCCTCCGGGACGGTGCTCATGGAGCTCCTCCTTCGCTCGACGGCGGTGCGCCCACCCATCGTGACCCCGCCCCGGGTGGCGCGCCAGAGGAGCCCGGCGCGACCGGTCAGCCGCGTGCGTCGCGGGGCAGCAGCGCCCACACCACGTGGGGCCAGCCGCCCAGCGCGGCCTCCGGCAGGCGCCCGGTCGCGGGCGCACGACGGGTGCCGCCGGCCGCCTCGAGGGCCGCCCGCGGCACCGCGTGCAGGCGCCCGGACGACGGCTCGTAGAGCGTGGCCAGCCCGCCGCGCACGGCGGTGAGCAGCACCACGTGGCGGGGTACCGCCGTCGCCGCGCCGCGGGCGAGGTCGCCGCCCGTGTAGAGCGGGACGGGCACGCCGGCGGCCGCGGCGGCCAGAGCCGCGCCGAGGACGCCGGGCGCGGACCGGCCGCCCACCACGCGGTGCGCGTACCGCACCCGGCCGTACCGGGCGACCCGGGCGGCGCCCCACGGCGGCGTGCCGAGGGCGGCCGGCCACACGGGCACGCCGCGCGCGCCGTGGGTCGCCTGCCGGTGCAGGGCCCGCTGCTGGGCCGCGAACGCCGCCGCGGCCCCTTCGGGCCACCGGCTCAGCTCGAGCGCGCGGCGCGGGTCGCCGGCGAGGCGCAGCAGCGCGAGCACCGCCGGGCCGCAGCTGCGCTCGTCGACCTGCCGCGCGGGCGCCACCACGCCCTCGGCCGCCGGCAGCGTGAGGGCGCGGGGGCGGCCCGGCGCCGGCATCGGCGCGTCGCGGCCGAGCGGGTCGAGCACCCACGCC
>NZ_JBHVFQ010000055.1:0-3998 GCF_042801555.1 Isoptericola sp. NPDC057559
GAATCCCTGCCCGTGCGGGATGGCGTCGGTCAACAAGGGGCTCGACTGCGCGTGCTCGACCGGCTGGGCGGCAGCCTCCTGACCCCGGACGACGCGCGCTGGCCCGGTCGGCTCGTCGACCTCGGGGCGGAGGAGCCGTTCGCGCTCTGGGTGCGGGGCGATCCGGACCTCGCGGCCCTCGTGGAGCGCTCGGTCGCGGTGGTGGGGGCGCGGGCCTCCAGCGCGTACGGCGACCAGGTGGCCTCGGGGGTCGCGGCCGGGCTCGCCGACCGCGGGTTCACCGTGGTCTCCGGAGGGGCGTACGGGATCGACGCCGCGGCCCACCGCGGGGCGCTCGCGGGCGGCGCGCCCACGGTCGCCGTGCTCGCGGGAGGCGTCGACCGGTTCTACCCGCCCGGGAACGCCGAGCTGCTGCGCCGGCTGGCCGACGGCGGCGGCGCGGTGGTCAGCGAGGTGCCCCCGGGCTCCGCCCCGTTCCGGCAGCGGTTCCTGGCACGCAACCGGATCATCGCCGCCGCGTCGTGCGCCACGGTGGTGGTCGAGGCGGCGTGGCGCTCGGGTGCGCTGAGCACGGCCCGGCACGCGACCCGGCTGCTGCGGCCGCTGGGTGCCGTGCCCGGTCCGGTGACGTCCGGGACGTCGACCGGGTGTCACGTGCTCCTGCGCGACGGCGCGGCCGTCTGCGTGACGGACGCCGCGGAGGTGGCCGAGCTCGCGGGCCCGTACGGCACGGGAGCGGTCGCCGGGCCGGCCGACGCGGAGGGCGGTCACGGCGACCCGCGCGCGTCGGGGAGCCCGGCCGCCGGGACCACGCCCCGGGCCGGCCGCCCCGAGGAGGTCGATGCGCTCGACGAGCGCGCGCGGCGGGTGTGGGACGCGCTGCCGGCGCGGTCGTCCGCGGCGCTGGACGCGCTGATCCGGACCGCGGGGCTGTCGATCGCGGAGACCCTCGCCGGGCTCGGCGACCTCGAGCTGCACGGGCTCGCCGCGCAGGACGGCGGCCGTTGGCACCGGGGGACCCGCCGCACCGGGAGGCGAGGGTGACGAGGACGGGGTGGCGCGGGGGAGACACGCGCGTCGCCTCACCCCCCTCTCGGCCCGTCAGGGGCACACTGACCTGGATGGACACCGATCCGGACCTGCCGCCGCTGCCGGCGCCGCTCGACGAGGCGCTGGCCCGCTTCGACGAGTTTCTCGAGGTCCAGCGGGGCCATTCGGCGCACACACGCCGGGCCTACCGCGCGGACGTGGGTTCGCTGCTGCGGTACGCGGTGCGGCACGGCGTGGGGGACCTGCCCGGCGTGGACGTCGCCGTGCTGCGCGGCTGGCTCGCCACCCAGGCCGACCGTGGGCTGGCGCGGGCCACGATCGCCCGCCGCGGCGCCGCGGCCCGCACCTTCCTGCGCTGGGCGTACCGGGTGGGGCTTGTCAGCGTCGACCCCACGGCCCGCCTCGCCAGCCCCAAGGTCCCGCGCACCCTGCCCACGGTGCTGAGCGCGGACGCCGCGTCGGCGCTGCTCGACACCGCCCGCGAGGCGGCGCACGCCGCCGAGCCCGACGACCGGCCCTCCGCGCTGCGCGCCTGGGCCGCGGCGGAGCTGCTGTACGGCAGCGGGATCCGCGTGGGCGAGCTGGTCCAGGTGGACGTCCCGGCCGTCGACCTCACCGAGCGGCTCGTGCGGGTGCTCGGCAAGGGCGGCAAGGAACGGGTCGTGCCCTTCGGGGTGCCGGCGGCGCGCGCCGTGTCGGAGTGGCTCGCGGCCGGCCGGCCCGCGCTGGTGCAGCCCGGGTCCGGCGCCGCCCTCCTGCTCGGCGCGCGCGGCGGACGGTGGGGGCAGCGTCAGGTCCGCGACGCCGTGCACCAGCTGGCCGCGCAGGCCGGGGTCGAGGACGTCGCCCCGCACGCCCTGCGGCACTCGGCAGCCACGCACCTGCTCCAGGGCGGATCCGACCTCCGGTCCGTCCAGGAGGTGCTGGGGCACTCCGACCTCGGCACGACCCAGCGGTACACCCACGTGGACGACGAGCGCCTCCGCAAGGTGTTCGTGCAGGCCTTCCCCCGCGCCTGACCTCCCGTCGGACGCCCCCCGAGCTGCTTCCCGGACGGCGCCCCGGGGCCCGGTGCTCGCCCTACGCGCCGTCCCGGACGACGCGGTAACGCAGGGACGTGCGGACGCCGATCTCCTGGACGCTCACCTTCTCCAGGGTGGTGCCGGGCGGCACGGACCCGGCACCTCCGTCGAACAGCCGGACCCCGCCGCCGAACAGGACCGGCATGACGTCGATGGCCAGCTCGTCGACGAGACCGTGCGCCATGAGCTGGCCGAACACCTCGGCACCGCCGATGAAGGTCACGTCGAGGTCGCCCGCGGCCTCGACGGCGCGCGCGACGGCCTCCGCGACCCCGTCCGGGACGAAGGTGATCCAGAGCCGGTCGTTGCGCTTCGGTGCGACGGGCGGCGGCTCGTGGGTCACGACGAAGATCGGTACCTGGAACTCGTACCCGTCCGCGTAGCCGTCGGGATCTTCGGCGAGGTCGTACGTGCGGCGGCCCATGAGCACCGCGCCGGTCTCCTCCTGCAGCTGCCGCATGTAGGCGCTGCTCTCGAGCGAGCCGAAGTCCGCGTACAGCGCGCCGTAGTCCCCGTCGGCGTCCTGCACGTACCCGTCCAGCGAGACGGTCGCCCCCGCGATCACCTTGGCCATGGCGTCTCCTCCTTCGTCGGAAGTCCGGTCGAGGGTGAGACCGTCGCGGCGCGCCGTACTCGTCGGTGGTCTCTCAGGGGCCGCCGGGGAGCAGCACGATCGGGGCGTCCTCGCCGAGCAGCGCGAGCGGGTCCAGGTAGACCTCACCGCGCAGCACGCCCCAGTGCAGGCATCCGGCGGGCGCGCAGTGCCCGGGGGTGTCGGCAACGACGCCGATCGCCTCGCCGCGGCCCACGGTGTCGCCGCGGCCCACAGAGGCTGTCACGGGCTCGAAGGTCGACCGCAGGCCGCCGGGGTGCGTGACCACGACGACCGGCTTGCCCGCGACCGAGCCGGCGAAGGAGACGACCCCTGCCGCCGGGGACCGCACCGGGTCGCCCGCACCCGCGGCGAGGTCGACGCCGCGATGGCCGGCCAGCCATCGTTCGGCGGGAGGGTCGAACGGGTGCACGACCGACCCCGGAACGGGACGCGACCAGCCGTCGCGCGGTGCGAGGCCGCCCGCGAGGTCGCCCGCGATGTCGCCCGCGAGCTCGTCCGCCGTGCCGTTGGCCGTGCCGTTGGCCGTGCCGTCCGCCGTGCCGTCCGCCGTGCCGTCCGCCGTGCCGTCCGCCGTGCCGTCCGCCGTGCTGCGGGCGTGGTGGATCGTCGTCGCCGGCGCCGCAGCGCCCGCAGCTACCGCAGCGCCCGCGCCCGCAGCGTCCGCAACGTCTGCCTCCGGGGCTCCTGGCGTCCCTGCCGCCTGCGGCGCGCCTGGTGTCCCAGCCGCGCTTGGTGTCCCAGCCGCGCTTGGTGTCCCAGCCGCGCTTGGTGTCCCCGCCGCCTCCGCCATGGCGCGGACGTGCGTCCCGAGGACGGTGTCTGCGCGCAGGGAGGGCCGCGGACCACCGCCCGCCGCTCCGGCCACGGCGGGCGCGGCGCCGAGCAGCAGCGCGAGCGCGGTGAGCAGGGCGGCCCGGGCGGCCCGCCGTGCGCCGCGACCGGCGGGCGCCGAGGGCGGCGCGGCCGAGCCGCGCTCCGTCGGCCCCGGGGCGCGGGGCGGTGTGGGCCCCGCGGCGCGCGGGGCCGGCGGGCGGGGGAGCGGTGGGCCGGGGACGGGAGTCATGCGGGCATCCTGGCCGGGCCGGGCCGGCGGTGGGGCGGCGCGGTGGGATCCTGGGGACGCGGCCGTCCTGGGGGCAGGGTCCCGCCCGCCCGATCGCCGGGGACGGCGTCGACGACGACGGCGGTGCCCGCGCTCCGACCGGCCGCTCGGCGCCGCGACGGACGGGTCCCACGACCGGGCTCAGGAC
>NZ_JBHVFQ010000056.1:0-3858 GCF_042801555.1 Isoptericola sp. NPDC057559
ATCGAGACCGACGGCGCGAGGGATCACGTGTCGCAGGGCCCGGCCGGGTCAGCCGCCGGTCGTGGCGGGCCGCTCGTCGGACGGCCGCGGCGCGTCCGCCGGAGGCGGCACCAACCGCTCGAGCAGCTCGAGCACGCGGGCGCCGTCGACGGCGTCGGGGTCGAGGAGCCACTGCACCTGGATGCCGTCGGACGCGGCGATCGCGAGCGCGGCGAGGTCCGCGGCGTCGACGGCGGGGTCGATGCGCCCGGCCGCCTGGTCCGCGCGCACGCTCTCCGCGAGCTCGCCGCGGATGCGCGCGAAGCGCCCCCGGAAGAACTTCCGCGTCACCGGGTGCCCCTCGCCCGCGGCGTCGCCCGCGAGGGTCGTGTAGAGCTGCACGAGCCCGGGCACGTCGCGGTTGAGCACGGCGCTCTCGCGCATCCGTCCGACGGCCGAGGGCGGGGGCGCGCCGCTCTCGTCGCGCTGCCCCTCGTGCGCGCGGTAGACCGCCACCAGGAGGTCGTCGCGGGACGGGAAGTAGTGCCGCAGCGTGGCGTGCGAGACACCGACCGCCTCGGCGACCGACCGGAGCGACGACGCGTCGACCCCGTGCTCCGCGACCATCCGGAGCACCTGCTCCAGGATCTGCGCGCGGCGGGCCGCGCCCTTCGCGTACCCGCGGCGGGGTGCCGCGTCGTCGCCCGTCACACCCCCCGCATCGCTCACCGGGCCAACCTACCGATATTCCGTGGGGCGAGGGCCGATGCCGGTGCTACGTTCGGCGCCGTCCGCAGGACAGCCCTGCGACCACCGCCCACCCCGGAGGGGACCGTGACCCGTTCGACGTGTCGTCGTCAGGCCGATGCCGGCCTGCGTCTCGCCGTGCCCGCGCCCCTGCGGCCCGAGGCGCCGCGATACGAGAAGCAGTGTCCCGAGGGCGGGAGCACGACCTGAGCGACACCTGACTCAGGCCACCCGAGCCGCCCCTGGGACCACGTCCCGAGGGCGGCTCTCGTCGTCCTGCGGGCAGGGCTCCCACCACGGCGCGCCGCCTGCGCGCCGTCGCGAAGAACCGCACCACGCACCCACCTGGAGGGGGTGCCCATCATGACCGAGAACACGACCACGACCACGACCCACGCCTTCCCCGTCCCGCTGAGCGGGGCGCGTGCCGACACGCTGATGTGGGCCCACGAGCACGAGGTCGAGCCCGCGGCCCTCGCCCAGCTGCGCAACATCGCCGCGCTCCCGTGGGTCGAGGGCGTGCGCGTCATGCCGGACGTCCACCTCGGCAAGGGCGCGACCGTGGGCTCCGTGATCGCCATGCGCGACGCCGTCTCGCCGAACGCCGTCGGCGTCGACATCGGCTGCGGCATGATCGGCGTGCGGACCTCGCTGACCCTGGAGGACCTGCCCGACGACCTCGGCCCGGTCCGGTCGCGCATCGAGTCCGCCATCCCGGTCGGGTTCCACGCCCACGCCGAGCCCGTCGACCCGCACCGGCTGCGCTCCATCGCCGGGAACGGCCCGGCCGAGGCCGTTCGCGGCGCCGACGCGTTCTGGGAGCGGTTCGGCGCGCTGCACGGGAGGGTGTCGGACATCGAGGGTCGGGCGCGGCGGCAGCTCGGGACGCTAGGTGGCGGGAACCATTTTGTGGAGCTATGTGCCGATATGTCCGGTTCGATCTGGCTCCAGCTCCACTCGGGGTCGCGGAACATCGGCAAGACGCTCGCCGAGCAGCACGTGGCCGTCGCGAAGCGGCTGGAGCACAACCAGGGCCTGGTGGACCGCGAGCTCGCGGTGTTCCTCGGCGGCACTCCCGAGATGGACGCCTACCTCGCCGACCTGTGGTGGGCGCAGGAGTACGCGGCGCGGTCGCGCGCGGTGATGATGACCCTCGTCGTCGACGCCGTGCGGGCGTCGTTCCCGGGCCGGGAGATCCGGTTCGACGAGGCCGTGAACGTGCACCACAACTACGTGGCGGTCGAGCAGGTCGACGGCCAGGAGCTGGTCGTGACCCGCAAGGGCGCGATCCGGGCGGGCCGGGGCGACCTCGGCCTGATCCCGGGCTCGATGGGCACCGGCTCGTACATCGTGCGGGGGCTCGGCAACCCGGAGTCGTACTGGTCGGCGTCGCACGGCGCCGGACGGCGGATGTCGCGGACGAGGGCGAAGAAGACCTTCACCCTCGACGACCTGGCCGCCCAGACGGCGGGCATCGAGTGCCGCAAGGACGCCGGGGTGCTCGACGAGATCCCCAGGGCCTACAAGGACCTCGACGCGGTGATCGCCGCGCAGTCCGACCTCGTCGAGGTGGTCGCCCGGCTCCGCACGCTGCTCTGCGTCAAGGGCTGACGACGCGGCGGCGGGCACGGGCGCGGCGGCCGGCGGGACCCTCGGGGTCGCGCCGGCCGCCGCGGTCGTCCGGGTGCCGGAGGCCGAGGCCGAGGCCGACGTCGGCGAGGCGAGAGGGCCGTCAGCGCAGGGCGACGGCGGTCCTGCTCGCCGTGTCCTCGACGCCCGAGATGCCCTGCAGGCGGTCGTAGCGGGCGGTGCGCATCGCGACGTGGTCGTCGTCGGCGGTGCCCGCGACGCCGTCGGGCCCGACCGCGAACATGTGCAGCAGGTTGCCGGTGTTCATCACGCTCGTGGCGACGTCGTGGTCGTCGGTGTGGAAGCTGCCGACGAAGTGCCCGATCTCGTGCGCGGCGGTGTAGCCGAGCGCCTGCGAGACGGCCTGCACGCGGTCGCTGTCCGCGGTGAGGAACTGGTCGAGCGAGGCGGGGTGGTCGCCGCTCATCGGCTCCGGCATGACGATCGCCGTCTCCTCGCGCGCGAAGTTCCCGGGGTCCACGGACTCGGAGAGCCCGAACGCCGGCAGGATGCCCGCCTCGGCGACCGTGCCGCCGACGATCACGCGGCTCACGCCCGGCTCGCCCCACAGGTCCGGGTCCTCGAGGTCGTTGGTCACCCGCACCCGGGAGCCGGGGATCTCGTCGCGCAGCACCTGGCGCACGAGCTCGGTCGTGGCGTCCACCACGGCGCGCTCGTCGGCCGCGGTGAGCCCCCAGCGGGGCAGGAAGTCGCGCATCGGGCTGACGTCGCGCACCCCGGGATCGGTGACCGCGGCCCCGAAGACGCGGTTGTCGAACGACGGCCCGCCGAAGTCGAGCAGCACGGTCTGCGGCTGCGCGCCGCGCGCCGACGGTGCCCGGTGCGCGCCCACGGTGAGCTCGTAGTCGCCGGAGCCGTCGGACACCGCGACGAGGTAGACCCCGGTGCGGTCGACGACGTGGTTGGTGGTGGCGTTCCCGCCCCGGGGCAGCGGGGACGAGTCCGGGTAGATCGGCCCGGGGTCGCTCGCCGAGGACTGCACGAGGTCGCCGTCCAGCTCGTGGATCGCCACCTGGCGGGCTCCCCCCGAGACGGACGCGCCGACGACGTCGCCGCGCCGCAACGGCACCGCGTACACGTCGGTGTCCGCCGCGCCGCGCGCGTGCAGGGTGACGTCGATCGAGTACGGCCCCTCGGAGATGGCGCCCGGCCCGGAGGCGGGGTCGGTGGGGTCGCCCGGGAGGTAGGCGCCGACGGCCACGTAGTAGGTGCCGCCGGTCTCCAGGCGCTGCGCCAGGTGCACGGCGCCGTCGCCGGTCATGTCCTGCGCGCCGACCAGGAGCTCCCCGTCGGCGTCGTACAGCAGCGCGTTCGGGGCGAGCCCGTCCTCCGGGGCGAGGTCGACCGTGAGGGTCTCTCCCCGCGCCGCGTCCACGCGGTAGAAGTCGAAGTCGCCGGTCGCGGACCCCGCCGAGCCGTGCGGCCCGTCCCCGACGACCCCGTCGGTCGTGATCCCGCGGCGCTCCGCGCCGAGGCCGAGGT
>NZ_JBHVFQ010000057.1:0-3840 GCF_042801555.1 Isoptericola sp. NPDC057559
GCTCCAGGGGTGCCGGCGGGAGCGCCGTCACGGCCTCCCGCGCGGCGACGACGGCCCGCGAGGACCCCGGCCGTGCGGCGAGCCGGCGCAGCCCGGGCACGGCGACGACCGCCGGGCCGGCGACCCCGGTCGCGACGGCGGCGGCCGCGTCGGGGGCCAGCACGAGCATCGCCTCGGCGAGCTCCGCCGTGCCCGCGAGCAGACGGGTCCGGTCCTGCGAGGCCGCGAGGAGCCCGTCGAGCACGGGCCAGACCACGGAGGCGAGCCCCTCGTCGGCGAGGCGGACCATCGCCGTCGCCAACGCCGCGAGGGCGCGCGGCGTGGTCCGGAGGTCCAGGAACGCCGCGTCGGCGACGCCGGGGCGCAGCAGGCCGCGGTCCCATGCCTCGAGCACGGCGGCGGAGGCGTCCTCGGCGGCGCGGTCGTGGACGCGGCGCTGGGATCCCAAGAGGTTCACGGCACCCGCCGGCCCGAACGGCGTCGCCCGGCGTGCGGCCTGCCGCAGCGTGACGCCGAGGGCCGGGTCCTCGCTGTGGACGAGGCCCTCCACGGCCGCCTCGCCCCAGCCCGGGAACACCGTGAAGGCGTCGTGGCCCGCGTAGCCGCGGGTGTCGATGCGGCGGGGAAAGCCGCGCAGGGAGCGCGGCAGGACGACCTGGTCCGCGCGCCAGCAGTCCCAGCGCTCGTCGCGGACGAGCTCCGGCTCGGGGACCGGGTCGGCGACGTACGCGACGGCGACGGGGCCGGCCAGGAGCCGCAGGTCCCGGCCGCGCTGGCCCTGGACCGGCACCTCGAGGGCGCGCAGCCGGTCGAGCACCTCGGGCGTCGCGGTGGCGACGTCCAGCCGGGTGAGGGCGAGCAGGAGGTCGGCCTCGAGCGCGGGGGCGCCCGCGGCCGCGTAGGCCCCCAGCCGGTCGGCCAGGTCGGCGGGGTCGACGCTCAGGTCCACGCGGCTGGGCGTGGACAGCAGGGCCGGCACCTCGCCCAGCCGCTCGAAGACCGCGTGGTCGCGGGCGCGCAGCACGCCGTGCGCGGAGCCGCTCGCGTCGAGCCCGTGCTCCGGCCGCTCGCCGTGGACCCACGCGTGCACCGGCCCGAGCCCCTGCTGCCAGGACCGCCCCACGCCGCGCAGCGCGGTGCGCGCCTCCTCGGGGTCGCGCCGGGCGACGCGGACGGCCAGGTGCAGGAAGGTCTCGAGGGCGAGGTCGGCGGCGCCCTCCGGCTGCCGGGTGAGCGCGGCGGCCGCGGCGGTGATCGCCGCGCCGGTCGCCTCCGGGGGTGCGAAGCGCGGCGGCGTCCAGACCGGCGGGGTGGGGCGCCAGCGGCTGGGTGCCGTGGCGGCCGGCTCCGCCTGCACGGCGGCCGGAGCGGCGAGGCCCCAGGCGTCCAGCACGGCGCGCGCGGCCCGCGCCACCGCCGGGTCACGGCCCGCTGCGAGCTCGGCGACGCGGTCCCGGACGAGCTCCACGACCTCCGGCCCGGCGCCCCCGTCCGCCTCCGCCCGGCGTGCCGCGGCCGCGAGGACGACGCGCTGCGCCTTCTTGGTGCCGACGGCGAGCGACACCAGGAGGACGTCCCCGAGCGTCGCGTCGTCGACCCCTGCGACCAGCGCGGGCGCGAACGCCTCGACCAGCGGCGCCTCGCCGGTGGCCAGCACGCCGACCAGCAGGTCCGCCCGCGCCAGGACCTCGGTGGGCGTCACCGCGAGGCCCGGGATGCGCGCGGTCGCGGGCGCCGCGAGGACGGCGGTCCACGACCTGCGGTCTCCCGGCCGGACCGCGGCGTCGAGGGCCTGGAAGGCGAGGTCCGCCGCCTCCTCCCGGGCGACCCAGCCGGCGTCGACGGCCGCCGCCACGGTCCGCCCCAACGGGCCGGCCGGCGGCAGCCCGGCGGCCACCGCCGCCCGGGCGTGCTCGGCGTACCGGGGCCGCAGCAGGTCCGCCGGCAGGGGCCGCCAGTGTCCCGGCCACTCCTCCGGGGCCCCCGGGAGCGTCGCGGCGGCGTAGGCCGCCCAGTCCCGGAGATACTCGGCGTCGTCCGGCACGTCCAGGCCGAGCCGGTGCACGAGCAGCACCTGGACGCCGCCCATTGTCATCGTCGAGAAGTCGCCCCAGCGCGAGGACGCGGTCCCCGCGCGCTCGACGAACCGGGCCGCGAAGTCCGCCCCGCGGGTGGACACCACCCGCGCCACGAGGTCGTCCGACAGGCCCTCGGCGTCCGTCAGGAGCCGGACCGCCCGCGCGGCGTCCACGCCCTGCCGGACGGCGAACAGGGTGAGGAGCCCGAGGTCGACGTCCGTGGCGGCGGCCCAGCCCCAGGCGTCGTCGTCCCCGTCGTGCAGGCTCCCCAGGGTGACCGGGACGTCCGGCACCACATGGCGGCGCCAGGGGCCGCGCCGCAGCCCGGCGAGGGCCGCGCGTCGCTGCTCCGGCGAGCCGAGCGGCAGGGTCAGGGCGTCCTGCGGGTCGGCGCCGTCCCAGCCGAGCTCCCGGAAGATCTCGACCGCGCGGGCGAGGGCGGGGGTGGCCAGGGCGGTGTCCACGCGCGGCACGGAGCTCACGGGTGCGGGGTCCTCTCGTCGGTGGTGCGGCCCTCGGCCGGCGGCGCGGCACCGTCCAGGCGGGCCGCGAGCACATGCTGGCACGGGCCCCTGTCACCGCCGTGCCGCAGGTACCAGGTGCAGGTGCACGCGTCCTGCACGCCGCCGCCGGCCGCGAGGCGGACGCGGTGGTCGCCGCCGCTGCCGCGCACGAGGAAGCCGTCGCCGTCGGGCCGCACGCCCCCGCTCGCCGCGAGGGCACGGGCGGCCCGCAGGCGCGGGTTGTCGCGCTCGGCGCGGTCCGGGTCGTCCGGGAGCTCGCGGTGGAACCAGGCGGCGTCGTGGGCGTCCCACCCCACCCTGCCCTGGGCCGCGAGCACGGCGAGCGCGGCGCGCACGCGGGCCTCGTCCAGGGCCGAGCCGCGGGCCAGGCACGCGACGTCGACGACGGGCTCGAACGCGAGGAGGGCGCCCACGAGGTCGGCGTCGCCGGAGGCCTCGGGGGCGGCGAGCCCCTCGAGCAGGGAGCCCTCCCCGGAGTGCCCGCGCCACGCCTCGGCGGTCAGTCCCACGCTGACCCGCGCCCCGGGGAGCGCGACCTCCACCAGCGCCGGGCCCTCGCCGCCGTCGGGCGGGCCGTGCACGGTCACGCCGCGCACGTGCACCAGCAGCCGCTTGAGCGCGGCGAGGCGGTGCAGGCCGCTCACGTGCACCGACCCCGCCGAGCGGCGCGGCGCGAGCCGCGCACCCGAGGGGGCGGCCGTGAGCCAGCCCGACCGCGCGGTCGAGGTCGCCGCGGGCAGCGAGGCCACGAAGGACCGCGCCGCGGCGCCGTCGAGCCGCAGCACCGGGGCCAGCCCGTGGTGGAGCTCGGCGGCGTTGCCGAGCGCCCGCACCCAGCGCGGCGGCATCTCGACGGGGCGCTCCACCACCTGCTCGTCGGGCGTGGCCACCCGCAGCCCGTCCACCCCGACGTCGAGGTGGAGCAGCTCCGCCCGGCCCACGCCGGTCAGGGCGCGCCGCGTGGCGGGCCCGAGGTCCACGTTGGTGGTGCCGGAGCCGATCTCGCCGCCGTCGAGACCGTCGCCGAGGAGGTCCAGGCGGGCGTAGACGCCGTTGCAGGCCGAGAAGACCTCGGCGCGCAGCCGGTCGCCGTGGGCGGTGAGCACCGGGTCGCGCTGCGAGGTCGGCGCGTGCTGGAAGTACCGGGTGGCGGTCACGTCCGCGAGCGCCACGAGGGACCGGGCGAGCACCTGCGGGTGGGTCGCGAAGCCGTGGAAGAACGACGGGGACGCCTCCGG
>NZ_JBHVFQ010000058.1:0-3161 GCF_042801555.1 Isoptericola sp. NPDC057559
CGGTGAAGCTCGTGGCCCCCGAGGGCAAGCTCATCTCGGCGTACTGCATCAAGTCGGGCTCGGCGAACCAGGGCGAGGGCCCGAAGATCGTCACCCTCGACACGCCGGTCGCCGAGCTGGTCATCGCCTACCCGACCACGAACCGGGGCGGGAAGAACATCTGCCGCGGCATCAGCCACTACGCCGTGGCGTACGTGGACGCGCCGAAGTCCGGGGAGACGACCCCGCCCACGGGCGAGGAGACGACACCGCCGGAGAACCCTGGCACTCCTGAGGAGCCGGGCACGCCGGAGCAGCCGGAGCAGCCGGGCACCCCTGAGGAGCCGGGCACGCCCGAGCAGCCGGAGAACCCGGGTGCCCCCGAGGAGCCGGGCACGCCCGAGCAGCCCGGCACGCCGGTCGACGAGACCCTGGCCGAGCCCACGCCGTCGGACGAGCCGTCCGCGCTCCCCACGGCGCCGACCGACGGCTCGACCCCGGGCATGGGCGGCGCGGACTACGAGGACGCGGCGACCGTCGTGGACGAGGTGAGCACGGGCGACGGGACGGTCGGGAGCGCGCAGGAGCAGTCGGCGGCCGTCGCGGCCCCGGACTCGCTGCCCGTCACGGGCGCACAGGTGCTCGGCTTCGCGATGGCCGCGGTCGCGCTGCTCGGCGCGGGCGCGGGCGCGCTGATCTGGGTCCGCCAGCGCCGCGCGAGCTGACGCCCGCCCGCCGACGACCGCCGGCTCAGCCGGCCGATCTCCCGACGACCGCCGCCAAGGCGCGCACGGTGTCCACCGTGTCCGCCTCGGCGGCGGTCTTGTCGTCCCGGTGCGCGGCGATGGTGCGTGCGGAGAGGTGGCACGATGCGCTGGTGTTCACGCGGGAGCATGACCCCTCGCTCGACGTCTTCGACGGCGGGTGCCTCGTCCTGCGGCGAGACGGCGAGGTCGCCGGCCACGTCGCGACGATGCTGGGCACCTTCTGGTCCCCGGGCCGCCCGCTGACGGTGCAGCAGCAGGTCTGGCTCGTGGTGGTGTGGGCGGACGGGGAGCGGGAGCGGGTCGAGGACTACCCGCCGTGGAGCGTCGTCGCGTCGATCCGTGCGGGCGAGTACGTCGAGGACGACGGTCCGCACCGCGGTAGGTACACCGTGACGTGGCTGCCCGAGGTGGAGAGCGAAGCCATGCGGGCCGAGCTCGGTGTCACCCCGGCCGACTTCTGACACCTGACGAAGCCATCAGCGCGGGCAGCTATAGCGGGTCCGACTGCCTCGCCCAGGCCCCGTGTGGGCCACTGCTGCGCATCCCGGTGTTCTCCTCGCTCGACAACCCGTTGCCCCTGTTAGATTTCTGCGGGTGCGCAGGGTGTCGGTGGTCGGGGCGGTGGGGTCGGGTAAGTCCACCGTCTCCCGGGAGCTGGCAGCACGGCTCGGCGTGCGGCGCGTGGAGCTGGACGCGCTGTTCTGGGGCCCGGACTGGACGCCCCGCCCGCACGAGCAATTGCTGGCGGACGCCCGGCGCGAGATCGCCGGAGACGCGTGGGTGATCGACGGCAATTACACCACTGCCCTGCAACCCGAGATCTGGGCGCGGGCCGACGCCGTCGTCTGGCTCGACCCGCCGAAGCAGGTCGTCATTGCCCAGGTGTACGGGCGCACGCTGGCCCGCGCCGTGGACCGCACGGAGCTCTGGCCGAGCACCGGCAACCGCCAGCGGTGGCGCGACGTCCTCGCGCCCTGGCGCAAGGACGGCATCGTGCGCCGGTCGTGGGACCAGGTAGGGCGCTACCCCGAGCTGTACTGCACGGCAATGGCCGACCCCACCCACGCACACCTGGACTTCCACCACCTGCGGTCGCGCGGCGCGGTCGAGACGTTCCTCGCCGCCGCTAGCTGATTCCCCGGGCCCGCACCGGACCAGCCCGCAACGCAGGGCGGATGTGCCGTTCAGCGCTCCCCGCCCAGGGAGGTCTTCAGTCCGTCGATGGTGTCCGCCTCGGCGGCGGTCTTGTCGGCCCGGTAGCGGACGACGCGCGCGAACCGCAGGGCCATGCCGCCGGGGTAGCGGGTGGAGCGCTGGACGCCGTCGAAGGCGATCTCCACCACCTGCTCGGGCCGCACCTGCACGACGTACTCCGACCCGTCGGCGGGAGACGTCGCGAGCTCGGTGAACCGCTCCGTCTGCCAGGCGAGCATCTGGTCGGTCATGCCCTTGAAGGTCTTGCCGAGCATGACGAAGCCGCCGGTGGCGGGGTCGCGGGCGCCGAGGTGGATGTTCGACAGCCAGCCCTTCCGGCGGCCGGAGCCCCACTCGACGGCGAGCACGACGAGGTCGAGGGTGTGCCGCGGCTTGACCTTGACCCAGCCGGCGCCGCGGCGCCCCGCCGCGTAGGGGGCGCCGAGGTCCTTGAGGACGAGGCCCTCCTGGCCGTCGGCGACGGTGTCGGCGAAGAACCGTTCGACCTCGCCGACGTCGGCGGACACCAGGCGCGGCACCACCACCTCGGGCGGAAGGACCCGCTCGAGGACGGCGAGCCGTTCGGCGGCGGGCGCGTCGATGAGGTCGGTGCCGTCGTGGTGCAGCACGTCGAAGAAGCGCACGCTGAGCGGCACGGCGGCGCTGCCGGCCTCGGCGTCGTGGCTGCCGGTGCGGGCCGCGGTCTCCTGGAACGGGCGCGGCCGGCCGGCGTCGTCGAGGGCGATGGCCTCGCCGTCGAGCACCACGGTCCGCACGTCGAGCGACCGCGCGACCGCCACGACCTCGGGCAGGCGCTCCGTGACGTCGTCGAGCGACCGGGTGAACACGACGACGTCGTCCCCGCGGCGGTGCACCTGCACGCGGATGCCGTCGAGCTTGGTGTCGGCGGCGACGGCGGCGCCCTCGAAGCGCTCCAGGGCGGCGGCGACGTCGGGCGCGGACGCCGCGAGCATCGGCCGCACCGGGCGGCCGGGCTCGAGGCGGAACGCCTGCAGGGCGGGGGCGCCGCCGTCGAGCGCGGCGCGGGCGATCGGCCCGGTGAGGGCGCTGAACATCGCGGCGCGCCGCACGTCCGGCAGGGGGACGTCGGCCGCGGCCGCGATCGCGTCGAGCAGCAGCGAGTCGAGCGCGCCCTGGCGCAGCTCGCCGACCACGAGGCGGCGGACGAAGTCCTGCTCGGCCTCGGTCGCGCGGCCGAAC
>NZ_JBHVFQ010000059.1:0-1180 GCF_042801555.1 Isoptericola sp. NPDC057559
AAAGGATATAGACAACATAGGAGCCTATTTGAGCGCTTATTTGACTGATATAGACCTAGAAGATGTCCAAGACAGGGAAACAGCCTTAAAAGTGGCTTCAGAGGGCTGTGAGGTGCAAACAAAGATCGTAGAAGGTCGGGAAAAGAAATTTTTAAAAGGCGGACGGCTGCACATGTATCCTTCCGGAATGAATATGTATCGAAAATCAAAAGGGATTGTTAAGCCGGAACGGGAAGAAATGAAGTTCGGAGACATAAAAAAAGTAGTGGGTTCGGCAAAACCACACTACGAGAAAAGTTATCATGTCGAAAATGACAATTTTGAAAACACAATTTCGTTTCTCCAGTATAACACAAAACGTGATTTTTGAAGCAAAACGGTTCCTCTTTATGGAGCCGTTTTTTTTATTTCCCGAAGGGTTATTTGTCAGAATGACAAACCGATTTCGAGCCGGCGAGAACCCATTGTCACACCACGATTTAGGGGGTGTGTATAAATGGGCACTCTCTGTGAAATTTGAAGCTTTGAAATTCCGAATGGCGCACTTATACACTCTGTCGAGTGAGTGCTAAAATGCTGAAGCATTTCCGTCAAGCGTGTGGAGGAATCTTGTAGAGAGATATAGCATAGATACCCGTATCTCTAGAGATATTTTGGTATATCCCTGCTATATCTATGGGGTATCTATGCTATATCTTTGGCTTCAAAAACGGCACCTGTTCTAAGAGCATAGAAACTCAACAGGCACAGCCTGTTTGACACCCTTTTTTTTAGGGTGGCACCGAGTTTCCTTATGCTCTTTTTCTCTGAAGCTAAACCTGTTTTATATGTCGTAGTCTTTTTATTGGGAGTGACCCCTTGCTGTACAATTTCCGGAGGTGCCGATAAGGGACGAATTTTCCCTTGTCGGTTGCCTTTGGGGATTGTAAGGGGTGGAGGCTCGGAATCAAAAGGAAACGAAATATCATTCCGAGTGTGCTTCTTTTTTCTGTTCTTGAATTCTATTATTTCCAATGTTAGAATTATGTTAACAACTTGTTAGGAGTGTGTTTGGATGGAAGAGAAAAAACAAATTGGACCTCGAATTACTGTTGAAACATTTAAAAAGCTAGAGTTATTAGCCGAACATTTTACAAAACACAATGAATTTGGAAGAGTTTCAAAAGATGCTGTAATTGAG